>NZ_JADFUE010000093.1:0-18731 GCF_054967145.1 Bradyrhizobium sp. UFLA06-24
GATCGCATCCAGCTTGGTCTTGAAGTTATCGTTCGGAAGATCGCCTCGATGATAGGAAACCCTGCTTAGAGTATCCTTGATCCGTTGCCGCGCGCGCTCATCGGGATTGATGCGGGTGACCGCCGGGGGCGGTGAAGCTGGCGGCGGAGGAGGCGCGGTCGAGACCGGCGGCGATGGTTGAGCGGCGGAGACCGGCGGGGGCGACGGCGAAGCAGGTTCCGACGCGGCTGAATCGGCAATCGAAGACGTGCCGAGATTCGCCTGAACCTGCGGCTGGACCGGAGCGGGTCCTGCGAATGTGGACGCATCAACAGCAAAGAACCGCAGCGTGCCTCGCCCGCCTTGGTCCCAGTTGGCAGCCCAGACGAAACCCGGCCCACCGGCCAGGCGGTAGATGGGCAAGCCGAGCTGCGCGGATCGGCGGAAATTGCCGAGGAAGTCCACCATGAAGCCGGCCCTGATGTCGCGGCCCTGCGCGAGCAGGGCCAAATTGTTCGCGTCGAGCGGCAGCAGCGTGACCGTGCCCCAGCTGGCCATGAGCCCTTGCACACCTTCAGCTTGCGGCATGGCCATCACGTTGGGCTGGCCGTACTTTCTCGCAAGTCGTCCGATGTCTTCATTCGCCTCGTTGCCGCTGAACCATGCCGGCTCCAGGTAGCGGTTGACGTAGGACACCGTGCCGTCGGGCGAATGCAGGATCGAGTAGGACGACACGAACGGTCCCCGTCTCGAGCTTTCCGCCACCTTGCGGGTGCACCAGCTGAAGCCGTTGAACTGTTCGCTGGGACTACACTGATATTGCCGATAGACCGAGCTTTCGAAGTTGACCTTCGCGCCGAGGTTAAGTCCGTCGACTGCATAGATCGAGATCACGCTCGGGCTCACGGCTATGCCCGATGGATTTTGCGCGAGGCCGCTTCGGCAGAAGCGGCGCACGTCCGCAAGCCGGCCGTCGCCGGGGCTGATGCCTTGCTGAACCGCTTGCGCAATCGACAAGCCGCGCTGGCGCAGGTTCTCGTCGATGCAGGACATCTCGGCCGCCGGAATTTTGCGCCACTCGGCCTGGGTCGCCTGAGTGATCGCGGTCTGAACCAGGCCACCAAAAATGTTAACGATGTCGCTTCCGCTCTGGGCGAGTACCGGTTCGTACGTCAAGCCCACACTGAACAGCACAGCGAGTGCCGGCAGCGCTCTACCCATCGTCTCAGCCCTTCATTTCCCCAGCGGCATTATGGCTGAAGGAATCGAGGACATGCAACCTAGAGGCTCAACTTTGGTTAGCCGCAGGATTGGATACTTGGTCTAGTTCCCTGAGTCAGGTATCGCCGTCCGCCGCCGCAATGACGAAAAACTACTTCCCACCGCCTCGGCTGAGCAGGAACACCCCCTGCTCGCCGAACAGATTCCACACCCACCAGGGCAACCGCAGGCGCAAGGGGCGGCCGTAGAGGTCGAGCGCTTCGGCACGCTCCATCTTGACATGGATTTCGTCGCAGAGCTCGACGAAATCCTTGATGGTGCAGAAATGGATGTTGGCGGTGTCGTACCAGCTGGCCGGCAGGTTTTCCGTGCGCGGCATGTGGCCGCCGATCAGGAGCTGGAGGCGCATCCGCCAGAAGCCGAAATTCGGGAACGAGACGATGGCGCGGCGGCCAATGCGCAGGAGGTTTTCCAGCACGACCTTGGGCTGCCGCGTCGCTTGTAGCGTCTGCGACAGGATCACGTAGTCGAAGGCATCGTCCGGATAATTCACGAGATCGGTGTCGGCATCGCCCTGCACCACCGCGAGGCCCTTTGCCACGCAGCGGTTGACGCCTTCACGAGATAGTTCGATGCCGCGGCCGTCGATCCCGCGGGTCTCCAGCAGTTGAAGCAGATCGCCCTCGCCGCAGCCGACGTCGAGCACCTTTGAGCCCGGCTTGACCATCTCGGCGACCAGCAGATGGTCGGCGCGATAGTTTCCCGATTGCGTGGTCACGATGCCGTTGAACGGCAGCACTTCTTGCGCGGACATGTCAGCCGTCCTTGTCGGTGAGCCCGCGCGCCTTGCCGGCCGATTGCAGGAAGGCGCGCGAGATGTCGAAGAATTCGGGCACGTCGAGCAGGAAGGCGTCGTGGCCGCGATCGGTCTCGATCTCGGCGAACGACACCCGCGCGCTCGATGCGTTCAGCGCGTGCACCAGCGCGCGCGATTCGGATGTGGGAAACAGCCAGTCACTGGTGAAGGAGACCACGCAGAAGCGGGTCTGGATCCCCGCGAAGGCCTTCGCCAGCACGCCGCCATGGTCGGCGGCGATGTCGAAATAATCCATCGCGCGGGTCAGATAGAGATAGGAGTTGGCGTCGAAGCGCTCGACGAAGGACGAGCCCTGGTAGCGCAGATAGGACTCGACCTGGAAGTCGGCGTCGAACGAGAAGGTCGGCAGCTCGCGGTCCTGCATGCGCCGCCCGAACTTGCGATGCAGGGCGGCGTCCGAGAGATAGGTGATGTGCGCAGCCATCCGTGCGACCGCGAGGCCGCGATGCGGATGGATGCCGTGATCGGCATAGCCGCCATTGTGCCAGTCCGGATCGGCCATCACGGCCTGGCGGCCGAGTTCGTGGAAGGCGATGTTCTGCGCCGAGTGCCGCGTCGCACAGGCAATCGCCAGCGCGGAGTAGACGCGTGCAGGGTACGCCGCCGTCCATTGCAGCACCTGCATCCCGCCCATCGAGCCGCCGACGACGGCAAACAACGTGTCGATGCCGAGCCGGTCGATCAGCATCGCCTGCGCGCGCACCATGTCGGGAATGGTGATGACGGGAAAATCCAGGCCCCACACCTTGCCGGTCGCGGGATTGATCGAGGCCGGGCCGGTCGAACCCATGCAGCCGCCGATCACATTGGAGCAGATGATGAAGTACCTCGCAGGATCGAGCGGCCGGCCGGGGCCGACCAGCGTCTCCCACCAGCCGGGCTTGCCGGTGACGGGATGCACATTGGCGACGTGCTGGTCTCCGGTCAGCGCATGGCAGATCAGCACCGCGTTGGAACGGTCGGCGTTGAGTTCGCCATAGGTCTGATAGGCGATCTGAAACGGCGAGAGATCGACGCCGCAATCGAGCCGCAGCGGCTGCTCAGTGCCGAACAGCGCAAGCTGCGAGCTCGGATGATCGACCTCATGCGAGCGATCGTCGGCACTGATCGCGGGACTGGGCACGGACTTGACGCCAACCATCATCGACCTCGTTTGCGACGGCCACGAGAACCGCCGCTGACATCAGGCCATGAAAAACCCGGCCTGAATGATAGGTTCGGCCGGGATCGGAAGCGTCCCCGGCCTGTTTAGCGAGTTTTTTAACGTGGCTGCAAGCCGGCCGGCTCAAATGACCACGGAACGGGCAAAAACCTACCGGCTCAGGCTGATTTCGTCAAGTCACGGTCCGGATTGAGCAAAATCGGCTCTCGCCGCGCGGACCGGCAGGTCTCGCGTCCTCTTGCATTTCTCTTTGCTTTCGCCGCCCCGACTGCCTAATCAGAACCTCGACCGCTCCCTCACAACACAGCCTGTCAGATATGTCCCAACGTCCGCCGGCGCCACCATCGCTCCAGGAATTGCGCAAGGAGATCGACGCGATCGACGAGGCCATGCATCGCCTCCTGATGCAGCGTGGCGACATCATCGATCGCCTGATCCAGGTCAAGCAGACCCAGGAGGTCGGCTCGGCGTTCCGCCCGGCGCGCGAGGCCTCGATGATGCGTGAGATCGTGCAGCGCCATCGCGGCATTCTGCCGCTCGACACGGTCGAGAGCATCTGGCGCGTCATCATCTCCACCTTCACCTATGTCCAGGCGCCGTTCTCCGTGCACGCCGACATCTCGGTGAGCGAGCCTGCCATGCGCGATTCCGTGCGCTTCCATTTCGGCTTCACGGTGCCTTACGTCGCCCATTTCAGCGCGCAGGCCGCGGTCGAGGCGGTGGCGAAATCCAAGGGCGATCTTGCGCTGGTCTCGGCGACCTCGAGCCGCACGCCGTGGTGGCTGGAGCTGGAGGCCGACGGCGCGCCGAAGATCATCGCGCGCATGCCCTTCGTCGAACGCGCCGACCATCCGGCGGCGCTGCCCGTGTTCGCGATCTCGCGCGTCGCCGACAGCGCGCTGGTCACGGAAGTGGAGACCTTCAGCGTGCGCGTCTCCGGCTGGAACGCCGAGGTGGCGCGCGCGCTGTCGCCGCTGGCCGAGATCGTGGCGGTGCCCGATACCGCCTTCGACGGCGCAGCGCTGCTGGTGTCGGTGACATCAGCCACCGGCATCGACAAAATCAGGGCTGCCCTGATCGAGGCGGGGGCCTCGGTGCGCTCCACGGCCCTCGTCGGCAGCCACGCAACGCGCTATACGGTGCCCCCGACCGGGGCGAAATCGTAAGTTCGCGCCCAGCCAATCTCGGAGTTGAAGATGTCCCGCCCCGTGCCGAATCCCGGCATTCTCGATATTGCGCCCTACACGCCCGGCAAGAGCCCGGTGGCGGAGCCGGGCCGCAAGGTGTTCAAGCTCTCGGCCAACGAGACGCCCTTCGGACCCTCGCCCAAGGCGATCGAGGCCTTCAAGCACGTCGCGGATCATCTGGAAGACTATCCGGAGGGAACCTCACGCGTGCTGCGCGAGGCGATCGGCCGCTCCTTCGGCCTCGACCCCAATCGCATCATCTGCGGCGCCGGATCGGACGAGATCCTCAATCTGCTCGCCCACACCTATCTCAGCCATGGCGACGAGGCGATCTCGACCACGCACGGCTTCCTGGTCTACCCGATCGCGACCATGGCGGTCGGGGCCAAGAACGTGATTGCGGCCGAGAAGAACCTCACCTGCGACGTCGACGCCATCCTGAAAGCCGTGACGCCCAAGACGAAGCTGGTCTGGCTCGCCAACCCCAACAACCCGACCGGCACGTACATCCCGTTCGACGAGGTCAAGCGCCTGCGCGCCGGCCTGCCGTCGCATGTGCTGCTGGTGCTCGATGCCGCCTATTCCGACTACGTCTCGCGCAACGATTACGAGATGGGGATCGAGCTGGTCGCGACCACCGAGAACACCGTGGTGACGCACACCTTCTCCAAGATCCACGGCCTTGCGGCGCTGCGCGTCGGCTGGATGTTCGGCCCCGAGCACATCATCGATGCGGTCAACCGCATCCGCGGCCCGTTCAACGTGTCGACGCCGGCGATGTATGCCGCTGTCGCCGCCATCGAGGACACCGCGCACCAGGCGATGTCGAAGCAGTTCACCGAGACCTGGCGCAACTGGCTCACCGAGGAGATCGGCAAGCTCGGGCTGAAGGTGACGCCGAGCGTCGCCAATTTCGTGCTGATCCACTTCCCGACCGAGAAGGGCAAGACGGCCGACGACGCCGACGCCTTCCTCACCAGGCGCGGTCTCGTGCTGCGCGCGCTGAAGAATTACGGCCTGCCGCATTGCTTGCGCATGACCATCGGCACCGAGGAGGCCAACCGCCTCGTCGCCGAGGCCTTGCGCGACTTCATGGCCGGCAAATGAGCGAGCAGGCACACTTCCGGCGCGTCGCGCTGATCGGCTTCGGCCTGATCGGCGGCTCGATCGCGCGCGCTGCGAAACTTCAGGGCCTGGCGGGCGAGATCGTCACCACCGCGCGCTCGGAAAAGACCCGCGCGCGGGTGATGGAGCTCGGCATCGTCGACCAGGTCGTGGCGACCAATGCGGAGGCGGTAAAGGATGCCGATCTCGTCATCCTCTGCATTCCCGTCGGCGCCTGCGGCGAGGTGGCGCAGGAGATCGCCGCACATCTGAAGCCCGGCGCAATCATTTCCGACGTCGGCTCGGTCAAGGGCGCGGTGGTCAAGGACATGGCGCCGCATCTGCCGAAGAGCGTTCATTTCGTGCCGGCCCATCCCGTCGCGGGCACCGAGCATTCGGGGCCGGATTCCGGCTTCGCCGAGCTCTTCATCAACCGCTGGTGCATCTTGACGCCGCCGGAAGGCGTCGATGCCGGGGCCACCGCGCATTTGCGCGCATTCTGGGCGGCGATGGGCGCCAAGGTCGAGGTGATGACGCCGGATCATCATGATCTCGTGCTCGCGATCACCAGCCATCTGCCGCATCTGATCGCCTACACCATCGTCGGTACCGCCGACGAGCTGGCACAGGTGACGGAGTCGGAGGTCATCAAGTTCTCCGCCGGCGGCTTCCGCGACTTCACCCGCATCGCGGCCTCCGACCCGACGATGTGGCGCGACGTCTTCCTCGCCAACAAGGACGCCGTGCTGGAGATGCTCGGCACCTTCACCGAGGATCTCGCCAAGCTCACGCGCGCGATCCGCCGTGGCGACGGCGAGGCGCTGTTCGACCATTTCACCCGCACCCGCGCCATCCGCCGCGGCATCGTCGAGATCGGTCAGGATTCGGCGGCCGCGGATTTCGGCCGCCAGCACGGACAGCTCGACAAGAAGCCCGGCTAATTGCGACCCTTGACCTGCGTAATGCGGCGGCGGCCGGCGAGACCGGCGCCGATCTGCATGCACACCCCCAGCATCCAGGTGGCGCCGAACAAGAGGTTGCTGGCGGGAGCAGACGTTTCGTCGATCACGAAAGCATAGAGTGCGAGTAGGCCGGCTCCAGCCGCGAGGAAGGTGCCGGTCGCGCTGGCAAGACCGATCGCGGGCGATCGATGCGCCGGGCCGGCCTGGAGCTGCGGCCAGCGCGGGATGTCGATCCCGAGATAGGCGCCGGTCATTCCGAGCACGATTAGCAGAACAGTGAATTCGACGGTGTCGAACCAGGGCAGATCGGCCCGCATCAGCAATGCGGCGACGAAGGTGGCGCCGACCGCGCCCGTCATTGCCAGGCCAAGCCGGGCGACGACGTGCGCGAGCCGAAGGATCAGTAGACCGTCGGACAATTGCCACCCACAGAACATCAGAACGGATAGTACCTGACCTGCGTCATGACGATGTTGTCGTCGGTCTTGGGTGCGCCGCCGACGCCGGCGAAGGCGAAGCGCTGCGTGTAGGAGTACTGTACGCCGGCTTTGACCGTGCCGTAATTGCCCTGGTAGACGGTGTCGTAGATGCCGGCGGTGACCTGCCGGACTTCCCTGGTATTGCCGTTACAGCTCGCTGCCGGCGTGTTCTCGGTGAAGCAGCCGGTGTTGTTGTAGAGCGGATTGCCGTAGCCGAACGGCACCGTTCCCACATTGGCGAAATTCGCCTTGGTCTTCTCCAGTCCCGCGTAGCTGTAGACATCGAGGCTCGGCGTCGCGTGCCAGATCAGGCCGGCCGCGGCCGCCGTGATCGTCAGCGGCAGCACCGTGCCGTCCTGCGCCACCGCCGCATCGGGGAACGGCGTCGCCGTGAAGCGGCCGAGCACGCCATGTGCGCCGTAGACCTGCAGGTCGAGGGTCTTCGGGATCAGCTCGGCGAAGACGTGGCCACCGAAGCTGCCGGTGTCGTAGGTGTGATTGGCGCCGTCGAAGCGATCGAACAGCTGGCGATAGAGCGCCCACGCCTCGACGTGCAGCTTGTAGGGACCGAGCCGTGGATCCCATGCCGCCTTGACGGTGACGTCAGGCACCTGGTTCAAGCTGACATTGTTGAGGTTGTTGAAGAAGCTGCCGCCCGGCCCGGTCAGATTGACCTGCAGGTTCGGGTTGAGCACGCCCTGCGGGCCGACCGCCGGCGTGCCGACTGCCGGGGTGTTGCCGCCGAAAAACGCGGTCTGCGGATTTTCAACCGACGCGGCGAGCTTGAATTCGGGCCCGATATCTTTCCAGACGCGCAGTCCTGGCTGGCGTGCCGCCAAAAATCCCGGAACGGATTCGAAGTCGATCACGCCGGGCGCATCGACGCCGCGGGGATCGATGCCCGACTTGGTCGGCGCGTTCAGCGACCAGGATTGTCCCGCGAGGAAATGCAGACCGAGATCGGTTCGATCGACCTCGAGGCTGAGCTGCCGCATGCGCGGATTGAAGGAGTTGGTGGCCACCGAGCTCGCCGTCTGCGCCGCCCCCTCGAAGTCGATTTCGCCGTAACCGGCGAGATGCGTATCGGCATCGGCGTTGCCTTCGGCCAGCACCGAGAACCTGCTCTGGCGCGCGGAGAATCGCGTCTCCGGGGCGTAGAAATTGTGGGCCTGCGGATAAGGGATGAAATTGTAGACCGAGCCGGTGTCGGAGGCGATGTTGCGCGTGCGGTAGATCCCGGTGAGATCGACCCAGCCGCCGAATGTCAGCGTGATGCCTTTGTAGCAGACCCTGCCGCCCGCGCATGCCTCGACAGGCAGCGCCTTGTAGGTCCCCGGCATCGGCATGACTTTGGCCTGCACGGCTTCGACCTGGCGCGTCTTGCGCGCCTCCGAATCCACTCTCTGCTGCAGCTCCTTCAATTTGGCCTTCAGTGCCTGAATTTCCGACGCGACATTGTCGTCGGCACGCGCCTGCCCCGAACAGGCAGCGAGCAGTCCCAGCATGAGTCCGCGAGTGATGATGCGCACGTAAACCTCCCTCCACTTGGGAAGCAGGTCCTGATGGTTGCGCCCCCGGCGCGTGCTTGCTTCCCTGGTGTGGAGTGATTTGAATGCGGCCACGCTTATTCGCCGGCTCGCGCATCTTCTGCATCACGTTTTCCTGACGATCATGTTCGGAATATTTGCATCGCTCGACCGATCCGCACGCGCGCGATGACCCGCGCAGGCGAGCAGCGTGCATTGGGCCCGGCCGGGACATGGCCGGGCCCAACTCCGCGACGCGCTAGGTCTCAAGGGGGATGGCGGCTATTTGCCCTTGGTCGCGCGGATCACCGTGGGGCGCGGTGATTTCGCAGACGGCACGTACGCCACGCTCGCGCGCGTTGCCGGGCTCGACAGATTGCGGTCGCCGTTCGGGTACTGGGCCTCGTACGCAGCCGGCTCCTGCGACTGCCACTGCGCGAACGCAGGCGTCGCAAAGGCGGCCGTGAGGGCGATGGCGGCGACGAACAGCTTGGAAGTTGTCATGATATCTCTCCTGCCTGGGCGGCTCGCTTCATCGTGCGGCCGACATGGAGAGAGAGCGGAGATCACGGCTTCGCATTCCCGATGCGAAGCCGCCGCGTCATCACGTTGATGCGAAGGCGCCGTGAGCGCAGATCAGTACAGCGGCGGGATCTGGCCCACCTTGACCGGGCCGAGCAGCACGGCGCCGTCGGCGAATTTGAGCGGGAAGCTGCGCGCCTTCTTGCCTTCGAGCGTGCTTTCGGTCCCGATCGAATTGATGCCCGCGGCAACCCCGGCATTGGCGTTCTGCTTGATGACCTTGCCAAGGCCGGGAACGGCGCGGTCGAGCGCGCCGAACAGATTGTTGAGGTCCTGCGTCTTGACGCCGGGCGCGACGCGATCGAGCGTTGCCTGCGGCACGCCCTCTTCCAGCATCTTCTCGATGCCGAGCGCCGGAATGACGCGCTCGAGGCCGGTCACCGTCATCTGCAATTCGCCGTCCAGCCGGCCGTTGGCCGACAGACCCAGCGTACCTGCCGCGACCGCGATCATTTCGCCCTGCTGGATCCGCGACTGCACGATCTCGATATGGCCGCCTGCCGCCTGGATCTCGCGGAAGCGTTGCGGCCAGGGCTTTGGCGTGAGGTCGGTGAGCCCGGTGATCTTCGCGCGCGTGTCCGCTTCGAACGGCTCGGCCAGCAACGGATGAACGCCCTGGATGCTCCCCTGCGAGATCTGAAGCACGGTCTCGATCACGGGATGATCGGAGGTCGATCCATCAGCGAGGCGCCCGTGCAACTCGACTTGCTTGGCGCGTGCGAGCGGCACCTGCACGCTGCCATCCATCCTGTTGATGCTGGGATCATCGAACACGATCGAGGCGCGCTCCGGCACCGCCGGCAGGCCGATCACGCTGCTGCGGCCCTTGGTCCAATTCACGACGAAGGTGTTCTGCGTGACGCCATCGACCAGCGTTGCAGGCGCCGAGAACTCGGCGATCACGTGCTTGGGATCGTAGACCTGTCCCACGACGAGAATGCTGTCGAGCTTGGCCGTGAACGGCGTCTTGCTTGCATTCTGCGAGACCAGCGCCACGCTGGCGCCGGAGCACTGCACCTCGAAGCGGAACGGGAAACCCGAGATCGACCGCTTGGCGCAATCGTAGATCCGGCCCGCCTTGGCCTCCTGCGCACGCCAGGCATCGGCCGCCACCCCGGCCTGCGAGGCCGCATAGAACCAGAAGCCGCTCCAGGCGGCCGCAAGGATCAGGAGGAGGACGGGAGCAATGAAGAGCCCCCAACGGGAGCGCCGGCCTGCGGTAATGGTCATATCGGACATGCGGCGACCCTTTGGCCCCAGATTTTGTCAAATGTAAGCGAGGCCGCCCCCGGACGAAAGGCGGAGAATTCGCTTCGCATGGAAGTCCGGTTCTGATAGCCGTGCCCGAAATGTCGGAAATCACCCTCCCCTCCGTCACGACAGCCAAGGGCGACCTCTGGGTGTTCGGCTACGGCTCGCTGATGTGGCGGCCGGGCTTCGCATTCGAGGAGCGCGTCCCGGCACGGCTGGTCGGCGAGCACCGTGCGCTGTGCGTCTATTCCTTTGTCCATCGTGGCACGCCGGAGCAGCCGGGCCTGGTGCTGGGGCTCGACCGCGGTGGCGCCTGCCGCGGCATCGCCTTCCGCGTCGCCGAGAAGAACCGCGCGGACGTGGTTGCCTATTTGCGGGCCCGCGAGCAGGTGACGTCGGTCTATCGCGAGGTGATGCGCTCGGTGTGGCTGGAGAACGAAGCGCGGCAGCGCGTCTCCGCGCTTACCTATGTGGTCGACCGCGGCCATGTCCAGTATGCCGGACGGCTGTCGCTCGCCGATCAGCACCGCCATGTCGTCCAAGGCCACGGCCAGTCCGGCGCCAACCGCGATTACGTCACGGCGACCGTGAAGGCGATCGAGGCCGAAGGTTTTCGCGACACGCAATTGCATCAGCTCGCGATGATGCTGCATGGCGATGCACATTCGCTGCACGCTCAGGCTCCCGACGAGAGCAGGGACAGCCGCTAGGTGCCCGAAGCCGCGTAGCTCGGCGCGGAGCCGATCAACTGCTCCTGCTCTTTCCGTCCTGCCTCGACGAGGCGGCCGGTCGCATCCTCGATCGCCGCTTGCACGCGCGCGAGAAACTCGTCCTTGGGCAAACCCTGCGGCAGCGGATCGAGGAACTCCACCACCAGCGTGCCGGGATAGCGCATGAAAGTGCGGCGCGGCCAGAACAGGCCGGAATTGAGCGCGACCGGCAGGCAGGGCACGCCGCAAGACGAATAGATCTGCGCAAAGCCGGTCTTGTAATCCGGCGGCGCCCCCGGCGCCCGGCGTGTGCCTTCCGGAAAGATCACGAGCTGGCCGCCGGCGCGCACCGCCTCGCGGGCGCGACGCGTCATGTCCAGCAGCGCTTTCACACCGGCATTGCGATCGATCGCGATCATCCCGGTCTTGACCAGGAACTGGCCAAACACCGGAATCTGCATGAGCTGACGCTTGAGGATGAAGATCGGGCGATTGAAGAAACCCGGCAACACGAAGGTTTCCCAGAACGACTGATGCTTTGCGACGATCACCAGCGGTCCTTGCGGGATCTTCTCGACGCCTCGGAACTCAACCTTGATGTTGCAGACCACGCGCATCAGCACCAGCGTCGTCTTCGCCCACCATTCGGCAACCGTCAGCATCGCGCGTGGCGGCATTGCAAAGGTCGGCAGCGCCACGATCGCGAGGCATACCAGCACTGTGTAGAACAGCACGTTGAAGACGAGCGAACGCAGGAAAATCAAAAACATCGACGATCCGTTAGATGAGCCAATCAATTCGCCTGTGCGGTTGTGGGCCGCTTGGGCTGCAGGCCCGCAGGCTGCTCCGACACCTCAGGCGCAAGGTCAATCCCGAAATCTTCCAGCCGGACCCTGACTTCGGCGGCGATGTACTTGACATATTCGGACAAGAGCAGCCGCAGCGTCGAGGCCGACGTCCACCAGGGCTCCTCACGCCATTTGTCGCCGACCACGGCGAACGGGATCAGGGCCGTCTTCGGCATCGCATGCGAGAATTCGACCAGCGCGCGCGGCATGTGATAATTGGAAGTCACCACGATCAGCGATTTGAAGCCGCGCCCCTCGGCCCAGCGCCGCGCCTCCGCCGCGTTACCACGGGTCGTGAGCGCGGTGCGGTCCAGATCGACGCAGCAGGTCATGAAGGATTGGTTCTCCGGCAGCGTCCGGGAGATGTCGCTCGCGGTCGAGGTCGGGTGCACGCCGGAGATCAGCAGCCGCTTGCCGTAGCCGGCAGCCAGCAGCTCCATCGCATCGGACACCCGCGAGGAGCCGCCGGTCAGCACCACGATGCCGTCGGCCTTGCGATCCGGCGCGATCTCGGCGCCGCGCAACTGCGACAGGAACGCCACGAAACCAGCCGCCGCGCCGACGAAGGCGAATGCAATCGTCGACACGACGGCCGCGCGGAGCCAGCCGCGCGGCAGTTTCGGCGATCGTTCGTCGGTCGGCGAGGTCATATGATGTCGGTGATCCCTTCCCCGAGCTATTTTAGGACGTTTTGAGGCGAAGTGGAGTCCGGTTTATCAGGCTCAATCCACGTCATTCAGCGTCGCGAACAGGGTCTGGCGTGAGGCCACGGCGGTGATCGCGCCGATCAGGACAGCCTGCACCGCGAGCACGATATAGCCGGACGGCCGCAGCGAGAATGTGCCGAGCAAGGCCGCGAACTGATCGCCGACCGGCGTGCCGGAGAACCAGCCGGCGATCGACTCGGAGAAGCCGAACAGCAGCATGGCGACGCCGCCGCCGATGACGCCGCCCTCGAGGCCAAGCCTGAGGAAATGGCGCAGGAAGTGATTGGCGATGTAGCGATCACCGGCGCCGACGAAATGCAACACTTCGACGATCGGACGGTTCGCCGCCATCGCGCCGCGCGTTGCGAACGAAACCGAGATGATGGTCGCGACGATGACGAGCGCAAGGATGCCGATGCCGGCAAGCACGGTGGCATTGGTCATCGAGCGCATCCGTTCGATCCAGGCGCGGTGATCGTCGACGCTGGCGCTTGGCGCCACCTGCGTCACCCGAGCGCGCAAGGCGCCGAGATCGAGCGACGTGCCCGGCTGCACGCGCGCGACGATCATGCGCGGCACCGGCAAGTCATCCATCGACAGCCCGGTCCCGAGCCAGGGCTCGAGAAGCTTGCCGCTCTCCTCCTTGGTGAACGGTTTGACCTCGACGATACCGGGCTGCGCGCGGATCGCCTCGGTGACGGCGGCGGTGTCGCGCTCGATGTCGCGCCCTGATTGCGGGCGGACCTGGATGGTGATCTCGCTCGCGACATCCGACTGCCATTCCGCGGCGGAGGCGCTCACCAGCAGCACCGCGCCCGTCGTCATCGAAGCGAGGAAGGTCATGATGGCGACCACGGCAACCAGCGCGCGACCATGGATAGAGGCGCGCGGCACGATCGGTGACAGGTTGCGCGCCTTGGCCGGCAGCGGCGGACGCTCCTGTCCGAGATCGACCAATACGCCGCGCTCGTCGGTCCTACTCATAGACGTGCAACCGCCCCTGATGCAGGACGAAGCGGCGCGCTTCGTACTGGTCCATCAACGCGATGTCGTGGGTCGCTATGATGACGGCCGTGCCTGACTTGTTGAGCTCGATGAACAGCCGCAGCAACCGCCGCCCGAGCGTCGGATCGACACTGCCGGTCGGCTCGTCCGCAAGCAGGAGTTGCGGCCGCGAGATCACCGCGCGCGCGATCGCCGCGCGCTGCTTCTCCCCGCCGGACAGGATCGGTGGCAGCGCATCCATGCGATCGCCGAGTCCGACCCAGCGCAACAGGTCGATGACCTCCTTGCGATAGCTCGATTCACTGCGGCCCATGACACGGAACGGCAGCGCGACGTTCTCATAGGTCGTCATGTGGTCGAGCAGGCGGAAATCCTGCAGCACGATGCCGATGCGCTTGCGCAAATCCGCGATCTCGTCCTTGCCGAGCTGGGAAACGTCGTGGCCGAACAGATTGACGAGGCCGCGCGTCGGCCGATGCGACAGGAACAGCAGGCGTAGCAAAGACGTCTTGCCGGCGCCGGACGGGCCGGTCAGGAACTGGAAGGAATGCGCAGGGATCTGGAAGGAGAGATCGCGCAGGATCTCCGGCCCCAGACCGTAACGCAATCCGACATTTTCGAACCGAACCAAGCTCAGCTCCGTTCGAGAGGGGACGTAGGTCGCACGGCCGGCGAGGTCTTGCCGCATGCGATCAAGGGGGTTGTGCGACCGTTATGGTTTCCGGTTCGTTAACGGTCGGCCTGTAGCATCCCGGCAGCACCCTTAGAAGTATTCCTTCTCAGGAGTATCCTTCTTAGGAATATCCTTGGCGCCCGGTTCCGCGACAAGGTTCATCGTCGAGGCCGTCCATGCATATTGTCTGCCCGCATTGTACGACATCCTACGCCATCAAGCTTTCGAGCCTCGGGGCCAATGGACGGACGGTCCGCTGCTCCCGCTGCAAGGAGACCTGGATCGCGCATCCGGAGGATGCCATCGAGGAAGCGGCCGTGCCGGCCATGGCCGCAGCCAGCCGGGCCGAGGACCAGTCGGATCTCGCCGAGCAGTGGAACTCCTATGCCAAGGACGAGGGCGAGGCCGACACCCCTGTGGTCGAAAGCCCCTCGATCGCCAGCGACTGGCCGACCGAGGATGCACCGGAGACCGAGGACGAGTGGTCGGCGGCAGCCCGGGCCGCCGAGGAGGAAGTTGTCGGCGCGCAGCATCAATCCTGGTTCCGCGGCCTGTTCAGCCGTCGCGGAGCCAAGGTGAGCCGGCCGGTTCCTGCGGTGGAAAGGCGGAAGTCCCATTTCGGCTTGGCGACCGCCTGCGCTGCCATGGGCGCGCTGGTGCTGGCGCTGGTGATCTGGCGCAGCGACATGGTCCGCCTGCTGCCGCAGACGGCCGCCTTCTACAAGCTGGTCGGTCTGGAGGTGAATCTGCGCGGGCTCGCCTTCAAGGACGTCAAGCTCTCGACCGAGACAGTGGACGGTAAGCAGGTGCTGGTGATCGAGGGCGTCATCGTCGGCCAGGGCAAGAAGCCGATGGACATCCCCCGCTTGCGTTTTGCTGTGCGCGACGCCCAGGGCGCCGAGATCTACGCCTGGAATTCGGTGCTGGAGCAGACCGTGCTGCAACCCGGCGAGCGCGCCTTCTTCCGCTCGCGCCTGGCCTCGCCGCCGCCGGAGGGGCGCAATATCGACGTTCGCTTCTTCAATCGGCGCGACATTGCCGGCGGCAGCGTATAATCAGGCTCGCAAGGTCCGACACCGGAGGTCGGTCCCAAGGTTGATCTTATGCCCAAAGTCTTGATCGCCGACGACGAGGATTCGATGCGCCAGCTGGTGGCACGCGCCATCGCCATGGACGGTCACGAGACCGTCACCGCACAGGACGGCGCCGAAGCGCTCGAGATCCTGATCCGTGAGGACGGCGCGTTCGACCTGTTGCTGACCGATATCCAGATGCCAGTCATGGACGGCATCGCGCTGGCGCTCTCCGCCGCGCGCGATTTTCCCGATCTGACCATCCTGCTGATGACGGGTTTTGCCGACCAGCGCGAGCGCGCGTCGAACCTCAATGCGCTGGTGCATGACGTCGTGACCAAGCCGTTCTCGGTCGCGGACATCCGCACGGCGGTTGCGGATGCGCTGGCGGCGAAGAAGGGCTGAGCGGGCGGTATCACCGCATCGTTATTGCGAGCGCAGCCCTCAAAAATCCTTCAGCAGCCGCTCGATATAATCGAGTTCGATCTGCGGACGCGAGGGGTCGCCGAGGCGGCGACGGAGTTCTTCGAGGATGCGGCGGACGCGCTGCACGTCAATCTCGCCGGGAATCTTGACGGTGTAATCGTCGCCGAATTCGCGGCCGAGCAAGGGACGGCCGAGCGGGTCGGTCTGGTTGCCGCCGCTCTGCTGCCGGCCGGCGCGATTGCCGGGACCATCGCCCTGGCCGTCACCGTCGCCCTGCTGCATCGCTTCGGCCATCTTCTGCGCACCCTTGCGCATGGCGTCGAGCGCCTTGCCCTGGGAATCCACGGCACCGTCGGCATTGCCGTCGCCAAGCTTCGAGCCGGCGTCGCCCATGGCGCTGTCGGCGGAATCGAGCCCGCCGTCATCATCACCCTGATCAGCGTCCTGATCGCCGTCCTGGCCGCCCTGTCCCTGATCGCCCTTCTGTCCCTCTTGGCCCTTCTGTCCCTGTTGGCCTTTCTGGCCCTTCTGCGACAGGCCGCGCCTGGCCATTTCGTCCTGGAGCTTCTTCAGGCGGTCGCGCAGCGCCTGCTGGTCCTGCTGCAGATCCGACATAGACTGGTCGCCCGGCTGCTGCTTGCCGCGCATGCGGTCGCGCCGGGAATCCTGCCCCTGCTTGTAGGTCTTGTCGCGCAATTGCTGCTGCTTGCGGATCATGTCGCCGAGCTCGTTCAGCGCCTGCTCCATGTCGCTCTCGCCGGACTGTCCCGGCTGCGCCATCTGCAGGCCTTCCAGCATCTGCTGGAGTTGCTCGAGCAACTGCTTGGCCGCGTCCTTGTCGCCGGACCGCGACAGGCGCTCCATGCGATCGATCATGTTCTGAAGGTCCTGCTGGCGCAGGATCTTGGTGTTCGGATCGAGCGGACGCGCCAGATTCTGCGCATCCTTGTTGTTGCGGAACTGCTCGGCAAGCTGGCGCATGTAATTATCCAGCGCCGCCCGCAGATCCTGCGTGAGCTTCTTGATCTCCTCGTCGCTGGCGCCGCGCTCCAGCGCCTGTTTCAGCGCGTCCTGCGCCGCGCGCAAGGCCTTTTCGACGTCGGAAATGTTGCCGTCCTCGATCGTCACGGCGAGCGCCCACAGGCTCGCCACGACCTCGCGCAGCGCATCGTCCGTGCGCGCCGCCTCGAGCTGGTGCGCTACGCTGTGGAGGCCGAGATATTGCCCGGTCTCCTGCGTGAACAGTTCGGGCGCAATCATCAGCGCGTCGAGCGCGGTATAGACCTCGGAATTCTTGTTGGCATCGAGCGCGAGGATACGGCGCTGCTCGATCAGCGCGCGTGCGAGCGGCTTCGTGAACAGCCGCTCCGGCAGGCGCATATTGAAGGGTTCGCTTCGCGCTTCGTTGCCGGCCTCGTCCTTCGCGGTCAGCGTCAGCGTGACGTCGGCGCCGGCATAGGGGTCCTCGCTGAGATCCTTCACCGTCTGGCCGACGCCGTTGCGGGTGCGCGCATTCGGCAGCACCAGCGGAAACTGCGGCGGCTGGAACAGCGGCCGCGCCGCTTGTTTGTTATCGCCGTCCTTGCCGCCATCGGCGGAACGCGTTGCCACGTGCGCCTCGGCGCCGGTGACGCCGTAATCATCCTCGATCTTGTAGACGAGCTGAAGTGCGCCGCGCGCCTGGCGCTCCGGATCCTTGGCGAGCGCAATCGTCGGCGGGCGGTCCGGAGTCGCCGCGAAGGCCCATTGCGGCTGGCCCGAGGGCGCGCGGACATGCGCGGTGCCGTCGCCGGTGATGGCAAAATGCTTCTCGTTGGTGCCCTTGGGCGTGGCCTCCGTGGGCGCGACTTCCTTGAGGCCACCGGACACGACGACATCGAGGCTGCCGCCGGAGGAGCGCACGATCAGGGTCGAACCGGCGGGCACGGCGAGCGGGCCGCTGGCGGGAAGCGCTGCGGCCTCCTTGTTGGCGGCCGACAGGATCACCGGCGGCTTGCCGGTATAGAGCGGTGGCGTGACCCAGGCGTCGACGCGGACATTGGCCGGCGCCAGCACGCCGTTCCAGTCGAAGGCAGCACCGAGCCGCATCGCGCGCTCGTCGCCGGCTGCAAAGAAGGTCGCGACCAGCATCACCATGACCAGCGCGCGGAGCGCCCAGGGGTCGTGGATGGCAAGGCGCGGGTGCGGCAAACCGGCGCGGATGCGCTTGAGCGAGGCCAGCGTGCGCTCGCGCTGCGCCTGCCACAGCGCCTGCGCGACCGGATCCCGCGATGTCAGCGTGTCCGTCAACGTGGTGGCCGGGCGGTGGCGGATTCCCGAACCGCGATCGAGCCGGGCGAGCGCCTCTTCGCGGCGCGGCCAACGAAAACGAATCAGGGGGAACAGGGCGCCAGCAGCAAGCCCTGCAAAGATGACGAGACCGACGGCGCGCGCGACAGAGGGCAGCGCCAGCCAGAGACCGGCCCAGGACACAGCCAGAAACAGGCCGATAACGGTCAGGAGACGCGCCAGAGCAGGCCAGGCACGCTCCCACGCGATGGCATAAGTGGACCGCTGAAGGGCCTGCGCCAGCTTCAACCGCGACAGAGCATCGCCATCGCGGATCGGGTCTGACGGGTCGGGGGTGACGCCGTTCAATCAACTCTCCAGGTTGCCCGGTAGAGAAGCGTACCACAACGGCAGCACTGAGGCATCCGTTCCTGTACGGGAGACACCCCTTTTCCCGCATAACACGAGGACGTGACTGCCCCGGTGCAACCCCGTAATTTCCGCGCCGCCACCCAATGCAAGGGACGTAGAGGAGACGCCATGGACAAGAAGATGCACGACAAGGGCCTGGAAGTCCGCAAAGCGGTACTGGGCGAAGCCTATGTCAACAACGCGCTGAAGAACGTCGACGACTTCAACCGTCCGTTCCAGGAGATGCTCAACGAATATTGCTGGGGCACGGTGTGGGGCC
>NZ_JADFUE010000094.1:0-18526 GCF_054967145.1 Bradyrhizobium sp. UFLA06-24
GCATCAGGCGCTGATATTCCTCGCGGGCCGCGGCGTCGACGTAGATGGTGTGGGCGATGTCGCTGATGCTGTCGATCAAGTGCTGCGGGCTGTCATAGCCCATCATCCGCGCCAGCGCCGGATTTGCGTTGAGGAGATCGCCCGAAGGCGTCGTCACGTAGATGCCGTCGACCGAGCCCTCGAACAGCTTTCGATAGCTCTCTTCGGCGAGCCGCTGCTCGGTGAGCGCACGCACCGCCGCCTCTCGAGCCGTGTCGGCCTCCTCCAGCGCGCGTCGAAACACCTCTGCGGCGCGCGCGATGTCGCCGATCTCGTTGCCGAGGTCGGCCGACGGGATCGAGGTGTTCTTTTCCCCGGCCGCAAGCGCGCGGATCGAGCGCGCGATCTTGGCCAACGGACGTACTGTCCGCCGCACCACGAACCCGGCGGCGAGGATGCCGATCAGCACGCCCATGCTGCCGAGCACGATGCTCTGCCAGCGCGCCTCCGCAAGCGTCCGGGCGAAGTCGCGCGACAGCACATGGCCGCGGCGATCGCTGACGTCACGGAGCAACTCGGTGACGCGGCCGATCAGCCTCCCCTCGGTTCCCAACACCTCCCGGTCGATATCGGCGATCTGCCGTTCGCGGACGGCGACCGCGATGATGGCATCGGCGTAATTGTTCACGGCGGACTTCAACTTGCCGCCGGCGATGTCCATCGTCCGCATGCTCTGCGCGGCCTGCTCGGCCGCGGACGGATTGCGGGCGAGCAGCCCGATCGCAATCCGGCTCTGCGCTTCCGACAGGCGGGAGGCGAGTTCACGATCCCCGCTTGCGGAGACCGCCGCATCGAACTGGTCGCGCAGCGGCGGCAGCCCGGCGAGCAATTGCGCACGGCGGTCTATCAAGGTCGAAATCCGCTCCAGCCCGCTGCGGTAGGTCGCCAGCCGCTCCGAGACGCCGTCGATCATATCCTGCTGCTCGGGGGCGAGTTCGATGCGAGTCTTCTTGAGGATCTCACTCAGGGTCGAGGCGGCCTCGCCGACCTGCTTGAACTGGATGCCGGCGCCGGGATCTGTGACGAAGTCACGTGCGGCGAGCCGCAAATCGTTCATGCGGCGGTCGATGTCTTCGGCGAGATCGCCGACGCTTTGCAGCCGCTGAAGCTCGGCGAAGGTGGCATCGATATGCCGGATAGCGATCACGCTGGCGGTCGAGGTGACGATGATCACCGCCAGCACCAGAATGAAGCTGCCGAACGTCATCTGACCGATCGACAGCGAAAACGATCGCTTCGCCGGCGGATTGGGTGGCGCTTCGACGGGCATTGGGGCGGGACCGGACTCCATACGCCCCAATATACGCTGTATCGCCCCTCCGGGGGAACATGCCTCCTCCGGCTGGAAGGGGCTGATTTTCATGATGGTTTAGCGACCGCCGGGCCCCTGGCCGGGATTGTCATGGCGGCGACGCCGAGAACGACGCAGGCGAGACCAATCCAGGCGGTCCGGGCCAAGGTTTCCCCCAGGAACGCGACGCTGATGGCGACCCCGATGGGGACACGCAAGTAAGCCTGGGCGGTGGTGCCGACCGAGCCGAGGCTCTGGATCAGGCGGAAATAGATCGCGAACGCCGCCCCGGTCGAGAACGTCGCGAGCGCGAGCAGTGCCAGCACAGAAGCCAGCGACGGCGACAGCGTCCAGGGCTGCTCGACGATCAGCGCGGCTGGGATCAGCACGGCCGCACCCGCGAGCAGCGAGCCGGCGGCGGGCGCTATGGGGTCGAGGCCTTTGAAGCTGCGGCCGAAGATCGCGGCGCAGGCGTAGCAAATCGTGGCGGCGACGATGGCCGCCTCCGCGACCAGGCCGCTGCCGATCTCGTGGAACGCGTCGACGCCGACGATCAGGAGGATGCCGGCCATTCCGGCGACCACGCCGAACAATTTTCGCGGGGTCGTTGTCTCATGGCGGGTGACGATCGCAGTGAGCAGGAAAGTGAAGATAGGCCCGGCCGAATTGAGGATGGTGGCAAGCGCGGCATCGACGTGGCGCTCGGCCCAGGCGATCAGCGTCCAGGGGACGACGCTGTTAAGCACAGCCTGGAAGGCGAAGCGCTGCCAGGTCGCAGCGTCCATGGGCATGCTGATGCCCCGCGCCCACATGACGATGACCAGCAACAGGCCCGCAACCGCCGTGCGCGCGGCGATCAGCGTCACCGGCGGGATGGTGGCGACGCCCAGCTTGATGAAGGTATAGGAGCCGCCCCACAGCGTGGCGAGCGCGACCAACAACGCCAGCTCGACGGCGATATTGGTGTCCTGTCTGATGTCCACGACGTGCTCCGTCCATTCCGCGATGGACGGAAACTAGCGCGTCTGCGGCCGCAATACTTCGCTTGATATCGAAGTCTCCTAGCCGACTGCACCGACCTCGAACACCTCGCCGTCATAGCCGGCCTCGCCGGGAATGCGCAGCTGTCGGCCGCTCTCGGTTTTGGTCATGACCGGCATCACCGTGACGATCGACATCCCCCTCGCATGGTCGAGCGCGGCGCTCACGCTTGGTTGCTTGGCAAGCCGGATCAGGTTGCGCGTGGTTGGGAACGGCAGCTTGAAGCGGCCGCTCTCGCCGCCCTCCACCGCCTCGCGCGCCGAGACCCAGATCGAGTCGGTCGACTCGCGGCCGTCATGCGCGCCGAGCTGGTCGGGCGGCGCGGCCGCAAGGAAGAACCAGGTGTCGAACCGCTTGGGCATGCCCTCCGGCGTGATCCAGTGCGCGTAGGGCACAAGCGTGTCGAGGGCGAGCTGAAGATTGTTGTCGGCCAAAATGCTGAGAAAGCTGATCTTGTGCTCGTTCAGCGCGACGCGATGCGCTTCTGCGATCTCGCCGGCGCGTTTGGCATCAACAGGCGTGTTCGACCCCTTTGCGCGCGCCAGCAGGATGCCGCTCTCCTCAAAGGTCTCGCGGATCGCGGCGATGCGAAACCCGCGGTCGGATTCGCTCAAGGCTTCACCGCCCGAATAGAGATCGGCGCGAGCGACGATCTCCTGATCGCCGGCGTCAACGCTGCCGCCGGGAAACACCAGCGCGCCCGAATTGAACTCGATCTGATGATGGCGAACCATCATGAAGATCTCAACTTCTTTGGCGCCATCGCGCAGCAGAAGGATCGTCGACGCGGGGCGCGATGCTGATGTCTCGGCCATGCAGCTAACCTGCCGCGCTGGATTGCGGGCCGAGGTTGGCGCGCTTATCGAAACGGGCGACGCGCGACAAGAGGTAATCGACCTCGGCCTTCGCAGTTGCCGTGATCGTCGCGCCCGGCTTGCGCTGCGCACTGGAGGCGATGATGCCGCGCTTCTGCAGCACGTATTTGCGGATGGTCAGGCCGACACCGGGCTGCTGCTCGTAGCGGATCAGCGGCAGATGGGCGTCGAACAGATCATGCGCGGCATCGCGCTTACCGGCCTTGGAAAGATTGACGACGTCGATCAGAAGCTCGGGGAACGCATAACCGGTCATGGCGCCGTCGGCGCCGCGCTCCATCTCGAAATCCAGGAACGTGCCGCCATTGCCGCAGAGGATCGAGAGCGGCCGGAGCGAGCCGTCCTTCTGGAAGCCGCGCAGTGTCGAGATCTTCTCAAGCCCCGGCCAGTCTTCGTGCTTGAGCATCACGCAGTTCGGATTGTCCATGACGATCTTGCGGATCACGGCGGGGGTGAACACCACCTGCAAGGTCAGCGGGTAGTCCTGGAGCACCCACGGCACATCGGGACCGACCGCCTCCGCCGCCTGCTTGAAATAGCCTGATATCTGATCGTCGGTGCGCAGGCTTGGCGGCGGCGCGATCATCACGCCGGCCGCGCCCGCATCCATCGAGGCCTTCGCCAGCGAGCGCATGGTGGCAAAGCCCGGTGCCGAGACGCCGACGATCACCTGCATCTTCTTCGCACGCTTGATGAAGCGCACCGCGACCTGCTCGGCTTCAGTGGCGTCGAGCTTGGGCGCTTCACCGAGGATGCCGAGCACCGTGACGCCGTCGCAGCCGACCTCCTCGTAGAAATCGGTCAGGCGGTCGATCGAGCGCTCATCGATGCGGCCGTCATCATGGAACGGCGTCGGCGCGATTGCGAAAGTGCCCTTGGCGTCGGCAGTGAGTTTCATCAGTCTCTCTTTCTAAGTCATTCCGGGGCGTGCGAAGCACGAGCCCGGAATCCATTTGTCTGCTCCGCGTGCTTTACTATGGACCCGGGCTCACACTTCGCGTGCCCCGGGGATGACGGTGGCTAGAACCGCCGCGCGCCCATCTTGATCTGCTCCTCGGAGAAGAAGATCTCCTTGGCGTGATCGACGATGTCCCGGGCGTTCCAGCCCGTGTGCGGCGGTTTCCAGCCTTCCATCTCCATCATCCGCATTTCGCGCACGCCGCGGGGCCCGGACACGCCCAGCACCTTGCCGGTCTGGTCGCCCGACAAGTCGCTGACCATGTATAGCACGGCCGGCGCGATCCCGTCCGGCCCCAGAGCCGCACCTGGGTTCTCCTTGTAGCGGGGCAGGTCTGCGGTCATGCGGGTCAGAGCGCCCGGGGCGAGCGTCCAGATCCGGATATTGTACTTGCGGCCCTCGATCGCCAGCACGTTGGACAGGCCCCAGATGCCGCCCTTGGCCGCACCGTAATTGGTCTGGCCGAAATTGCCGATCAGGCCTGATGTCGAGGAGGTGTTGACAATGACGCCGCCGCCGTTTTCCCGCATCCAGCGAAACACCGGCATGGTGCAACAAAAGGTGCCCTTCAGGTGCACCTTGATCACCTTGTCCCAGTCGGCCTCACTGGCCTTGTGAAAGGTCTGATCGCGCAAAATGCCGGCATTGTTGACCAGAATATCGGCGCGGCCGAAATGCTTGATGGCGTCGTCGAACACCGACTGACCGCCCTCCATGGTGGAGACATCGGCGCCGTTGGCGACCGCCTTGCCGCCCTCGGCCTTGATCGCATCCACCACGAGCTGGGCCATCGACTTGTCGGCGCCGGAGCCGTCGCGGGGGCCGCCCAGATCGTTGACCACGACCGCGGCCCCTTCCCGCGCGAACAGTTTGGCGTAGGCCTCACCGAGCCCCCCACCCGCACCGGTGATCAGCGCAACCTTGCCGTCGAGTAATCCCATGGTGGCTTCTCCCTGTTTTTGTTTCTTTCTTACCTCGCCCCGCTTGCGGGGAGAGGTCGGATCGCCCTTGCGATCCGGGTTAGGGGGTACAGGTCTCAATACGCTCTGCCCTCGCAGGGAGGGCCCCTCACCCCACCCTCTCCCCGCAAGCGGGGCAAGGAGACGACGGCCGATGCCGACCTAACCCAGCACCGTCTTCCCGTTCTTGATCACGGTGACCCCGCGCGACTTCACCTTGGCTTCGAACGAGATCACGTTGCCGTCCTTCCAGAGGTCCATCGTCACGGTCTCGCCGGGATAGACCGGCGAAGAGAACCGCGCGACGTGTTGGCGGAAGGCAGAGGCATCGTAGTCGGCATAGGTCTGCAGCACGCCGCGGCAGGTGATGCCGTAGGTGCACATGCCGTGCAGGATCGGACGCGGGAAGCCGGCTTTCCTTGCGAATTCAGGATCAGAGTGTAGCGGGTTGCGGTCGCCGCACAGACGATACACCAGCGCCTGGTCGGGACGCGTCGTGATGTCGATGGTCTTGTCGGGGCTGCGCGAAGGGATCTTGTGTGGATCAGGCTGGGTCAGGTTCGGCCCGCCAAAGCCGCCATCGCCGCGGGCGAAGCGCGAGGCAACGATCGTTGCCAGCTTCTCGCCCTTCTCGTTCTTCAGCACGGTCTGATGGCTGATCACGACGCCCTTGTCCTTGCCCTTGTCGTAGACTTCGAGCACGGAGGAGTCGGCGGTGATGTTGGCGGCGACCGGCAGCGGCCGGTGGAAGGTGATGTCGCGCTCGCCATCGACCACCATCACGCGGTTCAGGTTCATCTCGCCGGGGCCCGAGCCCCAGGCCGCAACGGAGGCGAAGGTCGGCACCACCTTCAGCGGCCGCGGCGTAAGCGTGCCCTCGTTGACGAAGGCGAGCTCGTTTTCGTCCATGGGATCGGCGCCGAGGCCAATGCCGCAAGCGTAGAGCATCACTTCGCGGTCGGTGTAGGCGTATTTCTGGCCGAGGTTTTTGAGGGCTTTGAGTTCTTCGTATCTGGCGGACATTTATCTGGTTTCCTCCCTGAGTTTCTTATCCGCAGCGGCGATGCCCGTTAACGTGCCCTCTCCCCTTGCGGGAGAGGGTTACATTCGCGTCGCGTCAAGCCACCGTGAAGAACGGCAATGGCGCGCCGTCTGTCGGCTTGAACACCACCTTCACCTTTTGGCCGATCTTCAGCTTTTCCAGATCGCAGTCGACGAAATTGGTCTGCACCGATGGGCCCTCCTTCAGCGTGACGTAGCCGATGGCATAAGGGCCGGTCGGCGATTTCCGCATCAGGCTGTAGGTGTAGATCGTGCCCTCGCCCGAGGCTTCCTCCCACACCGTCTTGTCGGAGTAGCAGAACGGGCAGATCGAGCGCGGGAAGTAATGCGCTTCGCCGCAGGCGGTGCAGCGCTTGATCATGAATTTGCCTTCCTTCGCCGCATCCCAGAACGCGGCGGTCTCCGGATTTGTCACCGGGGCCGAGTATTTCTTTTCGCTCATCACACGCGCTCCAGAATGGCCGTCGAGGCGGCGTGGCGGACGCCGAGGAGGCCGCCGGTGCCGTGGGCGATAGCGAGATCGCAATTCTTCACCTGCACCTTCGGATGCGCCTCGCCGCGCAACTGTCTCACCGCCTCGAGAATCTTGGTCATGCCGCCGCGGTTGACGGGATGGTTGCTGCAGAGGCCGCCGCCGTCGGTGTTGAACGGCAGCTTGCCGACGCCCGAGATCAGATTGCCGTCGGCGACGAACTTGCCGCCCTCGCCCTTCTTGCAGAAGCCGAGGTCCTCGAGCTGCATCAGCACGGTGATTGTGAAGCTGTCGTAGATCGAAGCATACTTGATGTCCTTCGGCGTGATGCCGGCTTCCTCGAACGCACGCGGGCCGGACCAGACACCTGCAGAGTATGTGAGGTCGAGATCCTTGCCGCCGCGCGGGCCCTTCATCGCCTCGCCATGGCCGATCAGACGCACAAGCGGCTTCTTCAAGCTCTTGGCGATCTCCGGCGTCGTCACGATCAGCGCGCCGCCGCCGTCGGAGACGACGCAGCAATCCATGCGATGCAGGGGATCGGAGATCATCGGCGAGTTCAGGACGTCCTCGACGGTGACGACATCCCTGAGCATCGCATGCGGATTGTACTGCGCGTGATGAGAGGCCGCGACCTTGATCCAGGCGAGTTGCTCGCTCGTGGTGCCAAAGTCGTGCATGTGGCGCATGGCACACATGCCATAGGCATTGTGCGTGGTCGCGCCGTACGCAGATTCGAAATCGACCTCGGCGCCGGCGGCGCGCGGCGGCATCACGCCGGTGCGCGGCTTGCCGGCGAGCGTAACAAGCGCGATCGAGCATTTGCCCGCCGCGATCGCCTCGGCGGCATGGCCGAGATGGATGATGTAGGAACAGCCGCCGGTCTCGGTGGAATCGACGTGACGGAGCTTCTTGGTATTCAGCCCGAGATAGTCGACCATCGGCCAGGCGCCGCCGGGCGCATCGCCCGCGCAGAAATAGCCGTCGACATCGTCCTTGCTGAGCCCGGCATCCTCGATGGCGCCCTTGGCGACCTCGGCATGGAGCTGGGCGGTGGATTTGTCCGGCGCATGCCGGGTCGGGTGCTCGTAGATCCCGGCAATGTAGGCCTTGCCCTTGATGGTCAAAACAGAGGTCTCCGCTCGCGTTTCTTCTTGGCTCTTTTTTCTGAACCGCAAGGAGCTGATTGGCAAGCGCTGAAATATTCCGTCGGGCGAGAGAGTAGCAGGTTGGCGCAAGTGAGGGCGGTCATGGAGTCCCCTCTGCCCGCGTCGTCATTGCGAGCGCCGCGAAGCAATCCAGGACTCTCTCCGCTTATGCATCTCTGGATTGCTTCGCTACGCTCGCAATGACGGAAGAGACGACGGAAATTCTAATGGTGTTTTGCCCGACGCGCTTTATCGAAAACGGACCTGCGCCTCGAAAACAACCCCATGCACAGTAGAACGGCGATTGATTTCAAACGGGAAATCGCAAGGTGGACTGATCTGACCCGGCCCACGCCCGCCTCCCCGATCAATCAGCTCTCGGACGCGCGCGGGAGCGAAACGCAGTCACCGCGGCGAGGATCAGGCCAAGGGCCAGGAAAACAGCGCCGCCCTTCACGCCAAAACTGGTCTGGTATTGGGCTTCGGCCGCGTCATCCACGATCAGTGGCCGCGCATCCGGCCTGCTGGAGAGATAGCGAATTTTGGTTTGTCTCACCATCTGGACGCCGTTGCGCGTGATCAGCTGCCAGTAGGCCGAGCTGATATGGGCCGGCCCGTAGGTCTGCTGCCGTCCGCTCCTATCCTTCCAGGCGAGCGTCACAAGATAGCGCGGGGCATTGCCGGCTTTTGTCACTTCACCGTAGGCGCGGGTGATGTCCGCGGTAGCTTCATCGCCGCGGTCGAGGATTTCATTCAACGTACGTTGCTCGGCATAGGAGTTCACCAGCAGGTACCCGCCGAACAGAAGCATCGCGGCGGTGAGCATCGCGAGGGTGAACGGGACGGGACGCCGCGATCGGCTGTGGACCGCCCCACTCGCCGGCCCGCCTCGACGCGCCGACCACGTCTGCCATCCGATCACGAGCAGCAGGATCACGGCGCAGATGCCCGCTCCCGCCAGCACAAATCTGGATGTGGAACGGATATGGCTCAAATGATCGTCGAGATCCTCGACGATCACCGGAAGCGATGAATCGTCGTCAACGGCCTGAATGGGGACCGTCAGCAGCTTGAGCTGATTGCCGACCGTGATGCGCGCCGCATAGGCGGCGCTGACCGCAATGCCCTTGCGCTCCCGCTGAACGCCGTCTTTTCCGGTCCATTGCAGTCCGATCGACAGGTTTTCGTCGACGTACCGGGGCCAGATCCCATCGAACACGAACGGAAATCGGCTCGAAACGACTTCGGCGGTAGTGATCTTGCCCGTGGTGCCATAGCCATCACGCATGACGCGTTCGATGTCATGCTGATGCCAGTACATTCCCAACGTCGCCAAAAGGCCGACGGCGACCAAGACAATCAGACCACCGCGCAATGACATCGATCATCGCCCTGCATAGCGCACGACCGCATGTCCCGCCGCGCTTCACCATCGAAGGTTGGTGATATCGCCCATATGCAACTCTTGTCAAACGTAAGCCATCAGGGCGGGTTAGCGACAGCGCAACCCACCTCTTTGCTTGCCACACGGCGAGGACATGGTGGGTTACGCCTACCCTACGAAGTCCTACTCCGCCGCGATCTCTCGCGGCGCCGGCGGCGGGCTCGCCAGATCCGCGGCGAGTTGGGCGTAGCGCGCCTTGGCATCCGCCACGGCCTTCTCCTTCACCGGACCGTAGCCGCGGATGCGGTCGGGCAGCGAGAGGAGTTCGACCGCGGTGTCGTGCGTGACCGGCGACAGCAGGCCGAGCACGGTGGCGACGTCCTTCTCGTAGCCTGTGATCAAATCGCGCTCGAGCTTGCGGTCGGCGCTGCGGCCGAAGATGTCGAGCGCGGTGCCGCGCAGGAACTTGAATTTTGCGAGGATCCGCAAAACCTTCAGCATGCCGGGGCCGAACGCACGTTTCTTCGGACGGCCGAGCGCGTCTACGCCCTTGCTGAGGATCGGCGGCGCAAAATTGAAGTTGAACTTGTAATCGCCCTCGAACTGATCGCGCAGCTGCTGCTCGAAGGCGCCGTCGGTAAAGAGACGCGCGACTTCGTACTCGTCCTTGTAGGCCAGCAACTTCGCATAGTTGATTGCCACCGCGCGCGGCAATGTATCGCCATAGCCGCCCTTCACTGCGGCGTCGCGGACCTGGTCGACCAGCCTGCGATAACGCCTGGCAAGACGAGCGCTCTGATACGCGGTCAGATGCTTGGCGCGATGTTCGATGATCTCGTCGAGCGACATCGCGTCCAGCGACTTGGGCGCAGTCACCTCGTCGGTTCCCTTCAGCATGCCGGCGAGGCGGGCCGGATCGGTCACCGCGAGACGACCGAGACGGAAGGCCTCCTTGTTCATCTTGATCGAGACGCCATTGACCTCGATCGCCTGCTCGATCGACTCGGCCGAGAGTGGCAGCAGGCCCTTCTGATAGGCATAACCCATCATCATCATGTTGGTGGCGATGGCATCGCCGAGCAGTTGTTCGGCCGGCTTGGTGAAGTCGAAAAAGACGGAGTCCTCATGCAGCGCCGTTTCCAGCAATCCGTTCAGCTTGCGGGTCTGGAAGTTGAAATCGCGGTTGAGGATGAAGTCGGCGGTGGGAATGACGTGGCTGTTGATGATGCCACGTGTGCGGCTGGAGTCGCAGAGCGAGATGGTGTCCTTGGCGACTGCGACCACCTCGTCGGCGGCGAGCACGAGATCGGCCGTGCCGGTGACGATGCGTGAGCACGTCACCTCGGCCGGATGATCCGAGAGGCGGACATGGCTCAGCACCGCACCGCCCTTTTGCGCCAGGCCCGACATATCGAGGATCATCGAGGCCTTGCCCTCGATATGAGCGGCCATGCCGAGCAGCGCGCCGATGGTGAGCACGCCAGTGCCGCCGACGCCGCCGACCGCGATGTTGTAAGGCTTGTCGAGCGAGGGCCGCGTGGCCGGCTCTGGCAAGGCGCCGATCTCCTCCAGCTCCGCCGGCGCGCGGTGACGCGGCGCTCCGCCGTCAATGGTGACGAAGGACGGGCAGAAGCCCTTCACGCAGGAATAGTCCTTGTTGCAGGACGACTGGTTAATGGCGCGCTTGCGGCCGAACTCGGTCTCGAGCGGCTCAACCGAGATGCAGTTCGACTGCACCGAGCAGTCGCCGCAGCCCTCGCAAACGGCCGGATTGATCATGACGCGGCGCGCCGGATCCTCCATCAGGCCCCTCTTGCGGCGGCGACGCTTCTCGGCGGCGCAGGTCTGGACGAAGACGATCGCGGACGTGCCCTTGTATTCGCGGCACATCTTCATCACGTTCTGCAGCTCGTCGCGGTGATATTTCTTCACGCCGGGCGCGATGCTGTCGGCCGGATAGGCATCGGGATTTTCCGAGACTAGGTAGATCTCGCTGATGCCCTCGGCGTGAAGCTGGGCCATGATCTTCTGCGGCGACAGGTCGCCGTCGTGCCGCTGGCCGCCGGTCATGGCGACCGCATCGTTATAGAGGATCTTGTAGGTGATGTTCGCCTTCGAGGCGATCGACTGGCGGATGGCGAGACTGCCGGAATGGAAATAGGTGCCGTCGCCGAGATTCGCGAAAATGTGGTTCTCCTTGGTAAAGGGCGCGATGCCGACCCACGGCACACCCTCGCCGCCCATATGCGTGAAGGTCTCGGTCGACCGGTCCATCCACAGCGCCATGAAGTGGCAGCCGATGCCGGCCAGCGCGCGGCTGCCCTCGGGCACTTTCGTCGATGTGTTGTGGGGACAGCCGGAGCAGAAATAGGGAGTGCGGGAGACAGGCGCGACGGCCTGCATCTGGGTGGCCTGGCGGCCGTTGAACCAGTCGGCTTTAGCGCGGAGCATGTCCGCGATCTCGGGGTTGAGATTAAGTCGAAGCAGTCGCTCGGTTAGAGACGTTGCAAGCGAGGCGACGCTGAGTTCGGCGGCGAAGGTCAAAAAGCGCTTGTCGTGCTCGTCCATCTTGCCGACGATGCGCGGACGCACGTCGTCGCGCCAGTTGAACAGCTCCTGCTTGACCTGGTTCTCGACGATCTCGCGGCGCTCCTCGACGATGAAGATCTCCTCCAGGCCGACCGCGAACTGGCGCACGCCTTCCGGCTCCAGCGGCCAGGGCATGCCGATCTTGTAGAGACGCAGGCCGATTCTAGCGGCAACCTCCTCGGTGATCCCAAGTTCGCGCAGCGCCTGCCGCACGTCCTCGTAGCTCTTGCCCGACGCCATGATGCCGAAGCGGGCGTTCGGCGAATCCATGGTGACGCGGTTGACCCTGTTGGCGCGCGCGAAGGCGATCGCGGCAAAGCCCTTGTAGTCCTGCAGGCGGCGGTCCTGCTCGAAGCGGTCGTCGGGCCAGCGCAGGTTGAGGCCGCCGGGCGGCAGCTCGAAATCGCTGGGGATGATGAACGGCTTCATCTCGTCGGTGAGATCGATCTCGGCGGTGGTCTCTACCGTTTCCGTGATCACCTTCATGCCGACCCAGCACCCGGAGTAGCGCGACATCGCGATGCCGAGCAGGCCCATCTCGATCATTTCATGGATGCTCGAGGGATAGAGATACGGCATCAGGGCCGAGATGAAGGCGTGGTCGGACTGATGCGGGACGGTGGAGGACTTGGCGCCGTGGTCGTCCCCGGCAAGGCACAGCACGCCGCCGTTCTTGGCCGAGCCCGCGGCATTGCCGTGGCGGAAGACGTCGCCGCAGCGATCGACGCCGGGGCCCTTGCCGTACCAGATCCCGACAACGCCGTCATAGCTGGCGCCGGGCGAAAGGTTGAGCTGCTGCGAACCCCAGACGGCGGTCGCCGCCAGGTCCTCGTTCACACCGGGCTGAAATTTGATGTTGTACTGCTCGAGATGCTTGCGCGCGGCGAACAGCTGCTGGTCGTAGCCACCGAGCGGCGAGCCGCGATAGCCGGAGATGAAGCCTGCGGTATTGAGGCCATTGGCGCGATCGCGCCGGATCTGGGCCATGGGCAGGCGGACCAGGGCCTGGATGCCTGTGGTGAAGACGTGTCCGGTTTCCTGCGTGTATTTTTGATCAAGACTGATCGGACCCTGGTTGATGCCCATCGTTGTCCTCTTCCGCCCTCTCGAGCGTTTGGCCACTTAAGCCGTTGCCTGCCCGTCGTTTTTAACTAGGGGGCGCCGACCACCTGCGCCACTCTATGTCGGATATTTCACCTTCCGCATCACAAATCTGGACCTCACCCGGCGACGGCAAAAAAACGCAATTTCGTGGCCGGAAAAGCATTGGCGTTTTTCAATTTGTGTCACCATCGCCCGGCGCCGCGCAACGACGTGACGCCGTATGATGTGAGCGGCTGATGAGTCGCAGCAAGAAGGGTCGACGATGCGGAGGATTCTGGCTGGCCTGGTCTTGTGCAGTGCGGTTGCGAGCGCAGCCGTGGCCGCCGAGCCGTCACCCGAGCTGATCGCCGCCGGCAAGACGCTGGTCGAGGCCGGCGATTGCGCCGGCTGCCACACCGCCGATCCCGCAAAGCCGTTCGCGGGCGGCAAGCGCATCGAGACGCCGTTCGGAGCGATCTATGCGCCGAACCTGACGCCGGACCGCGACACCGGGATCGGCGCCTGGACGGATGCCGACTTTACCCGCGCCGTGCGCTACGGCACCGCACCGGACGGCTCGCTCTACTACCCGGCCTTCCCCTACCCCTACTTCACCCGGATGACCAAGGACGACACGCTGGCGATCCGCGCCTATCTCGGCACGCTGACGCCCGTCCTCAGCCGCAACAAGCCGCCGGAGCTGCGCTGGCCGTTCGGTTATCGCGGCCTGATGCGAGCCTGGAATTGGTTGTTCTTCAAGCCCGGCCTGTTCGAGCCGGACCAGAGCAAGAGCGTGGCCTGGAACAGGGGCGGCTATCTCGTCAGCGGGCCCGGCCATTGCGGCGCCTGCCACACCCCGAAGAACTATTTCGGCGCCGACAAGAACGCGCAGGCATTGACCGGCAGCGAGCTCGGCGGCTGGTACGCACCGCGGCTCGATGGCGCCGCGCGCACCGGGTTGCAGTCGTGGAGCGAAGAGGACATCGCCGAATATCTGCAAAGCGGCCGCAACGCCAAGAGCCATGCCGGCGGGCCGATGGCCGAGGTGATCGTCAATTCGACCTCGAAGATGAGCGATGCCGACGTGCACGCGATCGCGGTCTACCTGAAGAGCTTGCCGCCGGCGCGCCGCGAGACCATCGTGACGCCACCCGACGTGGCCGAGATGAAAGCGGGCCAGGCGGTCTATGCAAAACTCTGCATCGCCTGCCATGAGGCCGACGGCAGCGGCGCCCCGCGCATCTATCCGCCCTTGCCGGCCAATGCGCTGCTGCAATCGATCAATCCGTCCTCGACCTTGCGCGTCATTCTCGACGGCGCCCACACCGTGACGACGCCGCGGGCGCCGAACACCGGCGAGATGCCGGGCTATGCGAAGCAACTGTCCGACGAAGAGATCGCAGCGGTGACGAACTATATTCGCAATTCCTGGGGCAATGCCGGCCCTTTGGTAACGCCGGCGCAGGTGGCGAAGGCGCGCGGGCAAGGGCCGTAGCTCTGTCCTCCCCATCATTGCGAGCGCAGCTGAGCAATCCAGAGTCCCTCCGCGGAAAGATTCTGGATTGCTTCGCGGAGCCTGTCATCGGGCCGCGCCTTGCGGACCCGGTGGCTCGCAATGACTTCGATAGAGCTGCAAAAGAAGCAACTACTTCTGCTCATCTCCCGTGAACACGAATTTCGGCATCTCCCATTTGTAGCGCACTGCGAGCAGGCGGAAGCTGATGCCGAGGAGGAAGGTGAGGATGGTCCAGAGCTCGGCGTTCAGATTCAAGCCGAAGGCGGTTGCGTAGAACAGGCCCGTTACTACCGAGACGCTGGCGTAGAGCTCGGAGCGAAACAACAGCGGCACGTCGTTGCAGAGCACGTCGCGCAGCACGCCCCCCGCACAGCCGGTCACCATACCGGAGACGATCACGATCGGCAGCGAGGCATCCATCTGCCAGGCGATGTCGCAGCCGGCCATGGTGAAGACGACGAGGCCGATCGCATCGAGCACGATGAAGGCGACCTTCAGCCGGTGCACGAGCCGCGCGGTTAGAATGGTGAGGAAGGCCGCCCCGCCCGCGAGGGCGAGATAAACGGGGTTTTGCACCCAGGCCAGCGGATAGTGCCCGAGGAAGAGATCACGCAGCGTGCCGCCGCCGAGCGCGGTGATGCAGCCGAGGAAGCAGACGCCTAGCCAGTCCATGCTGCGGCGCCCGGCGGCGAGCGCGGCCGTCATGCCCTGCGCGGCCACGGCAACCAATGAGAGGAAATGCAGCACGCTATCGCTTGGCGGCAGGCTCCACATCGCCTTGTTCCCTTTCCTGCAGGATGGAACCGTCCGCGCAGGGTCCCCGATGAACTGGTTCCCGATTCCTCGCCGGAGGGCAACATACGACGAAAGCATTAGGGGCGCGGAACAGAACCTCGCAGCCGAGGGTTGTCAGGACGCAATCAACGAGGAGACCAATCGATGGCTGACGACCGTTTTCCCAACGATCCGTACCGCCCGACGAACCTCGCCGACGATGAGTATCTTCGCGCGGCGCGTCGGGATGCCGACCTGCAGGCCGATCCCGAACTGGGCGAAGGCCCCGCCTCCAGCGGCAAGGTCGCCCTGTTCGCCGTGGCGATCGCCCTGGTGCTCGGCGCCGTGTTCTATGGCTTGAACAACACCAGCACCGGCAACCAGGCCAGCAACACGCCTGCGACCCAGACCGCACAGCAGACGGCTCCGGCCAATCCGGCCGCGCCTCCCGGCATGCGCGACGTGACGCCGCGCAACAACACCGCGCCCGGCGTGACCACGGGTGCCGCGCCGAGCAAGCCGGCCGCTCCGGCGGATACGCCTGCGGCAAAGCCGGCGCCGGACACGCAGACGCCGTCTGACGGCGCAAAGTAACAAGGCGATTGCCGTCGCGTAACACATCACTGTCATCGCCCGGGCAGTGCGCAATTGCGCACCAGGACCGGGCGATCCAGTACTCCGAGACAGTTGTGATAGAGTCGAGAAGCAGCGGCGTACTGGATGCCCCCTTTCGCGGGGCATGACACCGAGAGGATGAAAGAGCGGCGGGACATAACATCCCGCCGCTCTTCGTTTGGCTCTATTGCTTGCTCCTAGCCGAACATCTTGTTGAGCTCGCCGCCGGGATACCCGCTGGCAAGCTCGGTGAACGTCCCCTTCTCTGCCATTTCCTTTGCCGCGCGCATGAAGCCGCCCCAGGCGGCGCGGGCGAGCGAGCCGCCGACGCTGATCCGGCGCACGCCGAGATCTTCGGCCTCCTTCAGCGACAGACCGGAGCCGCCGATCAGGAGATTGAACGGCTTGGGTGCGACGGCCTTCACCACGGCACTGATATCCTCGCGGGTCTTCAGGCCGGGCGCATAGAGGCAATCGGCGCCGGCGTCCGCGTAAGCGGTGAGCCGGTCGATGACGAGCTTGAGATCCGTGACACCCCACAAGTAAGCCTCGCAGCGGCCGACCAGCAGCGTGCCGCTATCGCCGATCGCCTTGCGCGAGGCCTTGATGCGCTCGACTGCCAGCGCACGCTCGTAAAGCGGCTTGTCCTTGTCGCCGGTGGAATCCTCGATCGAGAGACCGGCGACGCCGGTGCGCACGCCGCGCTCGACATGATCGGCGACCTGATCCGGCTCGACGGCGAAGCCGCCCTCGAAATCCGCATTCACGGGGATGTCGACGGACGAGCTCAATGCTGCCAGGTGCTGACAGACATCCTCGACCGTGACACGATTGTCGGCCTTGCCGATGGTCCAGGCAAAGCCCGCACTCGACGACGCGATCGCCTTGAATCCGAGATGCTGCAACGCCTTGGCGCCCCCGACATCGACCGGATTGGGCAAAATGAAGCAACCGCTTTCGTGCATCTTCCGGAAGGTCGCGCGCTTGTCAGCAGTTGTCACATGCATGTTTCTCTCCCTTGTTGGCCGCGCAGAGATAGGCACGCGCTTTCATGACCGCTAGTGCGCGTCGTGCACGGCGCGACTGTCCTTCGGCGCCTGCTCGCGATCGTTCATGCCGTAGTCTCTGACCACGCTGGCGATGCGCAGATGATAATCGGCAAAGATCTGCGCCCTGCCCTTGGCCTGGGTGCGGCGGTGCTCCATCGTGTTGCGCCAGGCCTGCACCGCCGCCTCGTCCCGCCAAAACGAGACCGACAGGATCTTGCCCTTCTCGGTCAGGCTTTCGAACCGCTCGACCGAGATGAAGCCGTCGATGGTTTGCAGGATTGGCTTCAGATCGGCCGCGAGGTCGAAATAGTCCTGTCGGTGTTCCGGCTTGGGCCAGACTTCGAAGATCACGGCGATCATGGGCGTCTCCTTGTCGTTGATGGCCTACACTACCACCTTGCGCAGGAAGGTGCGCTCCTCCGCGAGAATGAATTTGTTGTCCTCGGCGAAATGGAAATTCGCCATGCCCTCAGCGTCCTGCCGCAGCCGCGCGCGATAGGCTTCATAGGCGGCGAGGCTTTCGAAGGTGATCAGCGCAAAGGCGATGTTGTTGGTGCCCTCATGCGGCATGAAATAGCCGATCAGGTCGCCGCCACATTTCGGGATGATGGTGAGCCAGCGCTTGGAGTATTCCTCGAACTGCGCGCGCTTGAACGGATCGAGCTGGTAGCGGATGAAGACGGTGACGGACATGATGGGCACTCCGGTGCTTATGACGACGTAGTGAGAGGCTACGCGCTTGCCTGTCCACAATGCTTCGGCTATCATCGAAGCATGAAAGCAGGACCCGACATCGCCATGGTCGCCTCGCTGGTCGGCGACCCCGCCCGCGCCAACATGCTCACGGCGCTGATGAACGGACGCGCGCTCACGGCCAGCGAGCTCGCGCAGGAGGCCGGCATCACGCCGCAGACCGCGAGTTCGCACCTGGCGAAACTCGAGGCCGGCGGCCTGGTCGAGCCGGAGAAGCAGGGCCGCCACCGCTATTATCGTCTCACCGACGACGACGTCGCCGGGGTGCTGGAAGGCCTTGCGGGCCTTGCCGCGCGCACCGGCCACATGCGCGTGCGCACCGGACCGAAGGATCCGGCGCTGCGGCGCGCTCGGATCTGCTATGACCACCTCGCCGGCGATCTCGGCGTGCAGATGCTCGACACGATGCGTGCGCGAAACCTGGTCAGGCAGAAAAAGCAGGACATCGAGCTGACGACGGAAGGCGAGCGCTTCCTCGCCAAGCATTTGCAGATCTCGCCCGAGATGCTCAGCCATCCGCGCCGCCCGGTCTGCAAGGCCTGTCTCGATTGGAGCGAACGGCGGCACCATCTCGCCGGCACCCTGGGCGCCGCCATGATGCAGCGCTTCTCCGAGCTGAAATGGGCCGCGCGCGACGCCACACCCGGCAGCCGCGTGGTCAACTTCACCCGCACCGGCGAGAAGCAGTTCGCGGCCCTATTCGGGAACGGCAAGGACTGACAACACGTTTGCGTGTGGACTCTCACCGCCGTCATGGCCGGGCTTGACCCGGCCATCCACGTCTTTATTGCGGCTGGCACGTGGATGCCCCGGGACATCTGGCGCGAAGACGCGCTTCGCGCTTTTGCCGGGCATGACGGAGACCGCAATGAACCGCATCTTCCCGGCAACGCTCGGTATCGCCCTTATGACTATCCC
>NZ_JADFUE010000095.1:0-18520 GCF_054967145.1 Bradyrhizobium sp. UFLA06-24
GACCTAGGCCTTGAGCGCATGCAGCTCGCTCACGACGCCATCGATCTTTTAATGCAGAGGCCGAAGCCTTCTCATCCTGCGCAGCCTATTGCGTCTCAGACCCTCGCCCGTCGACTCCACGACGCCAACCGCTACGGCATTGTCGCGCCGCCGTCTGCATGTCGCGTAGCGCCGCCTAAATGGCATTTTCCGATTCCGCCACTTCGCGCCCTCCCCGCTATGGGCGCCGCAAGCCATCATACCAGGCCCGTACATTGCCATTTTGCGCGCGGCACTGCTTCAGCGCGGGTCTGCGCGAGCTTCCTCCGCCCGCAAGCGCTGGCGGCAAGCGACACTGCCCTAGAATCGCCGTGAATGACGACGCATCCCTTCCCCAGCCTGGTCTAGCCCCGCTCGGCAGAGATCTGCCGATATTCCCGGCAAGCCGAGCTCTTACGGCCTTACGCGCGATGACCTGCGCGGGATGCGAGCGATATGACCAACCATATCTGACTGTCGTCCGAGCTTCTCGCGCTTGCCTGGGTCGGTCACCTCGACCGATCACAGGCGCGGACGTCGGCGCTCGAGGAGCCATCGAATTGCTTGAGACTGCGTAAAATGTCATGAGATAATTCACCGGCTATCAGCGGCCTGCCGGCCGAGATGCGGATCAAGCTCGCGATCGGCTCGCAATTCGTCGATCTGGAAATGCACAAGGATGCCATTGCGGCGCGGCAGGCCGAAAACGCGAATCTGCAGAATTGTTTGGCCGCGGTCGAGAAGTTGGCACCGGAGCCCATGAAGCCGGTGACGCCCGCTGCAGAGAGTGCGCGCGCCGTCTACGGCTATGGATCGCTAGAGAGGCGCCTCGAACTGCATACCGCGGCGCGTCCATCGTCTAGTTTGCGCCTTACTTGTGATGCTAAAGGACATCGGGCGCGTGTGTGCTTTGAATTCGGGAAGGCGTGATGATGCAGGATGCCCAAGACATTCGCTGGTTGGTCAATCTTGGGAAATCTGCCGCAAGACGATGGAAGATCGCCGCCGTGACATTCGCGGCGGTTGCCCTGGCTGGTATCCCGGCGGCGGTCATCACAAGGCCGGCGCCCATGTATGTCTCAAAAATGGTTCTTCCGTTATCGCCTTATCTCCGCGGTATTGCTTTGTCGCATGAGCCCACAATTTCGATGAAGCACCTGGGGGAAGGGTCTGAAATATTCGAGGTCTCTCTTGCTGGACCCGATCAGCCTCAGGCGAGGCTGCAGGCCCTCCTGACGCGTTTGGTGGCTGCCTCGCATCGCAACCCCATCAATCGGAGCGTGTCTGATGCGATTGCTGTCCTAGAAGTCCGCCTGGCTGAGCTGCAGTTGCCAATATCGGGCGGCAGGGAAGCGAAGGGGCTCGGCGAACTCATCAATAGTGCGCGCAGCGAAAACCTAAGGGCCGAAATCACCCGTATGCGAGCCAGAATGGACGACCTGCGGCTTGAGGACGTCGTGATTTCGCCAACGGCTCCGCTCGCCGCGCCAGGGCCGAGGATAGCTCGAGCGTTTGGCGGCGTCGTGGTGGCGGCGTTCCTTATCGCTGCAATGGCGGCCATCGTAGCCGACAAGCTGAAGGCCTAGGGCCACTCTCTTTTTTTGACCGAAATCCGGGCGCTAGCGCTTCAAGCGCGATGCAAGCGTTCACGGACTGATTTTTCTCAGCTTTCCGTCATTGACTGCGCGCGGCAGCTTACTGCCGAGCGCAGTTCAGCATGGGGCAAGCATGCAGGACCTGCATGGCATTTCGCGTGCCGCGTTCTATCTCGCCGTCGCTGAGGAGATGAGGAGATGACGAGCGAAGCCGTTTATAGCCGTGGCCTGCGCGGGTTGACCTATCCTGGCGATCAGTCGGGCCCCACTGGCGATATCGGCTACGATTTTGGCACGCAGACCCCGGGCAGATCGAGGCCGACTGGTGCGGCCGCGTCTCCGAGGCCGAGCTGCGGAATCCTCAAGGGTGCAGCCGGCGTCCACGGCGCCAAGGCGGCGGCCTATGTGCGCCGCTAGGCATCGTTCCCATTCAATCGGCCTTAAGCGCAGGCCGCTGCGCGCGAGCACCTCGATGAGTCCAGCGGTGCGTTATTGTGGTCGACGAACACGGGCACTATATCGGCGCGCATGGATCAAAGAGCCCCGAAAGGACACGCTTCCAGGCTTGGAATGCGAGGCCCCCGGTACTGGGTACGGCCGACAGATGCCCCCGCCCTGCGCATAGCCCGATCTGACCACCATCCGTGAGGCTTCACGCCGTGGATTTTGTGTTTGTCCACACCCCCGATGCAGAGTAGTTCGCGCGTTACACCACGCAAGGAATACCAATCAACCCTTGTTGATCTAGCGCTAGTTGAGTAAAGCTGATCTTTCGGTCAATCGTACCGTCGGTCTGCGCTCGTGTAGATGCAGCTTCATGACGTTTCGGCCGGCCGAAAGCGGCAGATCAACCCGCAAATTTCTCGATGATTAAACGCTTTGTGCCGGTGCTCGCCTTGCTCTTGTCGGCGTGTTCAAACCTTGGTTTGTGGCCGGACACATCCTCGACACCACCCATCGCCACGGCGGTGGCCGGACCACCGAGCCCAGAGGCAATCCAGAAAGGCGTTCGGATGGCCGTCCAAACAGCAAAGCTGACCTTGCCGGTTGAGGCGTCCACGCTACGAAAAACGGACCACGGTCCTGGAAACTATTTTGTCTGCCTGCGAGAGGCAAATCCATTGCTCAGCAGACCGCACTATACGTATTCTGTGTTTTTCGATGACGTGTACAAGGACGTCAGGCAATCCGTCATTTTGGAAAACTGCGAGCAGCAGCAGTATGCGGCAGCCGATTAGGATAACGGAAGCACGTCGGCCTTGGCATCGAGGTATACCGAAGTCGATCAGAGGGCCAGATCCTCGTTTGCGGCTCCCAGGCTTGGAATGCGAGGCCCCCGGTAGGGCCGACAGATGGCCTGCGGATACGGCCCGATCTGACCACCACCCGTGAGGCCTTCACCCGGTGGTTTTTGTGTTTCAGATTGCGCGTTCTGCTCTGGAGTCACAGCGAATGAAATTTGCCACAGAATACATCTCTCGGTTTGTCGGCTCTCCGATCGCAGCACTAGGCAAGCCGACACCCTGGGAGCTTACATCAAACTCAGCCGATGCCATTAGCCGATTGCTGGTCGGGCTTGAATCAGACCACGTCATCACGAACGGCGTAGCCGTACATCGGACCGCCACGATTGAAGTCGGCGCCACGATCAAGGGCCCGGCTATTGTTGGTGCCCACTGTTTCATTGCAGCTACCTCCCTGATCCGGGCAGGCTGCTGGATAGACGAGAGTTGCGTCATCGGCCCTGGCTGCGAGCTCAAGTCCTCGTTCCTATTTCGCAGCTGCAAATTGGCTCATTTCAACTTTATCGGGGATAGTATCCTCGGCTCTGACATAAACTTGGAGGCCGGCTGCGTCATTGCCAACTATCGAAACGAGCTTCCCGGCTCCTCAATCTCCTTTACTCACGATGGACATCGGATCGACACCGGCGTGTCAAAATTTGGCGCCCTGATCGGGGACGGCTGCAAGGTGGGCGCCAATGCTGTAATAGCGCCGGGGGCGGCACTGAGGCCCAAAACAATCGTTCAACGGCTCGCGCTCGTAGACCAACAGCCTTCGTGATCGTCCATCCTCGATGCCGTTTGTTTGCGGCCTACTAAGCAGCCTGGAAGCCTCTTGTATTTCTTTCTCTCCAAAACCATGGGCACACTGCTCGTGCTCCCCAATTTGTTACTCGCAGCTGGCATCCTCGGATTGGCGCTGCTGCCGACAAGGTATGGTGCAATCGGACGCAGAACGCTTCTGGGTGCATTCGTTGCCCTCGCGATCTCCGGCGTTACACCAATCGGCAACCTGATGTTGCTCCCGTTGGAGAACCGCTTCCCTCCATGGACGGCAACTGGCACAGATCCGACTGGTTTGATCATTTTAGGTGGCCAGATTGATACAGGAATCGCAACCGCCCGAAACGAGATCTCGCCAGTCGAAGCCGACCGATTAATCGAAGCCGCAAAACTAGCGCGTAAATATCCGCGTGCCAGGATCATCTATACTGGCGGAACTTCTAAACTCCTGGGCAGCGACGTTCGCGAAGCAGACTACGCGACGCAGATCCTCGAGAACCTAGGCATTCCCGGCTCCCGTATCGAAATCGAACGAGAGGCGCGAAACACCGCTGAGAACGCTACCTTCGGCAAGCTGATGGCTAGTCCCAAGCCCGGTGATCATTGGCTGCTAATCACATCCGCATCTCACATGCCGCGCGCAATTGGTCTCTTCTGTGCCGCCGGCTTCAATGTTGAGGCAGTACCGACCGGATGGCGCACGACGGGACACCTTGATCTATTCCGCTTGGATGGCATTGCTGATGGATTGGTGCTCACCGGTATAGCCACTCGCGAATGGCTAGGTTTGATAGCCTCGCGCCTCTTTGGCGATACTGGAGCACTCCTTCCGGGACCGTGTGCCTAAGAAATGCCGCCGGTCCGCAGGTAGATGTGAGCTGCTGCCGGTTTGATGGACACCGAGATTAGGTGTTTCATGAGCCGGAGGTGGACGATGAAGAGACGGAAGTTCAGTCGCGAGTTCAAGATCGAGGCGGTCAAGCAGGTCAGGGAGCGTGGGATGTCGGTGGCGCAGGCCGGGCGCGACCTGGATGTTCATCAAAGCGTTCTGCGCAAATGGTTGAGGAGTTCGGCTCCGATCCGGTGCAGGCCTTTCCCGGCCACGGGCAGATGAAGCCGGAGCAGCAGGAGATTGAGCGGGTGCGCCGTGAGGTCGCCAAGTTGAAGGCCGAGTGGAATATCCTAAAAAGGCCGCAGCCTTCTTCAAGAAGGAAGCGACATGAAGTTCGTCTTCATCGCGAAGCACCGGGCGATCTGGCCGGTGGCATGGCTATGCGATGCGCTGGGGGTATCGCGGTCTGGCTTCCATGCCTGGCTGAATCGCTCGCCCAGCGCCAGACTCCCACAGCGACGAAGAGCTCGGCGGCAAGGTGAAGGCCAGCTTCATGGCGAGCGACCGTACCTACGGTGCGCCCCGGGTGTGGCGTGATCTGCTCGCCGATCGAGCGGACTGTGGCCTGCACCAAATCGAACGGCTGATGCGCCTGCAAGGCTTGCGAGCGCGGACGCGAGGCCGGCGCTTGCCGAAGGACAGCGGCGATCGACAGATCGAGACCGTGCCGGCGAACCTCCTTGACCGGCAATTCGCCGCCGAGCGGCCGAACCAGAAGTGGATCGCCGACTTTGCGTATCTCTGGACGGCCGAGGGCTGGCTCTACGTCGCAGCAGTGATCGAGCTGTTCTCACGCCGGGTGGTAGGTCGGTCGATGAGCGCCACCATAACACCTCAGTTGAGGGAGGCGAGTTCGGCGGATACTACTGCACCGACAATTGCTCTGGTCATGCTGCGGGCTATCGGTGGACTGAGGCGCATCGCATCTCGTCAGAGTCGGACTGTCTTTCTACCAGGGTTGTTTGATGTACGGCGAACATCCAAGCCGCGGGGCGGTCTTGATGGCGACGATATCGACTGACGTAGAGATTTCTGCTGCCTTTTACGCATTGGCCGCTGGCCGCCGAACGCTACTCCACGACGAAAGCCGGAGCCGAGCAAATGAACTTTCTCGTTTTTGTGTGTCTGTCGGCGGTTGCCGTTTTTGCTCTTGCCGTTGTCACTGACTTTGCCCCCATGCAAAAGCGGTTCGTTGTACTCCCAGATAGGGTTATGCACACCTAGATGAACTGCCCGCGGCGAGAGCCAGCAGCAACGCCGGCATGGTCGCTAGCTACGGTCCGATCCAATCAGCCGTCGAAGCAGCCCCCTGGTATTGAGGCGGCTCGCCGTGAGAGCCCCGTTAGCTCTTTAGCAGACGCGCAATCGCGTCCAGCTTGCCGAGCCCGCTCAGGCATACCAAAGTCTAGTTGGTTTCGCGCATGGAACACCAGTTTTAGTTGACTTGCTGGCGCGTACGTACAACTTTGCGTGAACCGACAGAATCTTGAAGACGTGCAGTCATTTGGGCCGCAGAGCCAAGAGCTTTTTTCGTCGAGATCGACGGATAACGCTGCGATCAGGGCTTGTCGATTGAGGACTAGAGACAAATGCAGCGCTCTACAACTACGCCTGAACTTAGCGATTTAAACTGGCTTCTGGAAAAACTAAATGTTTTGCTGACGTCGTTCAAAATCCTCGTTTTGGGTACCGCTGCTCTAATCGCACTTGGTTTCTCGAGTGTTCTCCTGGGGCACAAGCTGGAGTACGCGTCGAGTATGGTCGTGCCGCTAACGTCACGGACGCGGGCCGTGATCAAGACTGGAGCAGTACTCGACCCGGTCATAAGATCGACCCATCTGGGAATCGATTTCCCACATATCGAAGTCGCAAGGGAAGTTCTCCAGAGAAGGCTTGTCATTTCGCAAGAACTTAGCCCTGGGTCCGGATTGTACTCCCTCTCTTTTACTGATCAGACGCCGGAGCAAGCTCAAGCGGTTCTTAACGAGTTTCTTGCGCAGATCATTGCTCTATCGAAGCCTGTTGGCACTGCTCGCGTGGATACGCTGCAACAGATCGAAAGCCTAAAGCAGACGCTTTTTGATTTGAAGTCTGCAGCAGCCGCCATTACCGCAAACGCGAACAAAGAGAAGGGTGGCAGCGAAGGAGAAATGTACGCTCGTGCGCTTGTAGTTCTCGTCTCCGAAATTGCCACCAAGGAGCACACCCTTTGGACGCTTCAAAACGGACTCGATGGCCTGCGCTTGGAAGATATCCCTGTTAAGCCGACCTTGCCAAGCTTGCCGGAACCGGCAGGCACACTTAGGAAGCTTACAGTCGTCGCCATCGGTTCTTTTTGTCTAATGGCACTTGTCGTTCTGATTAGGCATGAGCGAAAAGGGCGTTCTACATTCCAGAACAAGTGGGAATAGCAGTCTGATTTCACTTTCGGGGCGGCCCATACCGCAGCGATGAAGCGTAAGCGTAGCTCTGCAGCCCTTTTGAATGACGCTTGACGCCTATTTTGTTCGCGTGGCGCGTCGCCGCGGTATCCATGTGTCGCACAACGCGTTGACAGCGGCCTCGAGCGCCTTCCGGTCGACGACGTTGGCATCGAACCGCTCCGGGCCCCAGAGGCGCATGTGTTCGTGCTCGGGATGGCTGGGGTCGCTGATGGCGGCGAGGTATTCGGCATAGCCTGGCGCACCGCCGACGTCTTCCGGAGGACAACGACCGGCGGCCTCGAGCAGGAATGGAAGCCCCTCCGTCGTTGTATTCTCGAACCATTTTTCGAGTTTGATCACATGGTCCCAGCTGTTGCCGAAGTCATAGAGATAGTGGATCGTCTTGGCGCCGGTCTCGCGAACGATATCGCAAAGCCGCGCTTTTCTGGCATTCATGGGCTGGTGGCCGTAATCGTTGTGGGGATCAGGAATCCCCCAACGGGCCTCACCCGCGAAGAACTCGAAGAGGTGGCTGTTTGTCCAGCCAAACGCCTCCTGAAGCGTCAAATGCAGCCGATCAAGACGCAGGGTGACGGGTACGACAAGGCGACGCATCACCTCCGGTTTTACGTCCTTGAGGGTCACCTTGATCCGGACCGCGGTCGTGTTCAGGCTCATGCCGCCAGCCTCGGATCGATGCAAGCATCCTGTAGATCGATGCCCAAGGGAGCAGTTCGTCCAGTCGCGCCGCAGGCCAACCGCTCGAGCCTGGCGCAGCGATCCAGCAAAGTCGCGGCAAAGACGCGCAACTCGGCCGGATCGCTCGGCAGCTCATCAGGCAATTCGACGCTTCGCGCCCCGATGCAGCGAAGATTTGTATCTTTACGCAAGTGCTTTCGGCTGCGCGGCTCCAGGTGCATGCATGCGCGTCCAATCCATGCCGGCCAGAAGGGCCGACAGCTGGGCGGCATTCATCCGCATGACGCCGGCCACGATGGGAGGCCATTTGAAGCCGCTGCCATCGAGCCGCTTCCAGTACATCACAAAGCCACTGCCATCCCACACGACGATCTTCACGCGGTCAGCGCGCTTCGCACGGAAGACCACCGCCACGCCCTTCATCGGGTCATAGCCCAGCGCCTCCTTCGCCAACTCCGGGGCGATATCCCATTGTGGCGACGGCAACTAGGCACATCAAAACTAGTGCCCCTCCCCAAACAAGGACCAACTTACGCCACAAGCCTTGAGGTTCAGGCGTCACGGCCAAGGTCGGACGCACGACAATATCCTCCTCGCGCAGCCCCTGCAGAGACTCGTCTAAATCCAAGAGTCGATGCTCTTGCTGCCTGATATCTGAGAGCAGAAACACAAAAGCGCGTGCATACACTTCACCCTCACTCCCGGTGGTCACATGCTCTAGGTTGTCATTGAGCTTAGCTGAGAGCTTCTTGGACTCGTCAATTGACCTTTTCAATAACTCGATTTCTGCCAGAATTTTGTCCCGCCAAGCGCCCGAAGGCCGGGAAAGTTTAAGAACCTGATCAAGAATTCTTTGCAAGATATCTTGAGCCTCCTGGGGAGTCCGCCCCAGGGCGCTAACATTATATAGCCCGCTGCCTTGCGCCATTTCAGCCGACACCGAAATCTTATTAGCTAGGGACATTCGCTGATCCTCGCTCACCACTCCACTGGTTTCCCGCCCAATGATTGGATTGAGAACAGCATCGCTTTTAATCAGGCCAAGGACGCGAGCACCCAAGGGTAAGATCATCCTGGATGTATAAACGGGCACGTTGGTCGCGACCACAATCGCTCCCCCAACTAACCCGATGGCTAGAGTTCCCGAAGCGACGAGCTTCCAAGCCTGGCGGACAACTCTGCACTTTTCCTTTATCCATGCGAGGTCGTCTTGCATCATTTTGCCCAAATAATTGAGGGTTTGGCTATTTTAGCCAGAACTCGCCAGACCGAAGCGTAAGTGGCGAACTAGCCTACATTAGAGTTCAAGTTCAAGCCACGCTGAGACGGAATAGCCAGTCGCACGCCCTCTTACCAAGCACGCACAACACGTGAACTAGACACGCCTCGTACTTTGCGAATGCGTTCAAGATCTCCAGCGTTTCGCGGAGGAGTACAACCAAGAACGCGGAAAGACCTGGCACGTCTGAGGCCATCCTATTGAGATCGCTCAGGCCCTTGTAAACTCCACTTAACGTGTAGTGTAGACGATTGGGAGAGCAACGTCGCGTAGTTCTTGTTGTGTCTTTATTTTTCGTTGGCGGCGACGCCGCGTTCCTCAGCGCAGTCTAAATCAAGGAACCTCGACAACTCTTTTGGTCATCCCCCGATCTCAGTATAATGTGAACGCTCCCGCGCATAGCCACGTACTTGAGCTCACTGAATTCCCCGACTCCTAAGATCTGCATGAACGGGCCCTATTGCATAAACCGGTCAAGCACAAGGGATGCTATGGGGGTCAACCTACCGCGCAGCATCAAAATCTCTTCAGGCCGCAGGATTAGTAATTTGCCTTCCGTGATTCTAAGTCGATCTACAGGCACATTGCGAACGACAAAGAATTCACCCTTCACTCGACCACCCTTTATCTCCGGATCAGATCCATCGAAGGTCATCAAGGGTTCAAATCGATCCGCAGGAATATGATAGCTGATTTCTTCGCCCACTTCTCGTACGGCGCAATCTAGCAAGCTTTCGTCCCGTTCGCGATGACCGCCGAAAAGTCCGATCTTGCCGGGCTGGAGGACGCCGGGGATATCATCACGCAATTGAACCAACAATCGTTCGCATTGATCTAAGAGTACCGCAGCGGCTATTTCGCGCATCCTCGTCCTCCGTACTCTGTTGAACGCGCGGCTTGGTGCGAGCGAGACCGTGGGCTCCTGTTGCTGCACCTCTGCAGCATCGATTAATTATGACTCTGTACGATCTAATGACAAAGTCGAGGCGCCATGGAGCGAAATCGTGAGCTTACTTTGCGCCGCCCTTGCGCCGTGAAAGGATCCAGCTGTTCATCAGATCCCGGAGTCCATCCTCAGTCTTCACGGGTGGTGACCAGCCGAGACGTTGAAGCTCCTCTGAACTGGCCACTAGATTGCGGCCGACGCGATCCCAAACCTCCCTCTTGCCGAGCGCCAGAAGCATCGCCTTGATCACCATTGGGGGAAACGGCATAAGAAGAGGCGATCGACCCGAGGCTTGACGAAGGATCGCGAACATTTCAGATAACTCGAGGGAGCTTGGATCGCAAACTACAAAGGTGCGATTGATAGTTTTATCGTTTTCGATACAGAACAACAGCGCACTTGTGAGATTTGCAATAGAGAGCAGTGAGCGCTTGTTTTTGAAAGCACCAATTGGAAGTGGCAAAGGCAGGCAGGCTAAACGCACCATCAAAGCCATGTTTGCCTTAACACCCGAACCATAGACGAGCACCGGACGCAGAATAGTGAACGGCACGCCCGAAGCGCGGATATCTTCTTCCGCCGCGAGTTTTGATCGATCGTATGCTGTTACAGGTTTCGGAACTTGCCTTTCGGTGGCTATTGAGTCAGCGGCTGATCCGGTTTGGGCGCCGATTGAGGAAGTAAAAATTAGACGCTTGATATTCCGCTCGGCGCAAGCTTTCGCCAACCGTATTGTAGCACCTCTGTTTATAGCATCATAGTTGGGAGTTTCCCTAACGGAGCGGTGAGCTATTGCCGCCAAGTGAACGACCACATCCACACTCTCGAGCAACTTCGACCAGTCGAACTCTTTCTCAAGATCCGGCAATTGAGCCCACTCAATGCCAGGACTGATGCTGGAATCGAAACGCCGGGAAGCGGCGCGGACTTCAAAGCCAGAGTGCGCAAGCGCAGAAGTCACAGCCCTGCCTATGAAGCCCGACGAGCCAGTGACCAATACTCTGAGAGGCATTCTTCACTATCCACTTTGCGATGAGCTCAGAGAAACGTCATCAAAATTCATCGCAGTCGAAACCCCAGCACGACGTTCGCCCTGAGGGCCTTGGGTTTAGGTCGCCCCATCGCCCTTCTTCTTTTCTTCGGCATTGTTTGCCAGTTGAGCTACGGAACCCGGCTGCCGCCGCTGCTTGCGGAGCACTGCTTTTTCTAACACGATGTTAAACGTGACCTCTTCATCCTCTGGGCATCCATATTCAGGCGCGGCACCCTCCACCGGCTCGTTTGACTGGCTTGTTCTACGTGTCACGGCGTTGCCTCCAAGCACAAGAATGACACTCTCATCGGATGAGCTAGCCCAAGATTTCGGCCACTTTTTAGGCCTTTACGATATTCGAGGCGGATTCGGCAAATCTTCCTCGACAGTCGACGATCAACTCGGCATGCGCCTTTATCAACTCGTAATCGAACTTATCATGATCGGTCGCAAGCACGAGACAGTCGAACTCGGCAATCGACTGCTTTGTCAAAGTTACGCTCGAGAGAGAGAAGCTATGTGCGCGCATTACTGGGAACACGGGAATGTGCGGATCGGTGTAAGAGATCGATGCTCCAAGGTCGCGAAGACGCTCCATTATCACGACAGCGGGGGACTCTCGGGAATCATCCACGTTCTTTTTGTACGCTAGTCCAAGCACCAAGATTCGACTTCCATTGACAGATTTCTTGCGAGCGTTCAGGCTTTCAGCGACCTTCGAAATGACATATTCCGGCATTGAGGAATTGATCTCACCTGCTAGCTCAATGAAACGAGTGTGAACGCCGTATTCTCTAGCTTTCCAGGTTAAGTAAAAAGGATCGATTGGAATACAGTGTCCTCCGATCCCAGGGCCCGGATAATATGGAACAAAGCCGAACGGTTTTGTTGCCGCCGCGCGAATGACCTCGTGCAGATCGATTCCCATCCGATCTGCCACAATTTTCATTTCGTTCACGAGTCCTATGTTCACTGATCGATGAATGTTTTCCAGGAGCTTCGTAAGCTCGGCAGCACGAGCGGAACTCACTGGGACGACCTTGTCGACAACCTGCTCGTAGAGCGCGATTCCGACTTTTAAACACTGTGGGGTGCACCCTCCGCATACCTTTGGAATGGTCCTCGTGGAAAAATTCGGATTTCCGGGATCTTCCCGTTCGGGTGAAAAAATTAGGAATATATCCGCCCCGACTTTCAAACCTCGTGCCTCGATCCTTGGCTTCAACTCCTCATCCGTTGTACCCGGATAAGTCGTACTTTCCAGAGACAGCACCATCCCGTCGTGCAGATAAGGAAGTACAGAATCAATCGTGCCGATCACAAAGCTAAGGTCTGGTTCGCGATGTTTGCTAAGTGGAGTGGGAACGCAGAGGATGAGCGCGTCCACCTCGGCTACACGGGACAGGTCAGTGGTGGGCTCGAATTGATTCATAACGAACGGCGCGAGCTTCTCCGCCGGAATGTGCTCAATGTAGGACTTGCCACTTCGGAGCGCATCTACCTTAGATTGGTCCACATCAAATCCAATCACCCGGTAACCAACCTCACAGTAGCGGAGCAACAGTGGAAGACCAACGTAACCGAGACCGATGATCCCGACCGTGGCGGTTCTGTCCTTAAGTTTAGTGACGAGCCTGGAGTATCTATCGGTCACCCTATGAGCCCTTAAATTGTGCGAGAGCACTGAGCAAGAACTTAATCGTTGCTCAGTCCTTCTAGCCGTTTCGTACGAGTCCGACTAAGTCTTGTTCCAACCTTGAAACAAGGTCCGATCTATTGAATTCGCGCAAGGCATAGGCGCGCCCGCATGCGCCCATTAGTGCCCGTTCGGATGCCGGAGTGCCAGCAAGTCGGACGGCTTGGCGTGCAAGTTCTGCTCCATCGCCCGCCGGACAAACAAAGCCTGCGTAGGCTTCAGCGACCACCCGCGCACCTTCACCATCCAGCATCGCTAGAAGTGGCACGCCCGCAGCAAGATAGCTCTGCACCTTGCCCGGAATTGTCAAACTGAAGATGGGATCAGGCTTCAGCGAGACCAATAGGGCGTCGGCTGCTCGAAAGAGCCCGGGCATCTCTTCGATTGGCCGCCGTCCCATTAATGTGACAAGCGCCTCTAACTTGCGCTCCTCGACCTCTTTCTCAAGATATGGTTTCGCGCGACCATCACCTACAATAATCCAATGAATATCCGGTCTATCCCTCAAGCATTCGATCGCTGTCAAGATTGCGGGAAAGTCCTGCGCTTCACCGATGTTGCCTGCAAATAGGATTTTGAATTTTCTGCCAATGGAGTCCATTGCGGGTGGGCCTGAGTCAGCCAAGCCGTCTTCAAAGACCTGCTCTGCCCAGCCCGGAAGATAACGAATCCGATCCGCATCCTCCACATAGCGCGCAACATTCGCGACAAAAGCACGGGACTGCACGAATATTCGCCCGGAGCGCCGATAAATGAACGACACCAGCCGCCCAACGCAGCTAAGCACAAGCTTTGATCGAACCACCCCAAGCGCCGTTAAAGTATCCGGCCAGAGGTCCAGAACCCACAGCGCCACGGGCGCGCTCTTCAGGCGACCGATCAACAGCGCTGGCAATGATGCCGTTATTGGCGAAACTAGAAATACGAAAATGACATCGATCTGCCTTCCTCTCAGTTTCCAAGGAGCAACGATGGAACCAGAGATGACAAAGCTCAGATAGTTCAGCATCAACTGGAGGCGGTTTCGACCGCGCGAGACTATCGGAACCCGAACGATTGAAGCGCCACTAAATTCACCAAATGCGTCAGGCTTGCGTTGATATTCCGCATAAACCCGGCCAGATGGATAGTTTGGGAGCCCGGTCAGGACCACAACCTCATGGCCGCGCGCCGTTAACTCGCTCACCAATTCATTGATCCGAAAATTCTCGGGCCAGAAGTACTGGCTTACAATGAGAATGCGCAATCGCCCAACTCAATTATACTTGCGCCAGACTACGCGATTTACATAGTCGGTATAGCTATGGAGGATTCGAACGACCTTGTCCGATACATTTGAAACATCGTAATCGTCGACAAGTCGAAAGGCCCGTTTTGAACCAACGGATTGCGCGTCAAGTACTGACAGCGCCTGACGTATCCGTTCGATATCCAGACCGACCATCATGACGGCCGCCTCTTCCATCGCTTCCGGGCGTTCGAATGCCTCCCTCAGATTGAGAGCTCGAAAATTGAGGATGGACGACTCCTCGTTGATCGTTCCGCTGTCCGACAACACGGCGCGAGCGGACAGTTGCAGCTTCACGTAGTCGCTAAAGCTGAGCGGCTTCGACAACTGGACTAAACGATGAAGACGTGCGTTCGCTTGATCAATCCTCTTCTTGGTGCGGGGATGGGTCGAGACGAGGACTGGCAGGCCGTGGTCTTCGGCAACCGCGTTCAGCACATTAACGAGTTTTAAGAACGACGCTGGCGCTTCGATGTTCTCTTCGCGATGGGCACTCACAACGAAGAAGCCACCGCTCACAAGCCCGAGTTGCTCCAGGACGCGAGACGCATCGATTTTCGGTCTATAGTGCTGGAGCACTTCGAACATCGGACTGCCGATCTTGATTACGGAATCAGGCGGGATGCCCTCCCGCAAGAGGTACTCGCGGGCTATAGAGCTGTATGTGAGATTGATATCTGAGGTGTGATCTACAATACGCCGGTTGATTTCTTCAGGCACTCGCTGATCAAAGCATCGATTGCCGGCCTCGATGTGAAAGATCGGCACCTTGCGACGCTTCGCCGGAATGACCGAGAGGCAGCTGTTGGTATCGCCCAGCACCAGGAGTGCGTCGGGCTGCTCCTGCGCAAGCACACCATCGGCCTTTGCTATCACGTTCGCGATCGTCTGCATCGCGCCATCCCCGGCGCAATCGAGAAACTGGTCGGGACTTCTGATCCCAAGATCGTCAAAGAAAATACCGTTCAGCTCGTAATCGTAATTCTGCCCTGTGTGGACGAGCACATGATTACAGTGCTGGTCGAGTTTCACGATTACGCGCGACAAGCGGATAATTTCAGGTCGCGTGCCTACAATGGTGACAACCTTGAGCCTCTTCATCAAACGATAACCTTCGCAGGGATGGTATCCGGACGGGAACGATCGAATATCTCATTCGCCCAAAGCATCACAATGAGGTCGTCAGTTCCGATGTTAGTAATGTCATGCGCCCAACCCGGGATTGTCTCCACGACGTCTCCCTGACCTCCCCGCACCACCACTTCGTAAAGCTCACCGGTCTCAATCTGTCGAAAACAGAACCTCGCCACTCCATTCAGAACGACAAATTTTTCGGTCTTACTGTGGTGATAGTGCCCGCCCCGCATGACGCCGGGGCGCGCAGTAAAATACGAGAATTGGCCTGAGTTGGGTGTCTTCAGAACCTCGGCGAACGTTCCCCTTGGATCCTCGTATGTAGGAACCCGGTAGACGAAGTCAGCCACCGGAAGATAAGTCGTATAGGTCGCGTACAGGGCCCTGACGAGGCCCGTGCCTACCGGCGGACTAACCAATGTAGAACGGCTCTCGCGAAAGCTGGTGATGACTTCAGCAAGCTCACCGACCGTCGTATCGTAGACAGGCTCCACCCCCGCAAATCGGACTACGCTGCTTCGCAGCGTCAAGCATGCGACGAAGGCATCAACTACCTCATCAACATGGAGCAACCGGAGCTTGGCCGAGGCATCATGGATCTGAAGCGGCAATCCACGGGCGACATTGTAGCAGAAAGTCGCGACGACCGAATTGTAGTTTGGCCTCGCCCACTTGCCAAAGACGTTGGTCAACCGGAAAATCGAAACGGGCGCACCTGTCCGCTCAGCGTAACGCGCCAAAGCGTTCTCCGCCGCAAGCTTGCTTCGACCGTAGGGATTGTCATGGAGAGCTTGCGTCGAGGACGCAAACACCACCGGGATATTACGGTTCAGCCTTTCAAGGGTCTCGCAAATTCGCTCGGTAAACAGCTGATTGCCGCTGGCGAATTGATCAACCGCAAGGGGACGATTGACGCCCGCGAGGTGATAAACGATGTCGACCGCTGAAAGCCCGTCGGTCAACTCCTCGAACGAGCTCGCTCGCGTAATCCTGACGACCTCGTGGCTTGCCTCTTCGCGCAAACGCGTTCGCAGATTGGCTCCGATGAACCCGTCTGCTCCAGTGATCAAGATCTTCATGGCAACTAATCGTCCAGGCTCGTTCCTTCGCCGCGAATGACGCGCTGTATGAACTCGAGACGAAGGAGGACATCCTTCATCGCGGATACATCGAGCTGCTGCGTATTCTGCGAGTTATAATCATGGCCCACGCTGATACGGCTCTCGCCCTGCTCGACATACTTCGAATAGTTCAAATCTCTCGCATCGGGAGGAACGCGGTAATAGCTCCCGCGATCTTCAGCATAGCTCATTTCCTCGCGGCTGAGCAGGGTCTCATAGAGCTTCTCGCCGTGCCTCGTGCCAATTTCCGCAATTGGATACTCGGGACGTCCCATGACTTCCAGCAAAGCTCTCGCCAATACCGCAACCGTCGCGGCCGGGGCTTTTTGTACGAAAATATCACCGTTATCGCCATGCGCGAACGCATATAGCACAAGCTCGACCGACTCATCGAGCGACATCATGAAACGCGTCATGGCAGGATCGGTGATGGTAACTGGCTTGCCGGCCTGTACTTGACTGACAAAGAGCGGGATTACCGATCCACGCGAAGCCATCACGTTGCCATATCGCGTTCCGCAAATGATAGTGCCGTGAAGATTGCGGGAGACCGCAACCATCACTTTCTCCATCATCGCCTTTGACATGCCCATGGCATTGACCGGGTAGACAGCCTTGTCTGTGCTCAGGCAAACCACGCGTTTGACTTTGGCGGCGATCGCGGCTTCGAGAACGTTCTCCGTTCCCAGAACGTTGGTCCGCACCGCCTCCATGGGATAGAACTCGCACGATGGCACCTGCTTCAAGGCAGCAGCGTGAAAGCAATAATCTGCTCCCCGCATGGCCGCAGCGACACTGCGCGGCTCCCGGACGTCTCCGATGTAGAACTTCAACTTGGGATGGGGGTAGCGCTTGCGAAGATCATCCTGCTTCTTTTCATCGCGGCTAAAGATCCTAATCTCACCCACATCAGAGCTCAGAAAACGCTTCAGCACGGCTTGTCCGAACGAACCCGTGCCACCGGTTATTAGCAAAACTCGATCTTTGAACATGGTGCAGCAATCATAAAGGCCGTCGCTTCAAGACTTCGAATTTGTCTTTTGAGCAAACAGCTGTTCCTTGGTGGAAGATTCGGGATAATTTATCAGGACGGCCTTGTAGGGTCCCTTGAACACAAACAGACTACCGGCCGCGGCGCCCACCGTGCCGCAAGTGGCCAGAAGTGACCCGATATCGGACAGAGAGCCCGCTCCGCCCAGCAGCGAAATCGGAAGTCGCACCGACTGCCTGACCAACCTTGCGAGCTCGAGATCATAGCCCTTCATCTTTCCATCCTGATCGATGGAATTGATTACAATCTCTCCAGCACCAAGGCTCTCCGCCTGCTGAGCCAAATCCACGACCGAGCGGCCCGTCTTTTGACAGCCGTTATGCGTCCACGCAAGATACTGACCGGTCTGATGATCTTTCTTAGCGTCGATAACGACGACGACGCTCTGTCCGCCGATCTCCCTCGCAGTCTCTGCTATCAGTTCCGGCGTCTCGACCGCAGCCGAGCTCAGCGCTATCTTCTCGACGCCCAGGCCTATGATTTGGCGGGCTTGTGAGACGGTCTTGACGCCTCCGCCATAACAGAGCGGCATCCGACACTCTGCCGCTAGCTTACTAATCATTCTGAAGTTGGGTTCTGCGGCCCGGACAGTAACGTCGATGTCAAAGACCGCGAGCTCATCGGCTTCCTTCTCATTGAAGATCTTCACGGCATTTATGGGATCGCCGACATACTTCGGATCCTTGAAGCATACCGTTTTGACCAAGCCACCATTGTGGACTAGCAAACACGGTATTATTCTTGGTCGAAGCATGCTCAGAGCGCCGCGAAATTTGTCAAGAGCCGATTCCCGAAATGGTGGCTCTTTTCAGGATGAAACTGGACGCCATGGATGTGGGCTGAACGTACGGCGCAGGCAAACTCTGCGCCGTAATGGCTAGTCGCCACGACGTTTTCGGGCCTATCACATTCCATATAGTACGAGTGCAAAAAGTAGAACCTCGCCTGGTTCTGCAAGCCATCAAACAGGAGCTCCGAGGCTCGCGGCCGAACATCGTTCCATCCCATGTGCGGAACCGGCATATCCTCAGCGACTCCGGACGTTTTGAAAGATTTCACATCGGCATCGATCCAGCCCAGTCCCGGCAGGTTTCCTTCCTCGCTCGAGCGGCCAAGGATTTGCATACCCACGCATACGCCGATAACCGGCACATTCCCCCGAAGCACGAGCTCGTCCAGCGACTCACGCATGCCAGAGGCCTGCAATAGGCGCATCGCATGATCGAAGTGCCCGACGCCAGGAAGGATCAGCTTCGAGGCGACCTTGAGGTCAGCCGCT
>NZ_JADFUE010000096.1:0-16258 GCF_054967145.1 Bradyrhizobium sp. UFLA06-24
AATGCGGGTCAGACCTTCAACTTTACGGCTGGCCCGCTCGCACCCGTCGACCACAACATCCTGACGGCGTTTGCGCACCTGCATCAGGATCTATTCCTAGTCTGATCGTCATCGGATGATCAATAGCACGCGACCTGCGAAGGGGCCGCGAAGCTCAAGTTAGCGGTGTCAGAAGTTGAGAGGGGGTTATCAACCGACGTCTTCGATACGCATACGCGAACGCCGCGAAATTGATTTAATACCCGCGAAGCGTCACGCCGCGTTGAGCTCGGATTCCGTGATGCGCCGGAATTCGAACAGCAATTCCTGAGGGTGCTTGGCAAGATATCCGACCACCTTGCGGTTGCGGAGCAGGTTTGACACGTAGCCAACCGCCAGCACCAGGTTGAATTGCGATCATCAGCTCGGCGCCCCGATCTGTCGGATCGGTCCTAGCTTGCGCAGTTCTGAAAAGGAGTTGAGTGTGAGGTGCTTCTCCTTCAGCAGGTCGACCACCTCAGCGAAGTTGCGCAATCAAGTCGGGGCACATCCGCCGCAGCGCGCGATTGATCTCGATGTAGCGGTAATCCCGGTCGGGGCTGAAGCCGATGAGCATCTGTTGCAGCTGATGGGCAACTTGGATCGGATATTCGGGTTCTGAGCTGCTGCCGGTTTGATGGACACCGGGTTAAGCTAATCCCACCTTGCGCTCGAACTCAACCGGGCTGAGATAGCCGATGGTCGAGTGCCTGCGGATCGTGTTGTAAAATCGTTCGATGTAGTCGAACACATCGGCTCGTGCCTGGTCTCTGGTCCTGTAGGTTTTGCCTTCCGTCCGTTCAGTCTTGAGCGAGGAGAAGAAGCTCTCCATCGCCGCGTTGTCCCAGACGTTGCCGGAGCGGCTCATGCTGCAGACGATGCCATGGTCGGCCATCAGGCGCTGGAACTGCTCGCTGGTGTACTGGCTGCCCTGGTCGGAGTGGTGTAGCAGGGCATCCGGCTTGCCGCGGCGCCATACGGCCATCAGCAGGGCGTCGGTCACAAGTTGCGCCGTCATCGCGGCACTCATCGACCAGCCGACCACCCGGCGCGAGAACAGATCGATCACCGCCGCCACGTAGAGCCAGCCCTCGGCTGTCCAGAGATAGGTGAAGTCAGCGATCCACTTCTGGTTCGGCCGCTCGGCAGCGAACTGCCGGTCAAGGAGGTTCACCGGCACCGTCTCGAGCTGCCGATCGCCGTTATCCTTCGGCAAGCGCCGCCGGCGCGGGCGTGCCCGCAAGCCCTGTAGGCGCATCAGCCGCTCGATCTGGTGCAGGCCACAGTCAGCCCCATCGGCGAGCAGATCGCGCCACACCCGGCGCGCACCATAGGTGCGGTCGCTCGCCATGAAGCTGGCTTTCACCTTGCCGCCGAGCTCTTCGTCGCTGCGGGATCTGGCGCTGGGAGAGCGGTTCAGCCAGGCATGGAAGCCCGACCGCGATACCCCCAGCGCATCGCATAGCCATGCCACCGGCCAGATCGCCCGGTGCTTCGCGATGAAGACGAACTTCATGTCGCTTCCTTCGCGAAGAAGGCTGCGGCCTTTTTTAGGATATCCCGCTCGGCCTTCAACTTGGCGACCTCACGGCGCAATCCCTCGATCTCCTGCTGCTCCGGCTTCATCTGCCCGTGGCCGGGAAAGGCCTGCACTGGGTCAGAGCCGAACTCCTTGACCCACTTGCGCAGCACATTCTCATGAACGTCCAGGTCGCGGCCGGCCTGCGCAACCGACACCCCGCGTTCCTTGACCAGCTTGACCGCTTCGATCTTGAACTCGCGACTGAACTTCCGTCTCTTCATCGCTCACCTCCGGCTCAATCAAACACCTAATCTTGGTGTCCATCAAACCGGCAGCAGCTCATTCGTCCTGAGGTTATCTCGGCTTTCCCTTCGAGTCAGAAGCCTGAGAAGGTACGAAATAGCCTGCGCAGTACGGCTGACCTACTTTCGGAAGTTATAGAAGGGCCCAACCCGGATAACTTGTAAATCGAATGCTGGCCTGTGGGCCGGCTCAAGATGGATCAAGGACGCGCAGAAAGCTGGCTGCCCCCTTGTTAAGCGACTCGTTTCAGCCAAATCAGATCATTGCGTTTAGCTTTCCGGACGATGGTTCACCACTGTGCGTCGATTCCTGAATTGGTTTTTCCGCAACCGGGAAACTGGTGCCAATACGATTGCTCAATGGCCGAACCCAATCCTTTGAATCGTCATAGCAGCCGGCGCTCTGCTTCGGATGGGTCGGCACGCTCGGTTTCGTCCTGACCGTAGTCTTCAAGGGCGGGCTTTTCGTCTGGGCCGCCGATGAGATCGCCCGCGGCGCGAATCCCTGGCGGCGTTGGCTGGGGGCGGTTGTAGCCGCCTATGAAATGGTGACCCTCCTCACCTAGAACCCTACATTGATCCAGGGGCGGCCAATCCGAGGTCGGAACCGGGGTGCGCCATTCGTCTTAAGTTCGTGTGTCAAGACTCTGGAGTTCCGCGTAATGGCCCCCCACGCCAACTGGAAAGGGTTTCTTCGTCTTTCCCTCGTGACCTGCCCGGTGGCGCTCTTTCCAGCGACGTCGGAGAGTGAGAAGATCGCTTTCAACCAGTTGAACCGGTCAACGGGCCATCGGGTCAAATACCTGAAAGTCGACGCCGATGCCGGGGAGGGGGTCTCTAGCGAAGATATCGTCAAGGGCTACGAGTTCGAGAAGGGCCAATACATTGAGGTGTCGAAAGCGGAGCTTGAAGAGATCGCGCTGGAGTCCACGCGTACCATCGAGATCGATGAGTTCGTCGATCGTTCCGACATAGACCCGAGATACCTGATCAGGCCCTATTACTTGCGTCCAGACGGAAAGGTGGGCCACGATGCCTTCGCCGTCATCCGCGAGACAATCCGTGAGATGGAGAAGGTTGCGATCGGCCGGGTCGTGCTCACGAACCGGGAGCATATCATTGCGCTGGAGCCGCTGGACAAAGTGCTTGTCGGCACACTGCTCCGCTACCCCTATGAGGTGCGCAGCGAGCAGGAATATTTCGATGAAATCCAGGACGTTAAGGTCACAAAAGACATGCTGGATCTCGCCAAGCACATCGTGAACCAAAAGGGCGGGCGGTTCGATCCGGAGAAGTTTGAGGATCACTACGAGAGCGCGCTAGTTGACCTCATCAATCAGAAGCGCGCAGGCAAGACCATCGGCCCGAAGGAGCGGCCCAAGGGCGAAAACGTCGTCGACCTCATGGAAGCCCTACGGCGCAGCGTCGGGCAAGAGGCAACGCCGGCCAGGGCGGCCAAGCCAGCCAAGAACTCAAAGAAGGCGGGGCCCAGCCAGAAGGAGATGTTGATGCCGATCGCCGGCAAGCAGCAGGCAAAGGAGTTGCTGCCAAGAAGCCGGCTGCTGGAACCCGGAGCAAGTCAGCGTGAAGCATCTTGTCACGCAGACGGCCGCTACATCGTCGTCCGCAGACGGCTCTGGCGGATAGCGAGCCCGGACCTCGAAGAAGACGAGAAGTCGAAGCTCGTGAAACAGCTCATGTACCAGGCGGGCGGTCCGGAACGCGAAGGCTAGTGCGGATCTCGATGCCCAGAGGGCGGCGCATTGGGCCGTGGAAGACGCCAAGCGCGCCTTGGCGAGAGACGCTCCCGTCTGGTGGAAGGACGGCTCGCCGGACCTCAATCGTTATGTGGCTCGCCTTACGCCGAGTGGTATGCCGCAATCGCCAGATCGCGCCACAAGGAGGTGTGAATGCCTAAAGCTGCAATCTTCGACCTCGACGGGACTCTTATCGATTCCGTCGATTTTCACGCTCTTGCTTGGCGCGAAGCAATGGTGAAGTTCGGCCATAACGTCAGCTTCGCGCAAGTTCGTAGCCAGATTGGAAAGGGTGGCGACAAGCTCATTCCTGTCTTCCTTTCCGAGGCCGAGCAGAAAGACCACGGCGAGGAAATGGAGGCCTGGCGCGGCAATCGCTTCAAAAGCGCCTATTTGCCGCTGGTGCGCCCATTTTCGGCAGTGCCAGACCTGCTGCGCCGAATTCGGCATGCAGGCATCCGGCTTGCAGTCGCTTCATCGGCTAAGAAAGATGAGTTAGCCACATACCTCGATATCGCAGGCATTGCCAATCTGGCGGAAGTGACCACTTGTTCAGACGACGTGCAGCAGTCCAAACCCGCCCCGGACATCTTCGAAACCGCTCTCGGGAAACTCGGCATCACGGGCAGCGATGCCGTAGCCATCGGAGACACACCTTACGACGCCATCGCGGCCAGAAAAGCCGGGATCACGACGATCGGTGTTCTATCAGGTGGGTTCACCGAGGACGAGTTAAGGCGGGCGGGATGCGCCGAAATTTACCCTGGTCCAGCGGCGCTCTTCGCCTGCTTTGAGAACTCTTTGCTGGCCATGTCGCGCACCGCCTAACAAACAAATCCAGCGAGTGCATTCAATGTCCAGCCTTGAACCTCTGACTGCCCCTGGCGACACATAGAACAGGTCCGCTAGGATGTCGCAAATGACACTTCTTGCTCAGGCTGTTTCGGTCGCTCTTTCTCGCAATCATTTATCGACACGCCTAATGAAACAATTGTTGCTGTTCGAGCTTGCTTGCTTTTTTGTTTGAATTCCCGCCGCAATCCGTGCAGCCAGGTGATGCTGGCGGGATCCAGTTCAGCTGTCAGGACGAACGTTGGATCCATCCGAACCCAATATCGCGATTACCCGCCGCTTCAGCAACTTCCGTCCGGACACTCCGGGCACGTGTCGCCGACCGAATCCAGGACGTCGCAGATCGCCGCGACGGCTTCCGTGGGAGAGGTCCCGAGGGGTGGATGCCGGTGGGCGAGTGCGATGGCGCGATCGCGGGCGTGAGGGTCAGCGCGGTCCTTCGCCCAGCCATGCTCTTCGCATTCTTGAATGGCGCCGGCCTCCTACAGCACAGCGACCGCCCAGCCGCGCAGCGTCCGGATTACTGATCGCCTTTCCTTTGTCATCAGCATAGTGAGCGCTCCTGCAAGGTCGAATCCGTCCGCCCGCCTGCTCGTTCCGGGCGGTAAGCACGTGGCAGGGATTCGCAGCCGGTAGGGATGAAGCTTGTCCACCTGTTCCGCCGGTCACGTGCCCATCGGTGCCGCCGCGGCTCGGTAAGGCGCCTTCTTGGCTAACAAACTTACGATTGGCTAACAGCTTTGTGAGGGACGACGCCTAATGTCTGCGCGTTAAAGGCCATATACAGCTTGGGCGACTTGGAATGCGCAACAGGCAGAGCGGCTGGCGCTGGTCTATGAACAGATGGAGCAAGGCAACCTCCCGGCACAGTTGCCGCGGTAATCAGGTCTCGCGGATCGGCTCGGCGCGACGGTTGTCCAAACTCGCCCGGCGCCGCTGTGGAAATGCCTGAAGAGTTGAAGCGTGGCTACCCGACCGAGTTCGCGACGGTCCGCCAGATGGTGACGGCGACCATCGTGCATGCCAGGCCGAGCCGACCAAGCCGTGCGGCGTCTAAGCCTAAAGACGGTGATCGGATTGCGAGGATAGACATCAAGGGCGGCCTCGCCGCGCTGTGCGGCAATCGCGCGCATCTCGCCGGCGGCCGCCGAGGCCGTGGCGGAGAGCTTGTTAGTGGTAGCATCGCGTGGTAGCAATGCTCCAGCAGCCAAGTTGATTTTACTTGTTTTTCAGTGCTTTCCGGCGTCGCCCTTCGTCTCCCCTAGCGATCGCCAGTTCTTGAAGACTGCCGCCGAAATCGCGCTCTCCGCTCGATTGCTTGGGCAAACTCAGCCTCTAAATCCGCTAATGCAGACGCTGGTGAGGAGGATGAACCTCACACAACTGCTCCAATCTCAGCTCCAGCCGCTCGTTCAGCAGCATCAGCGCTCTGAGCGCATCGCGCAGATCGCCGTCACAAGCGGCTACGATCTCATCGACTGCCAGCTCGTATTCATCAAGAGCAGAGATGGTGCGTTCTCGTGGCATACGAACAACATCCAAACAGAAACCTAAGTAGATCGTGTCATTATGGGGGCATTTTCCCCGTAATTCACAAGCGGCATATGTTGTTGCGGGGGTGCAACCTGCGCGACCATCGGAGGTGCCAAGTTGGTTCATTGACGCGACCAAAGCGCATGTCAATCTTGCTCCGATAAATAAGTCGCGGGGGATGAAGGTGTTTGATGTCTATCGCAATGGGGCGAGTGACCTGCTCGTTCTAAGTTTAGGCTCGCCGATACCGGCAGCTTACTCCGGAAAAAAGTGGCGCAAGAGCAGACGGAGAATTCTGAAGGTTAGCGATGAGATCAAATCAGCCGTTCAGCGACACGGTTACTACGTTCGCAGCTTGCGGGTCACCACAGATCGGGTGGTCTAAGCGGAGCGGGAGCCTGCGGCACTCTTCACAACGCCATATCTTCGCAACTCGTGCCCGGCAGCCGTCAAATTGAACCCTACGATTAGACCTAGGCGTCTTAACGTCAGGAGGGCGAGAGGGTCGCACAATTCGATGGAAAGTCCGGCTCTCAATACAGCTATGGTGCGCTGTTCATCGCTATCGAGATCAGCCCATGAGGTGTCCACCACATGGCTTTCGCGTTAAACCATCATCTAAGACCCAAATGTGTGCCTGATTTGGTGCAGGATAGCCATGGCGGCATCGCTGTACCGACCGCCTCAAGTATTGATCCAGCTGCGCCGTCCTAATCAGCTCATCGCTAAACAATTATTCAAAACCCAAATGAGTGCCTGATTTGCCGCAGCATGCCCATCGCGGCATCGGTGTACCGACCGTTAGTTAGATATTGATCCAGCTGCGCTGTGGTAATCATCGCCACAACTGGCACTGCAAAGCCCTTAAACATTGGGCCTCTCCTTCAAAAGACCGCCAACTGGGCGTGTTGAAAGATTTAAGCGTTCTCAGAATTTGCTGCCGCCTATGCGACCTAATATGGAAATGGTGGCAGTGATCAGTAACCACTTCCTTAACGGGCCCGATCTCGATGCGCGAACCGGGCTCCGGACATGCACGGTTCCTGCCAAACTCGGCCCTCACCATCAGGCGTCTCATGCGAGCGGGTCGCAAGTGATTTGGGTGAGCTTGGTGACTGCACCGAGGTATCTACCACGCGAGAGGTGCCTGCCTTTCAACGCTGGACTTTTTCCAAGGGGTAAGAACCTCCGCAGGCTCCAGGAAAGTGGCAGCCGTCCCCGAGCCCTCCACATGGGCCATGATGATTCTCGGCTTCTGCGGCCTTGGCTTCATAGCGTATCTGCGCAAACAGATCGGCAGCGCGCTCGCAGTCACCTGAGCGCCTCCGCATCCCATCAATCACGACAAAGTCGCTCCTGATCGGGGCGGCTTTTTGCTACCATCACTAGATGCTCACCCTTCGCCCGATCGGCCCAGATGACTACTCGGTTCGCGAGGAAGGCCACCGATCGGCCGCATCCGCTTCGCTAGCGACCGTGCGCCAGCGCTGTGGCTATGGGCGTCACGGTGACCTTGCCGGGTCCGCCGTTCGACTTAGCCTGTAAGTGCCGAACGGTAGAGCGCAGAAAATAGCTGCTGGTGTTCTTATCTGATTCAAGCTGGCGTTCTGCGTGCGCTTGGCCAACTTGCGGGGGACGTGTTTGATGTCTATGGGCTCGCCGATGCCGGCAGTTTGCTCCGGCAAAAGCTGGCGCAAGGGCAGAAGAAAAATTCGCGGATGGAGCCTCGGCGTGGCAATGTAAACCACAGCAAAAAACTAAGTAGATCGTGTCACTGGCCTCGCGAATAGTCCGACGACCCCCGCAGACGTGCGAGTTTTTCAGCGTCAATTGCAGCACGCACTTCTCGTGCCGCTTTTAAGGCCCGCCGCATGAAGGGGTCTTCCGTATCCTTAGTGAAGGTAATGAGGCGGACACACTGCTGGCAGTTGATCTGATGGCCGTCACGCACCCTCTGTGATCGTTCATTGAACAGCCTGGTGCAGAACGGGCATCTGACTTTGACTTTGTCGTCCATCGACGCCGACCTCTATCGATTTGACAAGCTATGATTGTCATCTAGCTGCTGTTTCGATCGAGTAAACCGATCCGCCCACATGCGGTTAATAGCTGTTAGTGATGGCGCACCACTTGTCCGTCCTTCCCGAACCCTCACCCCGCATCGCTTGGCCCACGTGGCGACTCAGCTTATCGATCCCGCATAAAGCACGCTGCTGCCCCTCCTTCAGCGACACGGAAGCCGCCGCCTGCAAACCGATCGAGATCGCCAGCGTCATCGAGCCGGTGCAGGGCAGACGGATCTACATCGAGCTTATCAACGTGCCGTTCCTCAAGATGGGAGGCAGCGGCGAGGAATTTCGCGGAGGCATCGCGCTCGCGCACGAGCGCGGCTAGATCGAGCTGCATGAGTCGGGGACCGTTCGGTGGACGCAAACAAATCCTCTCGCTTGACCGTAAGAGCTGCAGCTCTCGGCCGCTTGGCTCCGAGTAGCGGACCGAAAGCAGACGTGCTCAGAATGGCGCGACGGGCCATGTGTGGACGGCTGGGGGGCAAGAAGAATCGTCCGGCAGAGCCAACCGGAAGCCATCGCCCAACGCGCAGCTGGCGCGATGACTCGAAGCGCGCCTCGATGAGAACTTAAGCATCCTTCATGATGGTCTTACAGCAGAACATCCCGTTCCGAAAATGGCGTCATCCTGAGGATTGCACCTAGAGAGCGAACATGGCATGTCTCGGTTTCCAGCCCCCAATGCTCCCGGCAGCTGATCCAATTGCGGATTAGAGCGCTGGCGCTTTCATGCGAAGATCGCAGGAGCGGTCCTAAAAGGCCGCTCCTGCGACCGACGCCGCGACGTTCCGCACGATCGGCGCGGTGACCAGTAAACAAGCACGTTGTGTGCCATCCAAGGGCTCAATCCGACCTCTCGCGCTGCCCGGAGGTCGTCCGCATACCCCTCGACGTTCCCCAGCGCCTCATCCATCAGCCACTTGCGTGGCTTGGGCGCGGGTTTGGGTTTCGGCGGCGGCGCCGGTTTGTCGAACGGGGTCACGATCGAATGGTTGCGATGGGCCGCCGGCGGCCGTTGACGTGGATCAAAGGAAAGACTGATCCAGATCAACCGGCGGCTCTCGCCGGGTTGTACAAAGGCGCATGGACCTCACCATGTTGCAACAGCACCTTGCCATGGCGGAGCGACATGTCGCTCTCGGTAACCACCACCTTGCGAAGCAAGAGGCTCTGATTGCGGAGCTGGACCGCGATGGCCACGATATCACTGAAGCTCTGAAGGTCCTTGGGACGATGCGCGCGACACAGCAGCTGCACTTGCAGGATCGCAACCGGCTGTTGGCCGAGTTGGAGCGCTTAGCAGGCCGCGCGTGTCCAGCCGCCGAACATGTCGCGAACGCGGGCGCTCCAGTAGAGGAACGCCCGTATTGTACGAGGCGTCCAAATTGCCACGAGCCGTAAAAATACGGATGTCTGCCGGTTCCCCCGAACTAGTATGCTGTCTCACGGGGGGCCCAGCCATGAACCCATACGTCGCCTGCGCCAACGTCGATCATTACCTGAGCCTGCTGGAGAGGAGCGACCTTACGCCTCATAATCGGAGCACCGTTACCAAGCTGCTGATCGGCGAAGAGGACAAGCTTAGTCATGATCTGGAGCAACTCGGGTTCGCAGAGAGCCGAGCCGAACTTGGCCGCGAACGCGTGAACCGAGCCAAGAAACGGCGCGAAGTTTTCGCATTCGGCACGGCGGAACGCGATCAAGCCGAAAGGCTGCTGGTGAACTTCGAGAACCTGCAAACCTTGCTGGATGACTTTTGTCACCGCTTGCGCGCGAAGATCAACTCTCGTGGCATTTGACTGACGTGTTGCCCTCAGCCCCGATCCAGAAATGAGGAAAGCCCGGCGCGCTTGGCCAGGCTAGTGGTAGTCACCCTTGCGACGAGCTTCTTCAGTTGATCGCGTGCGTTATTCAGGCGCGCCATCCCTTGGGGCGATCCACCCTTGTCAAGATGAAGCTTCGTGGCCAGTGCTCTGTAACCGATGTCGATGAGCAGAGACGGTTGACCGTGCCCGGCGCCAGGTTACTGAGCAGGCCGTTGCGCCACTTGGTCTGCTCTTCGGCGCCGAGCAGCGCCACCGGCTTGCTGAGCAGCGCGCTGGTGAGGTGCGCGCGCGCCCGGTCCGCGTTGTAGGGGGTGGCTTGACGCGCTTCCAGATCGCTCTTGTAGACGTCAGCGCGGTATCGAGGGTGAGCGGAGCGGAATCGGCTGCTCCGTCCTCGCAGCGTGCCAGCTTCAGGATGATGGGCTCTACCTCGAAGAAAGTCAAAATGCTTCGGCCGTTGCTGAGATCGTCGGCTTCGCCGACGACCTTGGTCCAATATCCGCAGTGACCGTTTCGCGCAGCGCGCAATCCAACTACCGTTGCCCGTCTTGTTGGCGGCGATAGTCTTCTCGGACGCCGCGCGCGAGCGACGGCCCCGCATAGGGCTTGCCGCGCGGCGGCTTCTTCAATCTCGCCGTGGGTGTTTCCAAGCTGCTGTCGCGGCGCATGCGTGATGCCAGAATGTTGTCCCCGGTTCTGTTCAAATGATGTGTGGGTGAGCGGACGGATGCTTGCGGGACGGATATGGCGATAACTGACGGATGATAAACGGCTTAACGGGTCTTGTGCCCGCTCTACGCATCTCCACGCATGTTCATTTTCCCCTGCGCAGGGAGTGTTGAACCCCGACATCGTCAACTAAATCAACGGCAAACCGCGTTCTTCACCTTTGTGTCCCAATCCCCTATCCTAAAAATATTTTATCCATACGCCTCGCCCGATTACCCGGTACCAGCTTGGCCGCCCTTTGTGGCTGGGTTCGAGCACCAGCGCCCTCCATGGTAAAATCAGACTCGGAATGACGCCCAAAAATACTTGGGGGATAGGCCTGGTGTGTAGCTCGGTTAAGTAGGGCATCTGAGCCAACCGACTGACTGGCATTGCTCGCTGTTCTGGTGCAGGATGGAACCTGCCAGCGCCCAAGTGGAAGGATTGCCTCAATGCAGAGGTTCATCGCGCGAGCAAATGTCGATCACTATCTGGAGCTATTGAAGAACAGTGACGTCCCGAGCCAAACCAGGTCAACGATCACCGCGTTGTTGATCGAGGAAGAGGACAAGCTCGGCCATGACCATGAGCAACTTGAGTTTGTGGAAAGCAGGGCCACAGCATGCCGGGCGCGCGCAGATCGCCAACGGCGCTTAATGGACTCGTTTAGTCCGGACTCAGACGATTGGGTACAAGCCGAACGACTGCTTGTCAATTTCGAGTCGCTCGCCCAGTTCGTGGAGAACTACTGTCATCAGATGCGCCGCAAGGTGAGCGACCGCTCCCTATAGCCGGACCTCAGCGTGCCTCTCCCTTGTCGGCGATATCGCGGCTGATGCCTGGTCGCAATTCAGCGATGTCGATAAAAGCATCGGCCTGTCGGCGAAGTTCGTCTGCGATCATCGGCGGGTGGCTGTTCATCGTCGAAACGACCGTAACGTGCACCCCACGTCGCTGCATCGCAGCGACGAGGGAACGGAAATCTCCGTCACCTGAGAAGAGCACCATTCGGTCGATGTGAGGAGCAAGCTCCAGGGCATCAAGGGCAAGTTCAATATCCATATTGCCTTTGATTTTGCGACGTCCACCCGAGTCGATGAACGATTTGATCGCCTTAGTGACAACGGTGTAGCCGTTGTAGTCCAGCCAATCGGTCAAAGGGCGGATCGAAGAGAACTCCTCGTCCTCGATGACCGCAGTATAGTAGAACGCGCGGAGAAGCGTCCCATGCCGCACGAACTCCTGCAAAAGCCGCTTGTAGTCTATGTCGAACCCTAGGGCCTTCGACGCCGCGTAGAGATTTGCACCGTCAATGAACAGCGCGATCTTGCTTATTGTAGGTGACATGATGCCATTACTCGCGCAGTGCGGATCAACTACGATGCGCAATGCGGGGCTGGATTTCGGATGAAAGAGGAGCCGCAAACTTGGCGGCCATTTCAAAGAGTACGGCACCATTCGGCGCGACAGAGAAGCGCGCAGTTAGCCACCACAAGCAACAGCAACACGATGAGGTGTCATTCCGCTTGCGAGTTTAACCCGCACTGATTTGAGTTAGGCGGGTATCAGGTAATGAACACTATTTAGACGGCAGTTCTTTCGGAATCAATATCGACGCCGCGACCGTAAGTCGCAGAACGGAGGTGCAAAATTACTCAGGCCCAGCGGCGGTTTCGCCATCGAAGTTCTCCGTCCGATGCGACATCAGCCGCTGGTTTTGCGAGGCGCACCGGGCTTGTGGCTGGCGGGCCAGACCTTAACCCATGTAAACGCGCGACTTCGGCCTTTACGCCACTATACGCAATTCGGGTACGGATTGGGGGTGGGCGTTGAACTACGTCGATCTTACCGCCATCCTCCTTTTTTTCATCGCGCTCGGATTACTTTATTTCGTAATGGTTTTCGTTTGAACCAAGACATTTTTTGTGGGGGGCTGATGTTGCTGTGGTGTGCCGCGCTAGCCACTTGGCTGGTGCTTGCGTTCGTGCCCACGAGCGAACGCCTGAAGCTCCTTCCGAGGTGGGGCCGCCGATTGGTCCAAACCCTCTCAAGGGGGGAATTAGGTGAGCCGAAGTGGCATTTCAACTGCAGCCAACGACCGCAAATTCGCGGAGATCGCCAGCGGCATCGAGCCGGTGCAGGACAGCCGGATTGCATCGAGCTGGTCAACGTGCCGTTTCTCCAGATGGGCGGTAGCGGCGAGGAATTTCGCGCAGGCATCACGGTCGCCCAAGAGCGCGGCTGGATCGAGCTGCACGAGTCAGGGACGTATCTGCGGCTGATGAAGGCAACTCTCTCGCTTGACCGTGAGAGCGGCAGCTCCCGCCCGCTTTGCCCCGAGAAGCGGACCAAAAGCAGACTGCTCAGAATGGGCGCGATGGGTCAGGTAGCGGGAGTTGAGCTATTCGGTGGTCAGTTCCGCGCCATCCGCCGCGCGGGCTACCGACTCAGCGCGACCTCCTTGAATGCAATCACGAGCGCCTTTTCGAGTTTCCCTTGCATGCCCAAGAGAGTGCCGTATGCCTCGGCCCGAGACATCGTCGGCTTATAGTGGCGATGCTCGATCAACGCGGCGAATATGTCGGAGATGGTCAACATTCTAACGATGTCGCTGATGCTGCCGGCGCAGAGCGCGTCCGGATACCCGCTGCCGTCGAGATATTCGTGATGATGCCGGACGGCATCAAGAATTTCAGGTGAGACCCCGGTTTGGGCTTTCATGAATTCGTATCCCGTTACCGGGTGCGTTTCGACAAGTCCCCGCTCGTCCGCGTTCAACCGTCCCGGCTTGTCAAGTATCGCTATCGGGATGGCCGCCTTACCGATGTCGTGAAAGATCGCGGCAGAGTACAAGCGCTCGAGATCAGCTGGCTTCAGTCCCAGGCTAAGTCCGAAGTCGATGGCTACGCCGGTAACCAGCAGGCAGTGCTGGTAGGTCCCTTCGTGGTGGCGCCGCACGGTTGCCAGCCACTCGGTAAGCCCTCGCTCCCTGATCCGATCAACCACCTTTGCGCCCGCCTGTTTCGCGCCGATCACATCCAGCGGCTTGTTCAACGACACCGCAGTGAACATCGATCCGATAGCGCCAACTGCGGCATGGACGGCGATGCTGGGCTGCGCCGCTCCGGCGTCGGTCGACTTAGCTTGATCGTGCAACGCTTCGAATAACCGCGGCGGGCTAATAGTGCTCGGTACAGCGAGTGTGGCTCCAAGTGCATAAGCTTGCGAGATTCCGACGTGAGATGGATGCTCCACGAGGAATATCCGCCGGGGAACCTTGGCTATTCGAGCATTTCTCTTTTTTAGAGCAGCGATGTTATCGATCATCCGTAGATCGGCCCGGACAACCAGTGCGTCGGGTACGTCCGTAAGCTTTGCTTCGAGATCGAGACGTTCACCTGCGACGCGGAATCTTCGGCTGAGCATGCTGCAGAGGTCCGAAAGGCCGACGGCAGTATCGGCCAGAACCTGCACAAACTTTGGAGTAGTGCTCATGAGGTCGGACAATGGATCTCTCACATCCAAAACGATCCCTGTTCCTCAGGTGCTTCGTTCAACCAGATCAGCGCCTCGCGCAATTCCAGAAACAACAATCGCTCCTCCGAGGCGGACGACCCATCACCGTTGGACAGATAAAGAATAAAGTCCTTGCTCCCGTTCCGAAACAGCGCCTCTCTAGCCTCGCAAATTGCTAACGATGAGGCGTCGATAAAGGAAACCGTCCGCGAAAAGAGTAGCTGCATATGATGCAATGCATTGCTCAAGAAGGGATGTCCCGCTTATGGCGTAGGAGCGGAATTATTCTGCTTTATCGCGACCGCGCGCTTTCTCGTTTTCTCCGTGAGGAAGTGGACACCAACCTGTGCTCCGTTGACCCAAACCAGCTCACACCGTCGAAATGCCAAACCGGTGGAAGACAGAACGAGGAAAAATTCCTGAGCCTTGAGCACGTCGGTGGACCCTTCTACTTCGAGCTTCGCCCCGGTCGCAGAGGCGTCGAGAAGAACGCATCCTCGCCGCCAGGTCCCGTCTGCGCCGACGATGTTGACCAGGTGCTTGTGTTCAAAATGTACGCGGCTGGCCTTTCGGCTGCTCCCCCTCATCGCAATCCCCCAAATTGAAGGCACCAGGTTCAAATGATTGTTTTTCAAAAAGCGTGCGCAGCTCACCGCGCGCAGCGGTGAGGAGCTGATCGATGCGCTCGGACTGAGATAACAGTTGGTTTGCCGTTGTCCTGCTCGACAGTTGCCCGATCAACAATCGAATACTGGCGTTGGCCAGTTCGAGAATGAAGATCGCTCGTCCCAAATCCTCTGCTGAGCTGGGTTCTTGAATTTCAACGGTCGAGACGAGCGCGCCAACCTGCGTTAGCATGGCGCGTGGATCGAAGCCTGATCGCTTCGACCAAGTCTGGCAGCGGCGAGGCCGGCGGAATTCCAGCACGGTAGACATGTGGTCTAAAATCCGTTTGGGCTTCATTGCCCATCACGCAAATCAACAAACAACAACCCGCGAGAGTATGAGCACAAGCCCCGTCGTTGCCGCCCGTGTGTCACTTGCGGCTTCGCGGACAACAATCACGTCGCGCGGCGACCCGTTCAGTCATTTCATCCTAGAGTTGCTAACATAAGTTAAAGAAATGCTCCATGTCAGGTGTGTGGATACCGCCGACCCAAACAATTCGCGCGGGGGAGGCGAGGCCGTCGTGCTCGCCACCGTCGGCGTCTCCGACTTCAACGCCCTGCACAGCCGGAAGCACGACCAGGAGGTCCAGCTCTATGCCTTCGACGTGCTCGCCAGGGACGGCGAGGACCTTCGGCCGCTGCCGCCGCACCTTCACAAGACCACCTGCAGCGGCTGCTCGCCCGTCCCCAGACGGGATCTTCGTCGCGCCGTTCGCGAGGGAGGGCTGAGGGGCATTGCTCTTGGCAGAAAGTCCTGGCTGTTCTGCGGCTCCGATCGCGGCGGACGGCGTGCGGCGACCATGTACAGCTTGATCGTCACGGCAAAAATGAACGGCCTCGACCCGCAGGTGTGGCTGGCCGATGTCCTTGATCGCATCGCCACGCACCCGGCTCATCGCCTGGACGAGCTTCTGCCCTGGAATTGGACGCCGGCATCAACACTCTCTGCTCAAGCAGCATGACCACGCACGTTAACAAAGTCCATCACGTCACCACCCTCGCCAAGGTCGCCAAAGACCTCGGCGAAGATGAAGATTGGCTGTGGGACATCGCAAACGAGATGGAGATCGAGGATGGCGTCATCTGGGTCTATGGCGTCGGAGAAGACGGCGTCCAGGCGTTCACCGACTTCGGCATCGATAACCTGATCGAGCTCATCAAGTTCTACAAAGAACACCCTGAACTGCTCAGGCGGTGACGCTGCGGCCTACGCCGAACGGATACCTTCAAGACCAAGCACAGTCCGGATGAGCTGGCGAAGGCGTTCGAAGCGATGGCTCATGCGAACCGGCCGGGATGTTTCGGGCGGTGATCAGCGATCAGCGTCGTTGCGCGTCCAACCGGGGAGCCCTCATTGGTAGCCTATCCTGCGGTGCCGTCTGTTTTACCGACCTATGCCCGCCCTCTGCATCGCGGCCGAGATTTGGCTGGCGAAATGGTTTTCGGTCTGTGGGATTAAAGGCGGTGGGCTGTCTCTTATACACATC
>NZ_JADFUE010000097.1:0-16247 GCF_054967145.1 Bradyrhizobium sp. UFLA06-24
CCTGAGCAGCCAGGAATTCGAGTTCTTCAGGCACTCTTTCGACGTTGGCGAGGGCACCGTCGGCCAGGTGCTGTACCATCCCGGCGATCCGGTCGAAAACGTCTACTTCCCCTGCGGTCCTACGCTCCTGTCGCTCGCCATCGCGGCCAACGAGGACCGCGATGTCGAAGCCGTCCTGATCGGCCGGGAAGGGGCTGTCGGCGTCGTCGCCGATGGCGACGGCCTGCCGACCTATTCGCGCATCTCCGTCAAGGCCGGCGGCCCGCTGGTTCGGCTGCCGGTCCGCAAGCTGGGCGAGGCCAAAGCAGGATCGGGCGGATTGGAACGGCTGCTGGCGCGATATTCCCATTACCTGCTGGCGTATCTCGGCCAATCGGCAGTCTGCAACGCCGTGCATTCCATCGAGCAGCGCGCGGCGAAGTGGATCGTGCAGATCATCGAGCACACGGGCGCCGAGGACGTGACGCTCACCCATGAGCAGCTTGCCGCCCTGTTGGGGATCGGGCGCAGCTACGCCAGCCGGATCATCCAGCGTTTCAAGGCTGAAGGCATTCTGGACACCGCACGCGGGACACTTCGCGTCCAGGACCTGCCGGAGCTTCAGCAAAGATCGTGTCAGTGCAGCGGCTGGCTCAAGAAGCACTATACCGAATTGTTTTCGAGTAGTCCCTGAGGCCCTTGCCTGGGAACGCCGGGGCGCGGCAACCGGCCGCCGTCTGCTCGTGCGTTCAGGAGTCGGAAGAGCGCAGGGCGAACCAAAGGCCTCGCACTGACTTATCGGGCAAGGAGGTCATCATGGAACGCTACGCCATACCACGTCTAGCGCTGTTGGTGACGCAGGACACGGAACAGCGCCACTCCCTTGCCGATGCTCTTTCGACCGCTGCATTCGACGTGATCGAATGTGCCAGCCCCGTTGCAGCCGAGCTGATCGTTGCGAAGGTCGGCCCGAGCTTCATGTGCTGATATCCGATCTGTCCCGACCGGAGGATCCCGACGGAACTGCGCTCGCGGAGTTCGCGGCCGCCTTCTTTCCGCATCTAAAGATCATCTCCGTAGCCGGGGAGGAGCAACAAGCACTTCCGGGCCGCGCGCTTCGCCTTGCAAAATCCTGTGCGCCTGATGAGATCGTCAGGCTTGCCGCCGCATGACCGTTTCCCGGCGCGCGCCCGCCTAGCTCTTTCCGCCTCTGACGAGGCGAAAGCGAACAGCCGACAGCTCGTCAGGAGGGACGCGCGCCGGCGTGAACCCGGTATCGACGCGTTGGGCGCGCTTGCAATTGGGGCAGACGAAAAGGTGGGCGATGATCGCCTCCTGCTCGTCCGGCACGAGCTCCGAGCGAAACCATCTCATGGCGACATGACAATGGGAGCAGTCCGGGGCTTCGAGCTGGCCCAGGGCGTTCGTCAGCCGTTTCATGTCTGCCCCCTGTGTTGGCAAACAGTAGCAAGCCAGGCGGCTTCGCATTGTATCAAACGATACATAACGGTACCGCAGCAACTGAAAAATGGCTGATCCTCTGGAATCCGGATTGAAATTCACGGAGTGGTCATGGCGTGTGCATTCAGCGATAGGGATTGCGCCTAGTCGTCCTTCGCCAAATCGCCGGGCTGGGCCGGAGCGTCGATGGTTCCACCCTCGCCGTGCACGAGATCCCTTGTGTCGTCGTCAGTCTCGCCCGCGTCCTCGATGACGGCCTCCTGCGTCTCGCGCGCCCCATCGATGCGCGTCTTGGGGCCGGGCAGATCTCGCGACGTCCGGGGCGCAGCAGTCTTTGAAGTCATGGCCGCTCCTCCTGATCGACCAACGCGCGAGACGATCGGATCGTTCGTTTGACACTTTGGGCAAAACAGGGGAGTGATGGCATCATCGAAATATTCGGTCAGCCCGCGCGGAGAGCCTCCGCCGCGGGCTTTGGTCTGTCCAAAGTCATGATGGCAGCTGATGAGCCACCAGGAGACGTTTCAGGATCGGCAGCTTGAAAACAGGTTTTGGACCCGAAGGCGACTAATTAGGTGGCCGCAATAGCCGAATTTCGATTTCCCCTTTCGGCGCTTTGGAGAGTTGCTTCGCCAGATCAATTGCTGCTTGCTCCGTCCAACTGGGATCACTGATCTGGACCGTACCGCTTTCAATTAACTCTCTGAGAATCGGCGCAAGAAGCACTCGTCCATCAGCGCGAAACTCGAGCTTTTGACCGACGTTGTTAGCCCCAAAGACGCGCAGTTTTTCCTTAGATGCCTCTCGAAAGTCAGCTTTAGGATAGGTCTCGCCGTCCGCAAGTCACGGTCGATCGTCGCTCCGCTGAGCAGAACTACGATTTCATCGGCCATGCATTCTGAAATCCAGAGAACACTGGTAAGCGCAAATAGAAACGATCGGCACGTGAGTGACCTCATCCGACTCCAAGTCGCATCGCTGGGATCCTATCTATTATAGAGGAATACAGCGATATCGCCTATCGAACCCTGGCTGTGTGAAAAGCCACGAGTCAGCTACGATTCCTTCGTTTCCTGATGGGGAATACGGACGGGACGCTTCGTTGAAGGCGCGGACAGATCCTAGCTGACGCTCTTGCCGGAATGTCTGGAGGATTGGGTAGGCGAGGACAATGCCGTCCATGTGATCGATGTGTTTGTGTTTGTCGAGGCGCTCGACCTACATGGAATGGGGTTTGAGCTTCCGAGAGATGACCCGACCAAGGCGTGCCGGCTACCGAGGGCCGCCTTTGACCCCGAAGCGGACGTCCCTTAGCCTCAGGCAGCGAAAGCCGTTTTAGGAACGAAGAAAATGACCCGGTGTTCAGCTCTCTTTTGGAGTCCTGATGCTGAACGCCGAAGAATGCCGCACTCTTGCCGAACAATACCGGGAGCGGGCTAACCAAGAGAGTGTGCCACGCGTCGCGAATGTCCTTCGCAGTGTTTGCAATGCCTACCTCGCGCTGGCTAGCCAGCTCGAACTTCTGGCCTCCGTGTAGCGCCAGGAGATCGCGAGAACCGCCCGGAAGGATGATCCGGGGCCGTAGTTTCGCCCGAGCAGGAAGCGGCCGAAGCTTTGCATTAACGGCTTTTAACTCGGCGGACCGCTCGCTGTTCACAAGGGGTTCATTGCTGCCGCCGTAATCCGCCCACTTTCCAGCAAGCAGGCAGGACAATGAGTTCCTTTGATGCAATGGCTGCGGCTCTCGACTGGCTTGATGCCTATCGCGCGAGCGATCTTTCGATCGATGATCTCTATACTGTCGACGCGCAGATACTCTGCGGCTGCGGCGGTGAAAAGGCCATGTCCGGCTCGCTGAAGCGAAAGTCCTATTGGCGCGCGAGGTTCATCGACAAACCGGCTGGGGACCTGATTGATCTCGCCGACTGCGGCGGCGAGATCGTGGCTGTGACCTACCGGACCCCGCAGGATGTCGTCCAAGCCACCCTCTCATTCGACGCGGACAGCGGCCTGATCTCCCTTCATCGCTGCGGCCCGCTCTAATGACAAGAGATCCGGCTGCCCACTCTTTGCCGGAGGACAGGCAATGAAAGACATGCAGATGAGCCTTGAGAAGCTTCGCACCGATGCAGCAGAAGCGGCTCTGGTTCGTGACCTCGCAACCGAGCATGACAAGAAAGCTCTCTACACCCTGCTGGCGGAGCATCTGTCCAACCTTGCGGACGAGGTGGAGCGGGCAATCAGGAGGCAAGCGCGGGCTTAGCGGGCATGCAGTTCAGTTATCGCGACTTCTGCTGTGGGCCATAACAAGCCTGCGACGAGGTCTGCCGATCCATCGGCTCTTGACCCGAAGGGACCTGCGTTTTTCGTGTCAGTGGTTACCAACAGGAGTGGCGACCATTCTCGACGAATCGCGCCCACCACAAAGTGGTGCCGTCGCCGACCGTGACGCTTTGCAGCGCGATAACGCTCCGGGTTAAGTGTTCGCTAACCACCCGCAGCGCTCTGAATCTTAACGCCTTTGGGGTTTCCTGACGGGAAGATCGGGATAATCTGGTATGGCGCAATCTGCAGTCCAGCGAACGACCGTCGAACCTCGCACGGAGTTCAAAAGGGGAGTCGACAAGCGCGCCCGCTTGCGGCGGCAGATGTATGTTGCGCAGATGGCCAGCTTCATCCTGGATGCTGCCATCCTGTTTCTATACGCTCTCAACGGCACCATATCGGTTTCGGCTTCAGCGTGGTACGTCGCCGCGGGAGTGGGATGGACCGCGATTGCGTTGATCCTTTCCGAATTGCACTTCAACGACCGCTTTCGAGATCACTACCTCACGGTACCGCAAAGCCTCGGAAGCATAGGTATTGAACTGCTCGCGATCTATTTCATTCCAGAGGTCGGATTCTATTTCGCGTGTATCATCTTCGTGGTGCTTGGCTTCGGTGCCCTTCGTATGTCTGCCCGGCAGACCGGCGTTGTTTGGGCGTACGCTGCGATTGGCCTCACGACCGTCTTCACACTGACTAATCAGCGCATTGCTATGCCGATGGATTCGTATGCAGATCGACATCTAGCTTTGCTGTGCTTCGTCACTGCTCTTGGCAGGTGCGCGTTCACCGGGCTGTACGGCGCTTCCCTGCGCGAGGCACTTTACAGGCGAGGGAATGAACTCAAGCTCGCGCACGCCAAGATCGAGGAGCTTGCACAGGTCGATGAACTCACCGGCGTACTCAACCGACGCTACGTCATGCGTGCTTTGAACGATGAAATGGCACGGGCACAACGTGCCGGTACGCCGTGTTCTCTCGCAATCATAGACATAGACTTCTTCAAGCGCATCAATGACTCATATGGTCATCCGACTGGCGACGAGGTACTGCGAGGCTTTGCACTCATGCTCGTCCGCAATATGCGCTCCATAGATAGGATTGGCAGATACGGTGGCGAAGAATTTCTTTTAGTGATGCCGGATGCCGCAAAAGATCAGGCCGTTTTGGTAATGGACCGGCTAAGGCAAATCATTTCAGAACAGCATTGGGATTCTGTTTCCGATGATTTGAGGGTAACGTTATCGGCCGGAATAGCGCAGGTTCGCCCGAATGATGCTCCTGAGGACACTTTGGCTCGCGCTGACGCTGCCTTGTACAAGGCAAAAGACGCAGGCCGAAATCGGGTTGCTGTCGGTTGAGCATTGTTGGAGAGGTTGATCTGCTCAATGAAGCAGCTGCCCGGCTGTCGATTGCTCAAGCAAAGGCCCCCTCAGGCGGGGGTCTTTCTTGTGCAGGAGTGACTTCCCCTTGTGGCCCTTCAGCGACTTGGGGAACCGCTCCCACGCGGTCTGCAAATGACCGGAGCAGACCAATGCCTGCTTCGAAACAACCGGATCGAACGCCTGGCTAATCATGGGCTCCGTCCAAAATTTCGCGGACCTTCAGCGCCAACTTTGCCTGAGTAACTGGCTTTTCCAGAAGGTCTACGCCCTCATCTAGCCGCCCCTGGTGAACGACTGCGTTGCGCGAATTGCCAGTCATGTAGAGAATCCTGAGATGTGGCCGGATCTCTTGCGCTCGTCTTCCTAACTCGCGTCCGTTGATGCCAAGCATAACCACGTCGGTCAGTAGGAGATCGACCGCCTGGTTGTCTTGCAACAAGACCGTCAATGCCGCCTGCGCGCCGCCGGCAGACAGAACGCAATAATTGAGATCGCGCAGCACATCCGAGATATGGCTTCTAAGATCGGGATCATCTTCAACGACGAGAATTGCTTCGACTGAGCTGCCCTCCGATAGGAGCTCGCCATCGTCGCTCGAAGCGGGCTGCGGCTCACTCCCGGTATATCGAGGGAAATACATCCTGATGCTCGTCCCTTCCCCCGTGCTCGAAGTCCTAGTCAGTATGTTTTTTGATGAAGCGCCTACAGAATGTCGCCGCTGAGATGGCGATGTTCTCGCCCATAATCTCACACGGGTGATCGGCAAATGGAGGCTGATTGCACCCATCCGCGCTGCGTGAAGGCCGGAAAGCGCATCCAAAGCCGCAATACCCCGCCGCGATACTCCCTTTGGCTCGGTCATTGACGATCGGAGCCGACGACATCGGCCGATTGCACTGATTGGCGGCAACGGCCCGCGCCCGACCTGTGCGTTTGCACACAAGCAAGACCCTATGCGGATCTTTCGCGCAGCTCGTAGGATGGGTTTCGCAAGGGCTCAAACCATCCTGCTCACTGCAGCCGTCATGGTCCGCGCTTTCCAGACCCTAAGCCTAAATCGAAACATCTGTCGCCGTTCGACGCCGTGATTTGATGCGGATTTCGAAACAAGACGAACGGCAAATCAAGTTGACCTTTGCCCGACAGGGAAATCCGCTTATGTCGTGCCGGAGCCTGTCTCTCCGTCTGGTGATGCAACGACCACCGTATAGCCGTCGAGATCCTTGATCCAAAGTTCAAGGTGCTGCGCGTTCGGATTGATATGAACCTCTCGCACGACAGCGGCATTGAGTTGACGGGCGCGGGCGACGACTTCCTGGAAATCGTCCACCTCGAACCAAATCAGAATGCCATTACCGATCGCTTGTGCTGGGTCCCCGATCGCACCATGATGATGATCAGCGTTCCAATCGTGCAATTGCAGGATGAGCCCGTCACTCCCCCATTTGCTCGTGTGGTGCCGTGGGTCCCACAATCTTTCATATTGATCACCCCCGTGCCCACCGACACAGCCGAGCAGCCGCTGGTACCATCGGCTCGACTTCCGAACGTCCCGACAGAGGATGAGTGGTTGTGCACGCATTATCCGACGTTAAATCAGCGGTCGCGCCATTACAATTCGGGTTTGTGTTTAGATGTTGCCTTCCTACGCCGGCGAATTCATTGCTTTTACACGTTGGGCAAAACAGGGGCATAATGGCATCGTCGAAATTTTCGTTCAGCCTGGCGGGAAACACCTGCCGCGGGCCTTTTCATGCAGATGTCATCTTGATGCGGAGGTCGTTGACGAGATCGCGCCCCAGATCACGACAAGGCTTGCGCCCCTTGCAGAACCATCCGGTAGTCTCGCGCATTATGTCGCCATGAACAAGATCTGGTATGCTGCAGCTTTCATCGTCGTCACCGGCATCGTCTTCGGCGCCCTCGTCGGCTTCGACCGGCTGATCGGCGGCGCCGGCTGACATCGGCCGGTCGAGCGCCTTCGATCGTCTCGCGCTCCCGACCTTAAAGCTGACAAAGTCTCGGACCCCAAGAAGAAACATTTTCACGTGCTGCTTTCAATCGGAGTGAACGAGATGAGCCCGTCCGGTGCCCTGGTCGCGATCCTGCCCTGTAACGATCTCGATGCGTCTGAGCGGTTCTACAACAGGCTCGGCTTTGCGCGCCTGGACAGCGAACGGCCTGCGGGAGAGGCGGACACCTATCGCATGCTGTCGAACGGCAAGGGCGGCTACTTGCACCTCACCGGCGCGGTCGAGGGCTGGCTGATCCCGGGCCAAAATCCGTTCGGCCTCTATCTCTACCTCGAGGGCGTCGACGCCGCCGCGCGCGAGTTCGGGCAGTCCCCCGAGGACAAGCCGTGGGGGATGTACGAATTCGCGCTTTCCGATCCGGATGAGGCGTTGGTGCGGGTGGGGTGGCCAAGCCGGCTGCGCGCAGGGCTATAGTTCGCTTGTACAGCCAAGCGACTGGCTGCGTGCCAGTGACGCGCTATGTGGAGGGCGGAGGACGCTCTAGCCGTACCTGTTCTGAACGCCTGCCGATAATGTGAAGTGTGCATTTCGAGACAAACAAGAGCGTAAGAGGGCCGCAGAGCGGCCCTCAAGCAATTTCAGCCCATATGCTCGTCCCGATAGCTTCTTAGGTCGATTGGCGGGACGTCGGGGTGGCGCTTACCGTTTATCTGAACCTGACCCATGTGGTCGAGGGCTCGGACAATTCCGGACGAACCCGTTCGGGTCTATCTCTATCCCGAGAGCGTTGACGCCGCCGCGCGCGAGTTTTGGGCAACCGCCCGAGGATAAGCCGAGGGGGAGTGTATGCAGTTGCGGTCTTCGATCCGGACGAAAAGTTGGTGCGGGTATCCCTGAAAAGCCACCATGTAGATCAGCGCGCAACCAATCAGGATGATCCACATAATCGACGCCACCAACAGCCAGTTGTGCGGATGGTTCATGATGATCACGAAGGAGAAGGTTGGCCTCACTGGACCAAAGGATTGTAATTCCCCGGAAAATTAAGGACCGGGCACCAATTGCAAGAAAACCGGCGAATCACCTACATCGCCGATGGGCTGGAAGCGGAGACTAAAGATGAGAGTCGCTTCTCTGGAGAACCTTCTGACGTTGGCCACGCTGGTGTCGGCCGTTGTCGTCGTGCTGTGGGGGATCAGGATCTATCAGGGCGGGTGAACTGCCAACCGGCCAAATTCCCCCTATGATCCCCGCGCTCGGCATCGACCGTGAAGCAGCTCTGTGCGCCTCATCACAGTTTTGGGTCGAATAAGCAGAGATAATACCGTCCATCCGTTGGGTCGTCACCGGACCCGAGCACGATGGAGGGATCACATGTCGAAGCACTGCGAACTGGACCTGACCTCGCTGGAACGGGGCACTGGAGGTATGCGCAACTTGGCTAATTCACCCGCTTACCACGGCATCAGGATCAGCAAAGACCCTGGCACTGTGGGACAGGGCGATACCATCGACGGCATCCCGTGGGGCGGCGGTGAGGGATCTTGGGGGACCTTCAATGGTAACCTGCCAGGGGCTGGCAATTGGGGAAACTAAGACCCGCTGCATGGCCGTAACTGCGAATCTGATAGCCTCCGCCTGCGACGGAATCCGGGAGGCTGGACAGTTGCAGCGGAGGCCGTGCGGCATAAATCCCGCACGGCCTCGGCTATTTTCCGGGTTCGGGCCGCGCGACCTCCCGAGCCGCATGCAAGGCCGCCTCGCGCGTCAACACCTCGGCCCGTAGACGGCGGCTATCTGACACTTTTGGAGCCCGCCAGACCGACAAGACCTGCGCGCTCGATCCAATGGCAAACATCCGCGACAACGTGAGCGTTGCTGAGCTGTCCTTGGTCATGGCCGCTGCGGCGCTGGCGGCTGAACGCATCGAGCAGGAAATTCGAATCGGCAATGACGACTGCGTCGAGGCAAGCGCAGCGAGTGCATCCGCTATCCGCGGAGCCATCGAAGCTGGCCGAGCCAATCGGACCCTCATAACTTCGTCGAGGCGGTAAGACCGTGGCCGCGCGGTTCAGCTTGAAAACGCGCGGCCGATCTCGGAAGGCTCTTTGGCCGGTGCAGCCGAGAGTCTGGTCCCCACCGAAGGGGCAGCATCAGAACGACATGGACGAACTCGCGCGCATGGAGGGAAGGTCTCAGGCTATGTGAAGAGCTCGAAAGGGCGGGAAGCGGGTGCGTTCAATTCAGCGTCTGGTGAGCCGTGCTTGGACGCAGCAACTGAGTATAGCAGGCATCGATATCCGATTGATTGGGCGCGGGAAGCCTATCAGCGTTATCAAGCGCTTCAATCAATTCCGGTAGCCAAGCCGCGCTGTCTACGCTGCTGGAGAGTGCACTGCCTGCCGCTCCCTGGGTCTTCATGCCGGGAATTGAGGCCGAGATGACCTCACCGTAGATCGCGTCCAGAAGCATGCTTAACATGATCGCCATCCCCTTATTGATTGGCGGCGACGCTACGCACGCAGTGTTTCAAAGGTGCTTCGTCGCTTCGGGAAATGGCTTCGTGGCGAGCAAAACACAAGTCCACCGCGTGAAACCTCACGGGTGGTTGTCAGATCGGGCCCTGTCCGCAAAAGGCGGCGGCATCTGTGTGGCCGTCCTGCACCGGCTCGATGCCACGCACAGAGGGCGGAAGCTCCGTTGGGCTTGCGTCTTCGTTGCCGTTTTCGCCCCGTCAAGGGGCTTGCTTGGCTGTGGGACTCGCGCTGGCAAGTGCGGCAACGATGCGCCGTAACGCGATGACCTCCGTCATCTGAAAGCGAAGATCGATCGGTCTTGCGTGAAACAGAATTTGCGAGTGACCTCGCTTGATAGGCATCGTCGCCTCCTGGCCAGGATGATGAAGGGCTTCAAAGTCCGTGGTTGAAGCAACGTTCCTATTTTTCCTGGCGCTCCAGTTCCGGTAAGCCCAAGCCCAGACGGGCTCGTCAGATCTGTTTATGCCGCGAGCGTCTTGTGTCTTGTGAGCGATTTTCTAAAGAGCGATGTAAAGGCCAGCGAAGGTTGCGGCGGAAGCGGAAAGATGGTGGCGCGCGCCGTCCCCGAAAGCGGTGGACCGCTGACACAAAGCAAAAAGCCGCCCCGAAGAGGAGCGGCTTTGCTGTGTTTGATGATGAGGACGATTAGGGGGCTGCGAGTGCGTTGCCGGTCTGCTTGCGCCGATACGCCATCAAGCCGAGGCCGCAGAAGCCGAGGATCATCATCGCCCAAAGACCGATGAGTCTCGTGACGCCAGGCCCGAACGACAGCCGCTCTCGCCCTGGATCGACTGAATGGAGGCTTTGCCGGGTATTAGCCAGACGTGCCGAGGCTCGAATTTCAATGCTGCTGAAGCTGAGCCGCTTCCTCTTTCCCGGCAATCTACGGAGTTGCACTGGAACCCGGCCCCGATAGACTTCTGGAGGGTCGAGGGGAATGCATGGCTAAGCAGAACATTTCATCTTATGATTTGAGCTGGATTTTTCTTGAGGAATTGCAAGCTACCGAGGATTGTCCAACGGGCGTGGCGCTTGCTGTCATTCCGGACGGAGAGGGCGGCGGTTGGCGCGTTGTTATCGAGACACGCAGCCGCCAAATCATGACACCCAAATGCGCTCGCCGGGTCGCAATCATCGAGAGGCGGCTCAGATCTCTCTATACATTAGACGGGTGAGATCAGTGGGCCGCTTGATGGCAGCCCGCCTACTGCCCCAATTAACCCGGACCGCGGGCATCAAGCTTAACGCACGAGTTCGGTTGCCAAGTATGTGCGGCTGGCTACGCTGGTAGCGCCAGACATTTCCCTCATTGCCCCCGGCGCGAGCCGTCGTGCAGATAGCTGCTCGGCGGCTCTGTTCGGAGTTGCGCGATGTCCGCAGCGATACGAGTACACCAGGTTTCGGGATTTCAGATCGTATGCCGCCGGTGTGACAGCATCGGCATTATCTTCGACGGCAAGGAAAACACTCCTCCAACGACCTTGATCACGTGCAGGAATTGCGGTGCACCACGCGGCATGATGGGTGAGCTGCGCGCCCTGGCTTTCTCCGCTGATCTGTCTGAGTGCCAGCCTCGACACTAACAGATCAGGAAGGGATCTGCCCAAGACTGGCAGGAAAAGTAACCCGCTCCGCAGATGACCGATTGAGATTCGCAATGTCAGCATCACGCCAACGAATGGATCATCCGCTCTGGCCCCGGGCTGTCGTGCTCGCCGGCTTCTGCACGCTTGGGCTGGGAGCAATCTTCGTGCTAAGCTGGGTTCTGCTGGCCATGCTCGGATATTAACGAGCCTGCCGGCACTCGTATTGCGCCGCCGCCAATGCCCCGATTGCCAGCACAACGAGAGTTGCCTACCTGCAGCCGGTCGATTTCGATGCGAAGCGCCAAAGCGCGGTCGAGACGAACCGATTGAGCTTGACCAAGCGTCTCGATGTCGTAGCCGAGCATGGCAGCGGTCTCCTGCGGGACCCGCTGAAACCCGGCATTAGCGTCGCTCATGCCTCAGAGCCTCCGTGGCGAGCCAACAGAGGGCTCCAGGCTGGACCGCGGGCTGACCTGGGCTGTCGGTATCCCTCGGCACCAAAAAGTGTATCCGGTCGATGTGAAGCTCATTTGGCCGATCACCAAAGTCCGTGGCAAACCACGAAAGCACCACGTGCCCGATATCTTATCGATTGCGGCAGACCAAATGCTGGCCAGCGCCAATGGAAAACCGTGAGTTGGCGTAGCGGGACGAAAGGTCGGCTTAAAGTTCGTTTTGCTGCTCTCCGTGTCCGCACCGCCGACGGCCCTCCGCAGCGAATATGGGATGAAGGTCAGCAGCATCTCCCAGGCGACGGAGCCTGGCTCATTGGCGAGCAACGTACCTCCGGCGAGAAGAAATACTATCTCGCCAATCTTCCGGCTGCGACGGATCTGCGCACGCCGGCCGCCACCATCAAGGCACGGTGGATTTGTGAGCAGGCGCATCAACAGCTGAAGGAGGAGCTTGGACTTGATCACTTCGAAGGGCGATCTTGGCAAGGTCTTCATCGCCACGCCTTGATGACAATGATTGCCTACGCCTTCCTGCAACATCGCCGCCTCGCAAACGCGGGGCGGAACAAAAGGAATCAACGGTCCCCCGCCTCAGCCAACCATGCCAGCCGTACGTCACGCCATCGTCGATCTCATCCTTCGGCCGCCGTCTCAGCAGTGCCCTTATTGCCGAAAGCAAATCCTTGAAAAACGGTGGCTAAAATACAATCTGCCAATCACGGCGCAACACGTGGCGAGATGCGATGGAATTCGATGGTCTTGCGACTTAGCGAGACGCTACCCGTTTTGAACCCGGCACTCGTCCACGCTCTTGCTTGGCTGTGACCCGCCTTGAGCGCGCTTTCGTTTCCCCACCATGCGCTGAACCTGTAGGCAGAGCGGGGCAGCGGCCGGCCAAGAATTTCTTCAATCTCGGAAAACGTGAATGCGACGCATCGCTCACGGACGCACTCTAGCTTTAGACGGAGGGGATCGTAGATCGACATCGAGATCGCCTACCTTGGCTTCTCAATGATATTCGGCAATGCCGCCTTCAATGCAGCAGGCAAAAATCCGCGCAAGAACCGACCTCCTTCTTATTGAATTGGTTTAGAAAACGAACATCCAATCCCAATTCCGAGACAATCGCAAGTGGCCGAGAGCCGCCGGCCGGCAATTCGGACTTTGGTCCCGACGGCATTTGCCAGGGCTTTCCTTCTTCGCTTGGGTAATCTTCGGATACAAATCTAATCCATCGAGGAATCTGAGAGCGCATCGCGGCAATAGGCACCGTCAAGGGGTTTAACGTGAGCAAAGGCTATGGCTTCATTCGTCCGGAAGACGGCGGACTAGATGTATTCGTTCACATCACCACGGTGCAAAAGGCCGGTTACGGTGAGCTGGTAGAAGGTGTTCGAGTTAGCTATGAGCTCAGGGCTAACCGGTCAGGCAGGATGTCAGCCGAGAACCTGAGGATCGGCTAAGCTGCGGACGGACGGCAGGGCCGGCAGTGGAGCAATTTTCGATCGCGCTCCATTGCATAATTTTTAAGGCAGGCGGCAATGAGCCAATACGTTGAGGCGCGATACGCGCTGCTTACACTGCACGCGGCTCGCGAGGCGTCGCCGGAACAAGCGCAAACGTTGCTAAGCAATCTCCTTACGGACCTCGGTTCGAGACAGCAGGACCGCGCCGATCACCGCGCGAGCGTAATCGCGGCCATTCGCCATCTTGTCCTGATTTTGCAGGAGCACAGGACACCGCCAGTGTCCTACTGGGAGAGGGCGGCGCGCGCGGCGCACCTATGGTGTGAGGAAGCAGCCGAGTGACTGCGATATCGTTACCCCAAACACCAGTACAGGGGTAGGCCAGAGTGCCGCCACTGCACGTGAGGAGCGCGTCAGTGCAGAGCTCGTTTGCAATTGGGCTGAGGTGTGTAGCGAAGCTCGAGCAAAAGTCGTCTTCGGCACCAGGATTTTCTGGAGTCGCCATTTTTGTGCCTTCGGAGCTGGGCGGACCAGGGAAGACCGAGGCCGGTGGTCTACATGGCGGAGGTATCTGGGGAGATCACCTGCTCTCAGCGGATGAAAACGGTACGCGGGGCATGGTGTTTTATTGCGCTTAACCCGAAATGGTGTTGGCCGATACTCTCGTTGAGGCGCACCGCACGTTTAACATTCTTGCAGGCAAAAACAGGTACAATCGAGTTTTCGCGGAATTTAAGGAATTGCCATGACTTTTAATTGTGATGCCGAAACAGCCACTCTAGCAAGAGAAATTGCCGCCAAACAACTCGATGTTGAGAGCCAGGCGCTGTTGATCGAACGTCTCGAACGCGATGGCCATGACATGCTTGAGCAGCGATTGAAGCTCGCCAAAGACAGATCAGATCTCGCAAGACAGAAGGCCCAGCTAGCTCGCCTGCCGAGAGATAATGTGCACAGTGGCGAACGTCGAAAGCTGGAGCGCATCGACGTCGACGAGGTCGCCTACATTTCGGGCGACGGCTCTAGCCTGCGCTGCCGGGTGATCAATATGTCGGCCCAAGGGGCCGCGATTGAGCTTCCGACCAAGCGGTATGTAAATTCTACCTTTAAGCTTATGCTCGCAAAAGATCGTATCCTCAGAAGTTGCCGGCTTGTCTGGTCGAGTGGTGACCGGATCGGACTGTTGTTCGAGGATCATCTTTAAGTTGGCGATTAGGGCGCGTACTCATCTGTGGACGCCCCGCCAGATGCAAGCGGTATTTTGCAGAAGGTTGGCACATAGTCGGATGCTGCCATCTGTCCGGCCTCTGATGCAGCGATGGAGCTGCGGGCCGTATGGGAGTTCGCGGACCGGAACCAAATCATAAATGCGTGCTCTAGGCACGATGAGTACATCTGGTTCTTCCAGCCCCGTCTCGCCGATTGTTGCGCCATACTCTCCTCGGAGAACTCTTCCGATACAAACCAGCCTCAAACGACTCCTGTCCAACCAGAGCGCACGCCACAACAGGCGGACCAGGCTCGCGAGCAGGACCGTCAGAATGCCGAAGACACTCGCGTGAAGCGGGACTGGACGGCGCAGCAACGCGATGAGGACCGCATGGGCATGGACCGCATGCGCCAGCAGCACATGGGCCGCATGATGGAAGACATGGATCATCGCACGATGGGTCGGAATCAGCGTATGCAACGCAATGAAGACGAGATGGATCGCCACTCTCGATACTACGATGAAGATCGCCCCCACCGTCGCGTAAAGATTTGCTTTGAAATATGATAACGGCGACGAATTCTGCCGTTATCGGGACTGAGTGGGGCCGCCAACCGTCCGCACAATATAGCCAGCGGTCCCCGATGCCAGTCACTCGCAATTCTCCGACTTCAAGAGCATCAGCCATGACCGCGAAAGGACCATGTTGACGACCGACCATGCACGCGCGGGGTGCTCGATAACGCGCTATTCGCAGCTGTCCCTAATGCAGCTGCTGGTGAGGGCGAGTCGCTTGGTCAACGTGGCGACTCAGCTTATCGATCCCGCATGAGGCACGCCGCTGCCCATCCCTTCGCCGACCCCGCCAGTGTCGCCCGCAAGCTCATCGAGATGGCCAGCGGCATCGAGCCGGTACAGGACGGCCGGATCTACATCGAGCTGATCAACGTGCCGTTCCTCAAGATTGGCGGCAGCGGCGAGGAGTCTCGCGCTGCCAATGCTCGCTCAAGAGCGCGGCTGGATCGAGCTTCACGAGCCGGGGACGTTTCTGCGGCTGACGCAGACAAACTCTTCACCCTGAGAGCTGCAGCTCCCGCCCGCTTTGCCCCGAGAAGCGGATCAAAGGCAGACGTGCTCAGAATTGGCGCGATGGGCGAAAAGGGGAAAATGACCCAAGGTCGTTACAATGCTTGAGAGGACGCGACAATTGTCTGCGAGCAACCGACAGAAGTCAGCGGTCGCGGTGGCAAAACTTCATGCTGCCGTGCATCCCCTTAATCGCCGACACGTGCCAGCCGGGTCGCATGTAGGTCCCGGCGCCGCTATCCAGCAGAGCGCCTCCCACCGCTACCCAGCCGGGCACCGGATGCCCTCTTTTGACGCCGTGGTTGCAATAACATGTTGCCCCAACAGGAGTGTAGCGACTACAGGGAGCTACGCTAGCGCCCTCGACCTGAACAACGACCGCATCGTCATCTCCCGCCCGGTAAACGCCGCGGTCGAGAAAGAACGGGTCGACGTTGGCAGCCTGGGAAGCCGAGCAGCAAATGAACAGCAATGCGAAATACAGGGTTACCCTCACAGCTTTCCTCAATTTTCTGCCCCCCACGCGGCTACCACTACCACAAGCAGTGAATAACGAGAATGGGCTGGTTCAAACGGAGCCACTGAGCGAACGTCGGCTAATCGGATGGTCCGGCCGTGCTCCTGCCCCACCAGAAAGCGAAGCTGGCAAGGGGCGCCAAAGACAAGGAGCACGCCATGTCTCAGACACCCAATACCGCGATCGCCGGGATCGGCATCGATATCGGCAAGAACTCGTTCCACGTCGTGGGCCACGATGCGCGCGGCGCCATCGTGCTGCGGCAAA
>NZ_JADFUE010000098.1:0-16167 GCF_054967145.1 Bradyrhizobium sp. UFLA06-24
TGACAAGCGCTATCGCCGACTCTCGACCTCTGAGAATCGCCTCCTTCGGCTCGGCGGTCGATTAAGTTGACGATGCCGTGCCAGGACACACCGTGATCAAACAGACGTCAAGCGCCAATTAAAGCGCCGCAGAGCTGCGCTTACGATCAGCGTCGAACCGATGAGTTTGAATCACCAATGTCATCTGGTGGCGCCTGCATCGGCGCGATCGATGACCCAGGCCACCATGTAGCCCTTGGCCTGCTCAGCCTCCACGTGCATCGGCGATCTGTTCTTCTTGCCCGGCGGAATCCTGAATATCCGAGTGCTCGAGCATGGCCTTGCCCATGTCATGGATAGGCACGAAGGCCTCAGACTCCGCGTTGCCCGAACCGACGATGGTCTACGTCTGACAATCGGACCTTCCGTGGCCGAACGCCTCGTGGAGGAGATCGATCTTGTCGGAATGACCGGCCTAGAATGCCGGCCTTACCGCAAGAACGACCAGGCGTTTGTCGAACAGAAGAACGGAGCCGTGGTCCGAGAGATGGTCGGTTACATTCACGCGCGTATGGTAGTTTTCAATGCGCCGTTTTCTTACAACCTTACGACCTTAGATTTGAAGATCGCTCTCGCGAGTTTTGGTCTGCATCTCTTTGAGCCGTGTCAACTCCGTTTCGCAAGGCTGGGCTGTCTCGGTCAGCTCAGCGCTTCCATGCTTGACAGCCCGTACGTCTTAAGGGCCCCTCCAGCTTTGCTCCGATAAAGCGACGCGAGCGCCAAAGCGGGACCCAATCGCCTCTTTCAATTGGCATTGCCGGAATGCCGGCTATCCTGTAAACGGGCCGCGCACCGTTGCCGGCCGTCTTTGAGCGGTCGCCCGCAGCGGGGCCTGTAGCTCAATGGTTAGAGCCGGCCGCTCATAACGGTCTGGTTGCAGGTTCGAGTCCTGCCGGGCCCACCAGTGAGTTCAAATTGTGCTGTGAGGCCACTTTTAGAACGACTCGATTTGGGCCTTTAGAGCGACTCGATTTCGTTTTAAGAACGACTCGATTTCACATCCTTCTGACGGTGTTGACGAATTTGGCTCCGTTTTTCTCGCCGATCCTTGAGCGCAGAAAAACCGAGGGGGGTCCTTCCGCGCCCGTGTCGGTCCGCGGACTACGGAAGAGTGACTCGATTAGCGGCGACCTACGGCTTTGATGTTGACCGGTCATTCTCTGGAGCAAACTGCGTCGTCAGTCGCTTGAGGTTCGACATCAACTGGTCACGGACCTCGTCCTGGCCCATGCTCCACAGTTCAGCGAGCATCGGTTCGGTTTTCGCCACGTCCCAAGGAAAGAGCGAGCGCCCCTCTGCCTGCGCGAAAGGCCCATCTGACTCGGTCAACATTCGTTCGCGCGGCATTAGTGCAGCCAACCCGCGACCTCGTTCGCCGTTGAGCATGGCCGGACCGACGCTGAACCAGCAACCTTGGTCAATCGCCCGCTGCAGTTCGCGGCGCGATCCCGAAAACCAATGGAGCACGGAGATGCCGGAATCGGGCCGCGAGGCCAGTGCATCGAGGACGGGGCCTGCTGCGCGGCGGCTATGTACCGTCATGATGCGACCGCCGGCCGATCCGCACATTCGCAGGATATTGTCGAACACCCGACACTGCGTGTCCCACGTTGCCTTCAGTTCAGGGCCGCCGTCGAGGCCGATCTCGCCGACGTATCTTGTTCGCGGCAACAAATCTTCAAACAGCGCGAGTTCGCTCCGGCGTTCGTGAGCAAGCTGCGGATGCAGACCGAGCGCGGTGCGAATACGGGAGGCTCCCTCGGCGAGTGCGGCTGTCCCGGTCCAAGCCGACGGCGTAGTCGTCACGGACAGAACGAACAGATTGCGCTCGACGCACTCCTTCGTCGTCGCTTGAGGATCCGGATAGAGGTCGAGATGCGCATGTAGATCGATCACTTAACACCGTATTTCGCATGCAGATGCCCGAGTTCGGCGAGCCCCCGACGTAGCATATCCCGCAGTGCCTCGCGATTCTCGATTCGCGGCCATGACAGTGCGCTCCCAAGCCACTCTTCGAACCCCCCATTTTGTGCGGCGGCCAGAGCCATGCCGACAGAACGAACGTCGTCGAAGCCCGCGTGCTGCTCGTCGTCGCGACCGATATCTTCAAAGACGTACTGGGTCAGATCCGGTTGCCCCCAGGCGAGGAAGGCGGATCTTCGAACTTGGCAAGGTACGCATCGGCCGCAGTGGCTATATTTGAATTTCTGAAATCGACCGCAACTCGTCGAACGCACGGCCAATGTGCGCAGCAACGGCTGATTGTTGCATTCCTTCAGCATCTCTCCCTTCGTCTTGTTGGCGTAGGGAGTGCAGAGCGCCGCCCGGATGCCAGCGGCGTCGAGAAGATCCTGAAACAACGCCAGGAACTGGGGATGCGCCGTTCGTGTGCTCAGGCTTCCGATCCGGCTTCCGGTCAGCGGTGGATTTATCGCGATGAACCCGTTTTCGCAGACATATAGGGGAATGGCCGCTCCCTCCTGATAGGGCGCCAGGGCCGTCGCGACGAGAACTCCGAAGGCGAGAAATATGATCGAACGGGCGCGCTGCGAGGTATCCTTCGGTTTTGGTACGACCGCATTGTCGTTGAGCTGTATGTGTCTCAGACCGCCTGCGATCGCATGCGCGAACTCTTCCTGCTTCTCAGAGTCACCGCGCACGATCTTACTGATGAGGAGGGGCAGCGTGCCGGCAGCAGCGAGGTCAATCGTTCCGATCAGACTGTCGAGGCCGCCCGATAACAGCGCGACGCAATCCTGCGGCGGCCGGACCACACGCGCCGGCTGGGGAGCTGCCGCTCCGCCCGCGATGAAGCGCAAGCTCCATCTGTCGGTCGTCAAGAACGCCAGCGCATCGGCGATCAACGGCGCAACTCCATTCCAGAAGCCCGGTTCGGTCACCGCGATCTCCAGATCGAATTCGCGAGTCCATCCATCCGGACTTTGGGTTCGCAGCCCGGCGGCATCCGCCACCATGACCGAGTTGGAGATGGAAAGGAGATCCCATGCGCGCCTATCGGGAGCAAACCGTTCTTTCCGGACGTCGCCGCGTAAAGCGGCGCCTACGCTCGCTCGACCAGGGACGCCTGCCTGGCCGTACAGCACTACCCTGAGCGTGCCCGCCTCATCGAAGCGGCCGACGTCCGCCGGAGCGCACAACAGCCTCATTCTTCGTATCCTTCGAATACCTCGAACGTATCCCGAAGCGCCGCTTGCACAACGCTCGCAACGCGTCCCGTCGTAAGGGTTCGCCCCTGGTCCCTCAACCGCCGGAAAGCCGCCGCTACGGATTCCGCGATGTACGCCCGCATCTGCTTCAACCGGGACATTGCGACCGTTGCGGTCGGGGCCCGTTCGAGAAGGTGCTTGCCAACGTCGAGTTCGAAGCGCCGGGCGACATCGATGGCGGTGAATTTTTCGATGACGAACTCACGTTCGACGTCCGACAGATTGAGCAGGTCGGCTTCCGGAAACTCCTTCAGCAATTCCGACATTGCGTCGTGCATGGCGGCACGCTCCGCTTCGGCATCCTGAGTTCCGTCGACCGGCCTGACCGCCTCGATGATTGCGGTCGCTATCTCTTCCGTCGACCGCCCGGCCAGTACGGCCGCGTCGATCGGCGCGTCGGCGGCGCCTGAGGCGGTCGAGTAAAGCGTGTAGCCGAGCGAACCAGCGGTTTGTGCAGTGGCACCAAACCTCTGGGTCGCTGGATTCGAACCGCCGTACCCGTTGCGGATATAGTGCCCAAGCCCGCGTCTCAGATCACGCGCGTCACCAGAGCGCGCAAAGTCTCCCAGACTGGCACGGGTGCCGCCGAATCGCTTCTCGGGAGCGATGGGCGACGGCTGCAGCAGCGGCGGCACTGCGGGCGGTGCAGCAGAAACCGGGGGCACTTGGTCCGGAGGCGCGCCGTCGGGCGGTACATCCGGCTGTTCGTTGGGAAGCTCCGGAGGAGGTGGCACCGGATCCTGGGGCGCGGCCGGCGTCCAAGGCGGCACCAACGGGACGCCCGGGCCCGGGCCCCCGCTAGACTGCGACGTTCCCATTCGCCCTCGTCTTGTTGATGGCGTTCTTCACGGGTTTAGAAACGTCGCCCGACGAACCCCACACCTCAAGAAGCGACGCCGCCCAAGGGCGGTCGCTGATCTTCGGCACGATGCTAGGCTGAATCTGCTGGTGAGGGCGCGCCTCGAGGAACGCCGCCAAACGCGGTCCCTGGACCGGATCGGCATCGGCGAGCGCAATGCAGGCCGTAAGTATTTGCGGCGCGCCCCACTCCTGTTCCTTGCGGGCGCGCTCGAGAAGTCGATCCATAATCACTGTGGTTTCGATCCGGGGCACCCGGACCAGGCGGTCCCTCAACCGAGCTGACATTTCCGGATGTTCGAGCATCGCCGCGAGAAGTTCGGCGCCGTCGGAGGACAGGCGATCTTCAGGAGTGATCAGCGGCGCATGCTCGCGGCTGACGTAAAGAGCCCCGCGGAGATCGACGTCATGCAACGGCGGCGAAAGCGCCAGCCATTCGCGCACGAAGTCGCCGGTCCACGGATCCTTCGTCTCCAGGTCGCGACCGGCGGCCGCTGCCTCCTCCCAGTCCTTCAGGAACGCGGGCTTTCCTTCCGCGTCCGTCGTCACATTCTTGACGAGCTCGGCATAGGCTTTGGCGTCGCCGATGCGCTCGAACAGAAGGAGCTTAGCGAGGACCGCCTCATCCACGCCCACACCCTGCGCCTTGGAGATGGTCATGCGGATCGATAGCGCGTTCAGGAAGCGCTTGATCAGGCGGGGATTGCCGACAATTCCGGACGCCGTTGTCATGAGCGAAGACAGCCGCTCGGCAGTGTCGAGTTGCCCGACCAGCGATCCCGGTAAGCCGATGTCAAGCGAGTTGACGAACGCGCGGTCCACCTTCTTGCCCTGCCAAGTGCTCTTCAGTTGACGGATCACGGCGGCGCGAATCTTCTCCTTGTCGGGCTCGGGCAGGTCGCTGTTGTCCACGAATAGCAGCATCATGTATGCGCGGACCTCCTGCGTGCCGAGTTGCGGCACGCGGATCGGAACCTGGATCAGCTTGTCGAAGTAGTTCGTTACCATCAAGTCATTTTCGAAGCCCGCGAAGTGCTTGCGGACTGCGTGCTTGATCATGTCGTTGTCCGCAGCGATGACGAAGGCGGTGTTCTTGAGGAATAGGAAGAGGCGGATGGCTTCGAGCGTCGAGATCGTTGTCTCGGGCAGGCAGCGGTCGAGATCGTCGATCAACACGACAAGCGTGATACCGAGTTCTTCAAGGGTTTGCTCGAGCGTGTCGCGCAGAGCCTGAATTTCCTTCGGAGGAGACGTTTCCTCCTTCGGTTTTAGAAGCTCGCCGCCTTCCTTGACGGCATCGCCGACGGCCTTCTTCGCCGCATCGGCATCGCTCTTCCCGAAGCCCTCGCTCCACATCTTTCTGCCGAGTTCGAAGAACTCGCCGGCGGCCCCGACCGGCGGAACGCCGAAATAGATCGAAGCCGCCGACGTCGTTGCGAGCTTCGCCACCCGCAGCCACTTCACCCGCTTAGCAAGAGCGGCAACCTTTTCGAGCGCTGTCTCGCGGCTTTCGGCCTCGTTCGCAAGCTTGTCCGCAATGACGTCCATTAGGGCGGCGCGCGCATCGTCGTACCCTTGGTAGAGCCACGCGTTGAATTCGACAAAGACGTATTTGTCGAGGCCCTTTTTCCCGCTCTTGTCCTCGCGGGCAGCTACTGCGGAGCGGGTCAACTTGATCATCGACGACTTGCCGATGCCCCAGGCACCGGACACGCCGATCGAGATCGGGCGGCCCTTCGCTTGGACAATGATCTCGGCCACAGTCTCCGCAACGCCAGAGAAGTTCAGGAAATCACGTTCGGTCTCGTTATCAGCCCACATGTAGCCCCACCCGCGCATCCCAGCGGTTGTAATTGTGCCGGTTCCAGATGCCTAAAATTTAACTTATCGTCCAGATATAGTGGTCTTTGGGGCCATTTCCAGCAAATGTTGCGTTTTTTCCCTGCAACCATATGTAGAGCTATTGAAACTCCCGCGCTGCGAGTGGTCTGTAGAAAACGTAGTGATTTCAATTAACTGGGATTTGCAAATGGCAGACGATCTGCTCAACGACACGAAGACCTACCCGGGCATGGCACACTGGTTCGATCCAGTGCTGTTGCTCCAGTTACTGAACAACGTCGTTGTGTCGTCCATATTTGGACAGTACGCGGACAGGCGATTGGTGATCGCCGCTCTCGATACCGTGCCACCCGAGGAGCACTCGAAGCGGGCGGAGGACTTCCGTTCACGCCTCAAGACGGACCAGCATGGCGGTGTATGGATCGACTGGGTCGCCGACCTCGGTGACGGCTTCGACAGCACCTACGCGGTAGCGAGCCTGCTCGCCAGTAAGGATCTGAAAATCGGCGAGACTCTCCTGCCGCGCGGCCAGGCGCTCATCATGGGCGGTGATGAAGTCTACCCCAAGGCGACACGGGAGGCTTATGCGAATCAGCTAAGGCAACCCTATGCGTGGGCGGCTCCCGATCCAGACAGGAAGAACGACGATGGCAGACCGCTGCTCGCAATACCCGGCAACCACGATTGGTACGACGGTCTCGTCCTCTTCCTCGCGCTTTTCTGCAAAGAGAAGCCGTGGCATGTCGGCGCGTGGCGCTCCTACCAGCGCCGCAGCTACTTCGCCGTCCGACTAACCGAGACATGGTGGCTTTGGGCGACTGACATCCAACTCGCCGACGACATGGACGGGCCACAGGCTGATTACTTCAAGCAAATCGCTACCGCCATGCCAGAGAATTCCAGGATCATCTTGTGCAGCGCCGAGCCCGGCTGGCTGTACACCGATAGCAATCGCAAATCCTGGGAGATCATGGAGTATGCCGCCGGCATCGCGATAAACGCCGGACGCGGACATACCATTCCGGTGCTGCTATCAGGCGATACCCATCACTACAGCCGCTACGTGGGCAAAGACGGCCGCCAGTACGTCACGTCCGGCGGGGGAGGTGCCTTCCTGCACCCGACACATCAACTCTCTCAGGATGTCTCGGTAAACTTCATCAACCATCGCGAGGATCTGAAGCTCGGTACGATGCCAGACCCCGAGCATCCGGAGAAGACGACCGCCGCTGCCTATCCATCATTCTCGACGAGCAGGTGGCTCACGTTGCGCAACGCGTTCTTCGCCTTCACGAACTGGGACTTCTCTTTGCTGATGGGCGGCATCTACTTCCTGTTCGCATTGCTGATCTCGTTGCGGGACCAGCCCGACATCTACGCGCTGATCGCAGCCATTTTCGGCGCGTCCTTGATCGGCTACACGTTCAAACAGGAGGTTTCCCGGAAATTCAAGATATGGGCCTCTGCCGCCGTGCATGCGGCCGCCCACGCTTTCGTTCTGATCTACGCGGCGCGCTACGCGATCGCATTCAACAACGCGCACTTCGCTTGGAGCGGTGAATGGTGGGAGATTTGGAAATGGTTCGGTCTTCTGGCCATGGAGATGGTGCCCGTCGGCTTCCTTGTCGGGAGCACACTGTTCGGGCTAAATATGCTCATCACGTGCCTGCTGCTCAGAATGAATCGCAACGACGCCTTCAGTTCACTCCGGATCGGCGCCTACAATAATTTCTTGCGCTTCCGGCTGACCGAGGATGGGTTCGACATGTACGTGGTAGGGCTCGAGAGCGTTCCTAAGCGGAGGGACTGGATCGCCAACAAGAAGCACGACAAGAACCGACCCGACCCGGAGATTCCGGTATTTGTCCCAACCCACGATCTCAAACCACATCTTGTCGAGAAGATTTCGATTAGCTTTGCACGAAAGCGGGCCGACGCGGCGGTGCTTTGAGCAAAGTACCGCCGACAAGGAGTTTCCCCAACACGGCTAACCTTCGCGACCGAACTCAGAAGTTGGTGCCGGATCCAACGCCTCTTGCTCCATGTGGCGCACATCTGACCCGAATGCCAACCACTCCGCCAAGGCGCGGATCTCGCTGTCTGACTTTGCGATGGAGGCCAAACTCGGATCCGCATCGGCCGGATGACCTGATTGCTTCGCCAACTCCTCACTCATCAGGTGCGGACGGGGGCCGCGTGGAAGGCTCTCCTCGAGGTACCGGAAAATTCGCACTCCGCCGGCATCCACGTCACCCCAGTGAAGGAACGGCACGTCGTCCGGCACGCTCGTCAGGACCTTCGACAGAAGCTCGACGACCCCCGCCGACGGAAACCCGCCGGTGTACACGACCAGGCTGCCGTCCTCGATCTCGCGGACCTGCCGATTGAAGCTTGCGTAGTTCTCGATCGTCAGCACCGCTTTCGGCCGCTCCAAAACCGACAGTTGCGAGATCATCTCCGGATGGATTGAGGCGAAGGGCCTCGCGCGGCCATCGACCAGGCGCTCGCCGGCCCCTTTCACGACAACAGGACCTCTCAGATTTACAGGGTGACTGAAGCGCTCCAGTCCGATGTGCGCCCAGACCACGTCGGCAGCCGCGCCTGGCTGCCCGATCCGGACGCCGAGAACGGCCGCAAGTCGCGAAGCGTGCCGATCGAAGGCCTTCGCCGCCGCCATCTGGTCATGAAAGCGGCCCATCTGCTGCGCGGTCGAAAGTCTGTCGTACTCCGGAGCCGCGGACGCCGGCCGGGTGCGATCCGGATTGCGTTCGCTCCGCTCTAGCAGGCGCTCGAGGAATTGGACCCCCGCATCCGTCGTACGAACGTCGGTCATTCCGCGGCCTGGTCCTGCGGGACGGCGCCGGCCTTCTCGGCAGCAATCAACTCGGCTTTGAAGACGTCAAAGCCCTTGCGATACGGATCCGCGTCAGCAATCGCCTGGCGAGCCATCTCCGTCGGGTATTCGGTGTCGATCATGACCTGGTTGCCCAAGCGGTTCACGTTGACGACCGTTTCGACGACCTCCATGAACACGTGCCGCTTCTCGTCCGGCGTGGCCAGCATGACCTGGAGACCCAAGTCCCGCATGAATTCAGAGCACTGGCCAATTGCCTTGGTATCCAAGCGATTGAAGGCCTCGTCGAAGATGGCGAGCGACAGTCCGCTCTCGCCGGTGCGCCGGTTCTGGTACGTCGCGGCCAATGAGGCGCCGATGGCGATATAGAACGGCAACTGGCCCTCGCCGCCGGATCCCGTGCCGGCGCGGCTCGTCAACGACGAGCGGATCTTACCATCGGCATCCTGGATGTAGAGCTCGAAGTTGAAATACTTGCGCGGATCCTCGATTTCCTCGGTCCGCGCGTCCGGCTTCGACAGGATCTCCTCGATCTGACGCACGGCGCGCATCATCGGAGAACTCGCATCCTCGCTACGATCCCCGAAAAGCGGCAGATTGAATTCAGGCTTTCTTGATTCCTCGACGAGCTCGATCATGTCGACGTGGGTCGGGGCCTCGAGCGCCTTGAACGAGTAGTAGTCGCGCCCGTGGAACTGGCGGTCCTTCAGGTGGCGGTTGAGCTCGTTCAGGGTGGACTTGATGCCGGTGAAGGCATCGTCGAGCCGATGGAGAAGGTCGTCCCGGAATGCCGAGGTCATCTCCGTCTCAGCGTTCCGACACTGCTCCGCGTACTGGACCAATTCATGCCCATCCAATCGGTCCTTTTCGGCGACCGCCCACTGCTCGACGGCCGACGGCGTCGCCTCCTCGGCGGTGAACGGCGGCACGAGATAGAAGTCCTGCCCGTGCTTGTTCACGGCGCCCGTCATTTCCCTCATCAGGGTGGAGCGCCGGTTGGTAGAACGGTTTTCACGGTCCGCCGTCAGCCCAGCGATGCGGTCCGACAAGGACTGAGCCGCCATTTCGGCCACCTTCGACCGGTAGTCGCTCATCTCCCTCGATTGCGGGAATCCGTCCAGCAGCTGGCGCGCGCGGGCGCGACGTGCCACCGCCAGGACTTCACGATTGTTCTTCATGTAGTCTTCATACGCGCCCTCGGCCCTGTCTTTCGCGCTGTGTGCCCGGGTCGACGCATCCTGTGTCTCGGTCTTGAGCCGGTTTGCCGTCTTGACCTCCGCGGCTAGGCGCTCCAGATCGGCAACGAGCTTGGGATCGCGATTCCGCTTGGCGTCTTCGATATTTTTGCCGATTTCCGCCAGCTTGCGATCGAAAGCAGCCAATTCCTCGCCGCATCCAAAGCAGGTCAGGCCAGAGTCGCGGATGGCCTGGAATTGCGCGAACATGGCTTCGAACAGCCGTGCCTCATCCTCCGCGCGCCGGACATCTCCCGCCGATCCAGCAAGTTGCTGGAGCAATTGCTGCCGTTCGGCCTGAAGCTGTTGGCGCATCTGCTCCTTCCGACCGTCGACTTGCGCGATTTCGAGCAATCTCTCGTCGAGATTCCCGACGAAGAAGCCTTCGACTTCGTGGTTGGTCTCGTTCACCCTGACCCTAGCCGTAAGCAGGCTGCGCGCAAGCTTCTCCCCGCGGAGTACCATGACCTCTCGAATTCCGCGCTGTTCGACGCCATCGTCGCAATGGCGTTCTGCCTTGCAGATCGCGACGCGCGGTTCAGGGTCAGCGTGAAGTACCTCGCAGGGCTAACACCGGACATGCTCAGCACGACAGGCAGGGCGATCATAGGCGGACAAGCCGGCTTCGATACACTGTGCGAACGGTTGAGACATGTAAACGGCACCCGAGCCGGCCATCACGGCCGCATCAAAGAGCTGGGACATTTGGCTGGGCTTTCGACGTCGGAGTCGCCCCTCGATCCTCAGATCAGGTCGATCTTGCTAGAGAAGATCGAAACGAACATCGCAAATGCCGTCGAGGCGGAGTCTCTTGAAACTCGCTGCCCGTGTGGTCGAGACCACGAGCCGCATTCGCCTTGCGTTCGCCGCGGCATGTCCCGAAGCCGACCTGATCCGCGGCTTGCCCGGCGCGCTGCTGCCGCTCAGTCCTTGACCGGCGGGGCGTCCGCCCCCCGTTCGCCCAACTTATCCCTCAAGCGCGTTGCAAAGTACGGGTCGTCAGGCGGTGAAAAGCCGAAGGCAATCCTGTGCGCCTCGTCAGAGCAGATGTGCGGCCACATCAATCGGACTAGAAAAACGCACTCTCACGAATAGGACGGGCTAAACTGTCACATGTTGTGTCACTCAGCACTCGATTCACGCCCCTTGCTTGACTCGGTTATGAGGGGCCTTCAGTCTGGTTATCGGTAGCGCCGAAAGGCGTATCAAGGGAATACGGTGCGTCCTCACGGACAAGGCCGAAGCTGCCCCCGCAACTGTAAGCGGCGAGCCGACGACAGTTGGGCCATTGGGTTCGTTCGTTCGAACCTGGGAAGGTGGTCGGAGGCGTCAACCCGCGAGCCAGGAAACCTTGCTGCCGGTCGTGGTCATGGACTGACGCAGGGGCGGGGTGCTCCAAGACGTTGCAAAGCCGATCGAGATCTGCCGCATTCGGGGCGAACGGCTGCCGCTCACGGCGAATGTGCGTGACGGCTTTTTGTTTCGCCCGTGGTCATCACCGTTTTCATTTCAAACGTAGTAGCCGTGCCGGCGCGAGTTTCGGCGTCAACTTCAATCCTGCTCAAACAGCGCTGGCTGTCCGGGTCAGCATTGACGCTAGGAATCGTGCTGGCCTCGATCGCCGCAGCGGGATCGGCGTCCGCACAGCCTCCGCAACTGCTCAATCCGTGATTGTCTCCTCGGCCAATCCGTGGGGCAACACCGTCACCGCGGCAGCAGCAGCGGCGCGAGCGCGTACGCCTCTGGTACGTGGCCGCGACCCGGGCGCGCGACCTGCTGATCCTGCCTAGGCACTCCGCCGACCTGTCGGACAAGTGCTGGGCAAAGCTCGTCGATTTGGGCCTGGCTGGTCTCCCGGCGATCAACCCGAACGACGTCGGCACCGCGAAGGAAAGGAACGTCACGCCGCTAGAGAACGGGCAGACCCGCGAGACCTTCGCCGCCGAGGCGACCGCTATCTTCGATGTGCGCAAGACCGTGATCTGGCGTCGCCCGAGCCGGAGCGAACTTGATCAGGTGGACGAGCCAGAAGCGAAGATCGAAAGCGGGGAAATTCCGGAAACCGGCGCTGCGGAGCCTGCTGCCGTTCTCAGAAGTTCGACGCGTGGCACCATCCTTCACAAGCTAATCGAGGAGGTGCTGACCGGAGAAGCCTGCGACGCCAGGGCGGACTTGAAACGCGGGCTGCGGAACTGATCCGGCAGATGGGGCACGAACCGGCGGAGGATCCGAAGATGGGCATCAGCGCCGTCGAACTGACCGCCACGGTGCTGCGGACGCTCGCTCTTCCGGACGTCGTGACGCCGCGACCGCGTCTCGCCCCCGAGCTCCCGTTGTTCGGAAGCCAGACTCACGAAGGCGGCAAGGTCCTGCTCTCCGGACAGGTTGACGCGATCGCGTTCGACGAGGCCGGCGCCATCGACGCGGTCGTCGATTGGAAGAGCGACGTGGCTCCGGATGCGCCGAGCATCGGCCACTACAGACAGCAGATCGCCGACTATCGGAAGCAGACGAACCTAAGCGGGACAGGTCGTCGATGTGACTTGAGCCCCCGCGGCTGCTGCTCAGGATCCAAGCGCCGTCTCTGCCGGCCTGGTCTACCTTGCCGAGCTGCGGTTGCTCACGCTTGGCTGAGATCGAATCTGAAAGTTCTCCGCAGTTTCACGGATTTCGAAATTGATCGGTCCAGGTCGCCCGTCCGGAGTTCGGGCCCACAGGTATGCGGAGCCTTCATCCAGCACGATCGACTCGACCGAGAAGCCTGCACGCTTAACCAATCCGGCGAGATCGTCCGGCGGGATGAGGCCGTAGAAGGAATGGCCCCTAAGCGAGTCCATGAGGAAGCCGTTGCCGTATGGTTGACAATTCGGGAGATTCTGCATCCTTGTAAAATCAGAATTGCGATAGAGCGTCACAAACAAGCAAGTGCCGTTTGGCTTTAGCTTAGCTCTCATCAGTTGAACGATGCCAAGTCTCACGCTTGCCGATGGGATCACAGAAAGAACGTTTATGCAGAAGCCGCGGTCGTATCTCCGGTCATGGGAGGCAAACTGACCCACGGTGAGGGCGTGGACGTGATTTGATTTGCCGACGTAATCGCGGATGGTGGTCGAACGACCGCGGATCATTTGACCCCTTGAAAGCTGCACTTCCGAATCCACCAACGCAAGTTCGCCGGTGGTTTTGGCTATTGCCCGTTCGTAACGCAGTTTGCCGCAGCCAAAGTCGAAGCTGGAATGAATTGGCTCGAGACGCGAGATCAGCTTCTTAAGATAGGCCCAACTCTGTGTTTCCGGCTTGGCTGCGTTTTCGCTCCGGACGATGATATCCTTCCCGATCTTGTACCACATCAGATGGCCGCCTCTGTGAATGCTTGGCGGTTGCCTGCACTTGCCTCGGCATTCCCGGCTATCTGTTGGATCTGGGGATCCGCCCTTCGTTCCAGCAATCCATACCGAAGATGCATAAATAGAAGCGCGGCCATCGAGGCGGTCCAAAAAATGATCAGAAACCAAGCTGCCCTGGCGAAGGCGGATAAGACCGCGAAGCCTGTGAGTATGAAGAGCCACTCCAAGGCAACCCAATATGTGCCAAGCCTCCAATGCGCTTTCGATGTCGTGCTTGTCGACGAGCGGATGTTCGCTTCGGCTGGACGCGTATTTGTAGAACGTCGCTCTCACGAGGGGATGGCGGTCGCGTTTGAGATTTGCCACCTGACGGGCCGACATCTGCGCACCCGACATGACAGCCAGAGGGAGAAGGATGTTAGCGCGGTCGAACCTCGCCCTGATATTAAATATGTCCGAAATCCGATCATGGAATCGGGTGACCCTGCTGAAGATGAGCACCAGCAAAGCAAGCGCGAAGCCGCCCACGTTCACCTCAGGAGCTTTAATAGCCGTGGCGAATTCCTTGACGCCGGGCAGATGCTCAACTCGCAAGAAAAGACCGTTAATCCAAGGATCGTACCTCACCAGGAACGAGCAGGCTAAGGTCAGCCAGAAATCCGCCAAAGCGTTCTTCTAGAGCATCTCAGAATAGTTCTTCGGCCCGAAGAAGGGCATCAGAACGCGAAGGATCGAATCCATGCCGCCCCCGAGGTTGTTAAGACCGGTCCATAAACGGCTTGATTGAGTCAGAAAAGTAGCCGACGGTCAACGGATAAGGTGATGGCCGAAGGGAGGAAACACCCTCCCTCGGACGCTTCCCGAGTCGAGTAGCGATCCCATATTCAAGGCAAAAAGCGCGCATCTGATTTATGAGGCACGTCCGTTGCGAAATCATCCTATCGCGAACACGATGCAGCGCTTGCAGGTCAATGTGTTCGGGCGACCGTATTTCGACGAAGCGCATTGTTGGTCGCGTCACTGCTTCCGCGATCGCTGCGGCATCGATGATGTCACTTTTGTTGGACTTTACATAAGGCTTGACGAATTGAGCCGGAATAATGCGGACGGTATGCCCCATCGCGGCGATCTTGCGTGCCAACCATTGCGAGCTGGCCTTCCAATTGTAGATCGTCGCTTCGGAGACCCCGTGCTTGCGAGCTAGGTCGGCCGTCTTCGCCCCGGCCTCATGCGCCTTCGACACTGCGATAATCTGCTCTTCCGTGAACCTTGCTCGCTTCATCTGTCCGTCCTTCTTCGGGGCGGACTCTGAATCCTTCTGGAGGAAATGCTCAGTGGCAGGTCACGCCAACGAAAAGAAGCGTTGGTTGCGCAGCCGCGCCAAAATCCATCGCTGCGCGACTTGCACCGCAACTTCGACCTTTGCCTTATCTTTTGGGCGCCGCGGCCGGGCTGCGAGATGGCCGTGCCGTAATGGCTTGCCATCTCGGCATAGGTTCGGTTGAGGCCGGGATCGTGGCGGTCGGGATGTGAGCGGCAAGCCAAGGCCGTCAGTCAGCGTGGCTCATTGGCATAGCGCAGCTCACCTTACCGCCCGCGCGGACTTCACTTCGAAGTCACGGACCAGTTGTTGAAATTGAAGTTCTTTCCCCCCGGGGACGAGGTAATCTCGACGCCGTATTGGACGCTACCGACGTTTATGTCGCCAAAGTACCCCTTCGACTTGATCCACTGCAGGATACTCTTGATGTCCACTGTCCCGCTGTTGGTCTTCGAAGTGCGCAGCAATGAGATGACCTTGTGACCATCGGAGCCTTCGCCTTCAAACACGTTCCAAGTCGCCCCGCCTACATTGACATTGCTGTAGACCGGAATCGCCGCACCGGAAGGGGCATAATGATATGAAATGGGCTTAACGTTGCCGCTCCCGTCCGAGTTTCCGGTGTAGTTTGTCCAGAGCATTATCTCATGTCGGTCTGAGCTGTCCCAGATATCGTAGGCGACATCCCAGGCGCCGCCAGTGGGAACTTCCTGATTGAAGCTCGAGCTCAGAGTGTTGATTGAGCTGAGCGGTTTCCCGATATTGAAAGCCACGTGCGGATAGCTCTTGATGCCAGGAGTATTGGGCTGGTTCGACCACACGCTCCACCGGTTGGCTGCACTCACCGAAATCGTCTGAGGCCCAGGGTGCGGGCCCCATACGTCGTTGTTCCAAGAGTAGCCATCGCGTGAAAAGCTTCCGTATGGAGCGCTCGAACGCCAAATCGGCGTCTGTGCCGACACAGGCCCGGCAGATGATAATGACCGGGCTTCATTCGCGGCCTGCCTAAATAGATCATGATCCTCCTGTGTCCGGACGTAACCCGTTGGAGACCCTTGCGCGCCGGCACCGCTTATCCGATTGGAATCCATAAAGCTCTCCTTTCTGATAACAAAATCTCCTGCAGATCCACTAGCGGGCCCCCTAGTTCAGCATGGGCGGCATCGGCATCTAGAGACCGGGCTTGAATGCTAGGAAGGTTGGCTTTCGAGAAGCTGACGAGCTCGGGAAGAAGGGTGGACCCGCGCCCGGATTTGCCGTCTTTCGGATGACAGCAGCCTGGCTGAGACAGTGGCAACGATTGTCCGTCGTCAGACAATTTGAGACTGATCAGGCTTTTCGAGAAGGGAGGCTCTGGCTCATCAGGGGGCATCGTCAACTTAATCGACCGCCGAGCCGAAGGAGGCGATTCTCAGAGGTCGAGAGTCGGCGATAGCGCTTGTCA
>NZ_JADFUE010000099.1:0-16039 GCF_054967145.1 Bradyrhizobium sp. UFLA06-24
CCTCGATGCTGCGCGGCACGCCCGCTTGGCGGCGGATGAAGCCTGCGCGTTCGAGGGTCAGGGACATTTGGTGAACCGAAGGCGGGGTCACCCCGAAGTGGCGTTGCATCTCCCATTCGGCGGGCGGGCGGCAATGCACGCGCGTATAGGCGTCGATGAAGGCCAGATACTGGCCTTGCTTGGGCGTAAAGGTTTTGCGGATCGACTCACGTCGGCCATCCGATTCAGCTGTTCATCCGTGCCTCGATTAAGGAGGCACGGAGAATGTACGCTATCGGGTCGAACTCAGCCAAACTGAGCGCGAGGAACTGACGGCGCTTCTGGACGGCAGCAAGCATGCGGCGCGTAAGCTCAAGCGCGCGCAGATTCTTCTGGCGGCCGATGCCGGCGCCACCGACGAGGCGATTGCCAGAAGCGTCGGCGTGGGCGGATCCACCGTGTACCGGACCAAAACGCCGCTTCGTGCTCGGCAACTTGGAAGCCGCGCTCAGCGAAGAGCAGCCGCGTCCGGGGGCGAGCCGCAGACCGTCCGGCAAAGAGGAAGCCCTGCTGGTCGCAACCGCCTGCTCGAGCCCGCCCGCAGGGCGCGCGCATTGGACGCTGGAGCTGTTGGCGGGTGAACTGGTCCGGCTCACCGAGCACGCCAGCCTCTCTCGGGAAACCGTGTGTCGGCGCCTGGCTGAAAACGACTTGAAGCCCTGGCGCAAGAACATGTGGTGCATTCCGCAGGTCGACGCGGATTACGTCGCCCGGATGGAGGACGTGCTCGATCTCTGTGCCGAGGCGCCCGATCCAAAGCGGCCGGTGGTCTGCTTCGACGAGAGTCTGACCCAACTCATCAGCGAGGTGCGCCTGCCGGGATCGACGTGTCATTGGACACTGTCGAGCGTGGGCGTTGTGGATGCCCAGGGTAAGATGGAGGCGAAGGTCGCAAGCGAATCCGACGCCTTGGTTGAGTTTTTGCGACGCTCGGCTTTGCAGTGAAGCGGATCGGGCTGGAGGCTGGGCCGCTGTCGCAATGGCTGCATGCGGGGCTGAGAAAAGCAGGATTTGCCTGTGGCAAGGCGCTCCGCCATCGGCTGAACGCTCTTGCGATCGCCAGGACCGATCAATCCTGCAACGTACAGAGGACACATCCGCTGCCGAGTCTTATAACCCAACCGGTCCAAGAACGGCATCAGCCAGCGTTCGAGCTCGTCTTTCCATCCCGCCATGGTCAGCCCTCCAAGAGCCGACCACCCATGAATCATTGAAAAGTTGATTCGGGAATCCTATAAGGCAGGGCAAAATTAGTATTTTGCAAAGTAGTGCTAGCCTCTTTCGATCTAGCAGGCTGTTGAAAAAGGATGCTCGCCGCCGGCCGGCGACCGTGATTCACTAGCTCCGAGGGGATTCGGGAGATGGTGCGTGCGCGGCGGCGACAATCGAACGGGCGAGCTGTTCAGCTACGTTGACCTGGAGGCTCGCGTGCGGCGGGATCATCCGCTGCGAGCGATCCGGACGATCGTAAACGAGGCGCCGGCGGCGCTGGAGCGCGAGTTTGCCGCGGTCTAATCGCCGATTGGGCGGCCGTCGATCCCGCCGGAGAAGCTGCTGCGGGCGATGCTGTTGCAGGCGTTTTATTCGATCCGCTTGGAGCGGCTTCTGATGGAGCGGCTGGAATACGATCTGCTGTTCCGGTGGTTCGTCGGAATCGGCGTCGACGACGCAGCCTGGGACCATTCGGTGTTCTCGAAGAACCGCGACCGGCTGCTGGAGGGCGATATCGCGGCCAAGTTCCTTGCGGCGGTGCTGGAGCGGCCCAAGGTGAAGAGGCTTCTGTCGAGCGATCACTTCTCGGTCGATGGGACGCTGATCGAGGCCTGGGCCTCAATGAAGAGCGTCAAACCCAAGGACGGCTCGGGCGAGCCGCGGCGCAAGGCGGCGGGCGCAATGCTGAGGCGGATTTCCACGGCCAGAAACGCTCGAACGACACCCATGCTTCGACGACTGATCCCGATGCCAGGCTCTACCGCAAAGGTAAAGGCAAGGAGACGAAGCTGTGCTTCATCGGGCATGGGCTGCGCCTGCCTGACGCAGGCCGACGGGCATGCCGAGCGGGTGGCCGCGCTGCACATGATCGAGCCTCGTGCCGACCGGCCGACAGCAATCACGCTTGGCGCCGACAAAGCCTACGACGCAGAGGACTTCGTCAACGAGCTGCGCTCGATGAACGTGACGCCGCATGTTGCGCAGAACACCAGCGGCCGCAGCTCTTCGATCGACGGGAGAACGACCCGGCACAGCGGCTATGCCGTCAGCCAGCGCATCCACAAGCGCATCGAGGAGGCGTTCGGCTGGATCAAGAGGGTCGCCGGTCAAGAGAAGACCAGCTTCCGTGGCCGTGATCGCGTCGCATGGGCCTTCACCTTCGCTGCCAGCGCCTACAATCTGGTGCGGCTGCCCAAGTTGATCGCGGAGACCGGCTGATGGGCAAGGTGCCCGGCTTCGCCAAGGCCTTTGTCGGACGTCGGCGCATCGTCGAGATGGACGTCTGGGACAGCGACTTCCTCGATCTTGTCGAAGAGGCGCATCTCACCTTCCAGGGAAAGTCCGACGGCGAAATCGCCTTTGGGGCTCTTAAGGGCTTCTTGGACGTGCGCTACGGCACCCGCCACGGTTCGCCCTGCGCGGAGTTCTCATGGGAAGGGCACGATGAGAATGATCCGTCCTGCGGTCGCGGATGGGCTATGATCAGGCTCGTCGGCCACTTCTACATCCACAACGGCGACGATTCCGCCTTCGTTTGCGAACGCGGCTGAGCTTTTCAACAGCCCGCTAGACGGAGAGAGCTAGAGCAAGAGTGTGTCGGCCCTCCTCCGGAGACCTTTTCGAATTTGCGCGAGCTGTCGCCCGGAACGAACAGCATTGGACAATCAGGCCAGCCTCTTGTGCATCAACGCGGCTCGGCGGCATGTTGCCACGATCTGGTCGAGCTGATTGAGCGCCTGGTGTTCGAATTCCACGACACCTGCCTTCAGGCGCGATTTCGATTCCCGCTTCGAAAGAACGCTCGTGGTAGCCCGCAGCGTATCCCCGTGAAAGACTGGCTTGGGGAAAGTGACATCGGTCATACCGAGATTGGCAACCGTGGTCCCGAGCGTCGTATCATAGACGGTCATCCCAATCATGATTCCAAGCGTATAGAGGCTGTTGAAAAGCCGCTGCCCGAATTCTGTCGAGGCTGCGAAATGAGCGTCGATGTGTAGCGGCTGCGGGTTCAACGTCAAAAGGCTGAACAATGTATTGTCCATCTCGGTGACGGTCCGGCTGAGGGCGTGCCTGAACTCCTGCCCGACCTTGAATTCTTCGTAATACAGTCCGCCCATAGGCGCTCCTTGGGTTTCGCCGTCATGCCGCCATTGAGGAAGAACGAGGGCAGGTGGACGGGTTTAGCTGTTTGATCTCCTTGCCGAAGCAGGTTCCGCGACGTCGCACCCGCACACGCCGAGATTGGCTCCGCTTCGCACCCTGCGATTGCTCACGGCCCTCGTCGAGATCAGCGCCTTGTGCCGGGCGGCGCGCTCGGCAAAGCGACTGCTCCAGAAATTGGATGGCGGAGGGCAAAAGCCGTGCAACGTCTTGTAGTTGCATATGGGCAACGATAGCTGCCTCTGAGCAAGAAAGCGCGCTCAGACGCGACGCTCGGGCCTGTCTCAAGATTAGCCAGGGCATTGCAGCTGCATCTCTCTGCGCCTTCCATCGGCCACCATGAATCCGAGCCTGATGATTGGTCATGCGCTCGCCCGCAGTGGTGCAATGGCAATTCTGGAGCGGTACGTCCGACCCGGTCAAGGCAGCCGCTACCGTTCATTCGAACAATATAACCTTACCCTGCTTCGCGCGCTAGCAAGTGCGGCAGCGACTCTAGTCAGATATTCAGCGCCAGCGCTTGTCCTCAGTATCGTAGGCGCCGGCAAGCGGGTCGCTCACGGCCATCAGCTCACGTTTGAGCACTTTATTGCTGGTGTTCGTTCTAGGAAGCAGCGGAGTAAAGGCGATGTACCGCGGCACTTTGAACACGGCAAGATTAGCACGAGCATGTTCGAAAATGCGCTTCACGAGCATATCGTCTGGTGTGAGACCCTCTCTCAGTTCCACGTAGATCTTGACCTCCTCTCCCCGCATAGCATCTCGAACGGGTACGGCGGCCACATCTGCAATCTCAGCAATCTCGCGGATGATGGCCTCCACCTCGCGTGCAGCGATGTTCTCGCCTGAGCGGTGGATCATGTCCTTCGTGCGCCCTACTAGCCAATGAAAGCCTAAGTCGTCGCGCCGCAGCAGATCCCCCGTCTTGAACCATTCGCCTTCGAACGAGGCGACATTCGGCCTATTCCAATAGCCTTGGAGGATTCCACGACCACTCACCCATAGTTCGCCGATTTCGCCGACTGGGGTGGGCGTGCCATCGTCATTCATTAGTCGCAGCTTCCGAAACGGGGCACGAATCCCCACCGATCCGGATTCCTCCATCTCATCAAGGCCGCTCGGCATTTGTGTGCCAAACCCGATTTCTGTCATCCCATAAGCATCATGGGTACGCACTCGAAACCGCTTCCGGATGTTGCGTTGCGTATCAGGACCGCAGCCCCACGTCAGGCTATGCCTCAGGGATGTCGCCCCGTCTTCGTCGGCAAGTTCGGCCTGGCGCGCTACCAGCTGCGGAAACACGCACCACTCGATGCGGTGCTGCTTGACCCAACCGATGAAGCGCGTTGAGCTGATTGACGGAGCCAAGTAGAGCGTGCCGCCCTGCCTATACGACTTCACAAGATCTCCTTGCGGGTCGGCATAGAAGAAATGTTGCGCGGACAGATACCTCTGGAACGGCTGCCCGTCCCCGCAAGCCGCCTGGTACGACCTCACGCCCCAGTAGTCGTGCGTCAACAAGCAGCCCTTCGGAAAGCCTGTTGTCCCCGAGGTATATTGAATGTTCAACAGGTCGTCCGGTCGGATATCCTCCTCCACCAGAGAATCGTCGAGCCCTTTGAGCAATTCATCGAGGGCCGTGGCTGCCCCGTCGGAAGACTCTCCAACGATAATTACTCGATCCTTGCCAAGGTCTTTCGGCCAAGGGTCCATTGCCGAGAACACTGTCCTTGCGGACTCGTCAACGACAGCGAACTTGGCCTGAGTATCGCTGAGAACGTATTCGATTTCTCTCGCCGTGTAGCGCATGTTGATGGGGACCATCACCGCGCCGAGCTTGGCGATCGCGAACCACAACATCGGGAAAGCAATGCGATTGGGTAGCATCACCCCGATTCGATCGCGCTTGCGTACGCCGAATGTGCGCAGCGCAACCGCATATTTGTTAGACAATTGGTCCATCTCGGAGTAGGTAGCGCGCTCACCGCGCTCGAAGACATCGATGGCGGTCGTTGAGCCGTGCGTCCTCGCTCGCATTGAAACCAGTTGTCCGATCGTGATCGTCTCATATGCAGATTCCAGTGCCTCGATTTTTCTCAATGCACTTGCCACCCGCTCTTTCAGCTGACTTTGTGTCGATTTCGTAGGGATCATCATTGGAAACCTTGGGGTTCAGAGGACAAGACAGACCTGGCAATGATCCTTCCGGATTTGACAGCTTACTGAAGTTGCCGATCACCAGAGCGAGCGGCCGGCATCGCCGATTTCCCACAACTCGGCCGCCTGTCCAGCGTGAGTGAGACGGGGTCGCGACCGTTGATCAGGCGCGGCCGTCGTCGAACTTGGCAAGCGCAACTGCTTGCTCACATCGATGTCGAATGGTGCTAACGTAGGACCATGCGTGCGCATACGTTGTGACTCGATGCTGCCCGTGTGATCGAGACATTCTGCCAGTCCTTTTGGCAGCGGCGTTCGTCGTGTGGTGGAAGGAAGCGTGAGACGTACAACATATTAATTATGCTTTCCATTGCTGCACCTTGTCCTATCGTGATGAGCTGCGTCTTGGTCTACGCGGCGTAGTACATTAAGAAGGATCGAGACACTACCTTCTCCAGTGGGGTTGCCGTGTATCAGTATCAGCATTGAAGGCCCGCAGAGCAATTACAGCGGTAGAGGGGTCTGGGACTTTATCGGGCACCCATCCTTCACCAACGGCTAAGAACAGAAAGGCCCCTCAATCACGACCGAGGAAATCGAGAAGGTTCCTGCGACGATCACCATCACTTTCTCCTGCGTAACACGTCGTGTGTGGAGCGACGATGGATCTCCGCAGCGCATCAGCGACAAAGGGCCAGCAGCACTTTCCAGATACGAAGCATGGCTGAATCGGTGAACACAGAATGTCGGAAGAAAAGAACGTCATCTCGCCAACCTGCTGGTCAAGACGTAGTCGGCACCGCATTAAAGCCGCCATTGAGATCGGAGTCTCGAACGCAATCAGCTGCCGATCAGGGGGGGGGGAATTTGCTGCGGGGCAACCGGGATGGAAGCGCGCATTGCATTGTCAGAAATGCTCCTAAATACTGCGCTGTTGCCTCGCGCAGATTGCGCCCCAATGGCAAGTGAGCACAGGGGCAACGATGAGGCGATTGAGCACGGCGACGCGCAAGGCACTGAAGTCTGCCTTGGCGCGGCGGATACCGAGCCGCGTCAAAAGGGGCGCATTCTCAACGAGTTCGTCGCGATACCTGGCTTCCATCGGCCGGACAGCGGGTCGCCGCAATCGTCCGCGGAACTACCAAGATGCGGAGAGAAACGCGCTGATATTGCTTTGGGAGGCCGCAGACCGGGTCTGCGGCAAGCGTCTCAAGCCCCTGCTTCCGACCTTGATTTAATCGATGGGGCGGCACGGCCATATCGACCTGGCGCGGGGACGCTTCGATACATTCGTGAGCAAAGCGGCCGGTGCCGTCGCTTTGTAGCAAGTGCTCTGCGACGCAGCATCCCTGTTCGTACTTCAGCAGATTGGGGAGATCCGGCGCCCGATTTCGACGAAGCCGATCTTGTTGCCCACGCCCTTCTGCGTCGGCAGTTTCGTCCATACGCTTGTTCTCCCCGATATCGCGACCGGCTGGACGGAATGCGCGCCACCTCTGGTGCGTGAACAGAAGCTATCGCGCACGGTTCGTGCGCAGCTACCGTTTGCGCTCCGGGGTTGGATGCCGACAACGACTCTGTGTTCATGAATGAGGCCTTGAAGGTGTATTGCGAACAGGCCTTTGTCGAGCAGAAGAACGGCGCGGTGGTCCGACGATGGCTACCGTCGACGAGGGCTCGAAGCAGCTGCTTTGCTGGCTCAGCTTTACGGTTCGGTTCGCTTGTTCGTGAACTTTTTCCAGCCGTCGTTCAAGTTGATACGAAAGGAGCGCGACATCTCGCAATGCCCACTGATTGTGCGGGCCGGCCTCATAGATGAGAACGAAGTCTATCCGGAACATCGCTACATGCGCCAATGCGGCTCCCCATCCAGATTGCGCGCTAGACTTAGTCTAAGATTTCGCGGCTCGGCGGAGCTGGATGTTTGCGTTGGCAGGCTCCGGACGGGGCAACCGTGCATGTAGTCGCGTCAACTCCAGCAGGCGTTCGCGGACGTGGCCATTCACCGGTCCGCGGCGTTTGCTCACGGCGTCCACGTGAATCAGCATCTGCTCGCCCGTGGCGGCCCGCGCCTCATCACCTTCCCGCGTAAGCACGTGGAAAAGATGAAGGCATTTGTCGTCGGCGGCGAGGATCTGCGTGAGCACTTGAATGCGGTCCCCAGCGTACAATTCCCGGAGGTACGATAAATGCGTCTCGACCGTTTCGTAAGTACCATGACTTGAGCGGTATTCGCCGTCGACGCCGATCGAACGGAGCAGCGAGTCGGTGGCGTTGCCGAAGAGCTCGAGATAGCGACTCTCGTTGACCCGGCCGTAGTGGCCGATCCAGTCAGACGTTATGTCTCGCGTTGGCATCCGCAGTGGGCCGGAACCGTTGCTAATGTTGGGAGCGCGAGTTTGGAGCCCTTGTTCCCAGCGCGCAAGCGTCTCGCCGGGCCCGTAGTTTTGCGAACGCAACGCCTGCAGCAGGGCCACGAGCAGATCGTCGCGTTTCTGGTCGGCGGGGACGTCCAGGGGATCGGCCTTCACCAGCGCGTCTGCCTGCTCAGCGGCCTTGTCTAGAAACGCGCCGTTAATGTCGGGTTTGTCGGTCAGCCTCGACCACGGCCACTTGAACGCCCATTGCTCAATGGTCTGGCGCATGCCCTCCCCGCCATCCGCCGCGCGATACGAGCCGATAGCCGCGCGGCGCAGCGCCCAGGAGTAGCGCACCGCGTCATCGATTTCCTGCAGCGTGGCCGCATCGTCGTGCACCAGCCACAGCGACTCGCGATTCAATGCCTCCCCCAACCGGTTCGCGAGGAACCCGTCTACCTCTTTGCGGACCACGAGCGGGTGCATCCCAATCGCCCGGTAAATCGCCGCCGCCCGCTCAAGCGCCTCGGGCGCTGTGCGCTCTCCGGCGCACAGTTCGACCAGCGGCAGCAGGTACACAGGTTGGAAGGGGTGCGCAACCAGAAAGCTCTCGGGGTGGTCCATCTCCGCCTGCAGCAACGACGGGCGAATCCCCGAGGTCGAGGAACAGATCAGGGTACCAGGCGCTGCCGCGCGGCTGGCGGCCGCGAGCAGCTGCTGCTTGAGCTCCAGGCGCTCCGGTGCGGATTCCTGCACGAGGTCTACGCCGCGCACGGCGTCCGCGACCGACTCGACTACCGTTAGTGCCCCCTCGGCCGGCAGCGGGATCAGCGTTAGCCGCCGATATGCTTGCCGTGCGTTGGCCAGCGTTCCCCGCACGCGCTCGACCGCACCACGCGACGGGCCATACAGCCGCACGTCGATTCCGTTGAGAATGAAGCGTGCCGCCCACCCGCCGCCGATGACACCGCCCCCGAGGAGCCCGACTGCGCGCGGCAGCCTCTCAGGCATTACCGTTGAACTCTCAGACATAAGCCTCCTCAGACATAAGCCTCAGCGTTGATCTATTTGACATGAACTTTGAGCTTGAGCCTCTCGCGCCTCTTGTCTGAGGCAGCACCCCACCCGATCCTCTCGAGATTCTCTATCGCCCGCTGCACGAATTCGGCGTTCGTTGCCAGCAGCCCGCGGGAGAGGTACAGGTTGTTCTCCAACCCGACCCGCGCGTTCGCGCCGACCATTGGCGCCAACGCCGCTACGGAAGGTGCATCAGCTGGACCGAGAAGGTGGAATAGCGGCGCGGGGCGGGAGCTGGTGCACCAGCGCCGTTAGCGTCATGAGCGGGTCTCATCGGGAACTCCTGGCGACATGCCGCTGCGAACGCCTTGGCTGCGGCCGTCCTGATCCAGCAATCGGCGTGCCACTCGCGGAATTCCCTGCGCGGCTTGCCTGACCAGAGAAAACACCTAATTAGCAGCCTGCTCTTGAAATGACGCTGCCGGTCGTCCTATTTCCGACATCGCCGTAGTCAACTGGACGAGGCTGGCACGACAAAGTAACAGCCGCGACGCGTGCGCCTTGGCGACGACCGACGCGAAATCGAGCGTGCGGGAATGGGAATCTAGCATTTCACGGCCAGGCTCTGGGATCGTACGTGGCAAAATGGAAATCGATGATCTCAGGCCATTCCGATAGCGTCGTCGGCTGTGTGCCTGTTTCGGCCCCACGCGGGCAAAGTCAGCACCGCCGCACCGGCGAAAGTCGAGGCTGAGATCTTGGGCGAGCAGTGCGGGCTGTTCGGTTTCGATGAAGATGCGCTGCAGAAAATTGACTTGGCAACTCTCGACGTTCGCACGACGCAGGACGTGTGCGTAGAAGCCGGGCTGCACAATCTCGCGGTATTTTTCGGCGATGCGTGGCAGGCTCTCGGCTGTCAGTTCGTATTCACCATAAAGGCCGCGGACGCAGCGAGAACCAGGTTGCCGAACAGTTCGGCACCGCAAGACGTCTGTGTGTGCGAGGCATTCTTACAGCTTCAGGATGGGACTGCTGACCGTGCTGCCGCAACGCGGCGGCGTCGTTTTTCGTCCGACTAAATCGCAGGCCCGCCGATCTGTGCGAGACCGGCCTCGCACTCGAAACTGCGACGTTCCGCCTGGCTGGCGGCGCAACCGAGACGGGTTGATTGAGCGAACGCGGCGTGGCCCATCATGAGCCGCGGCCGATCTTCGTCAGGGCGCACAACGAGCGCCTGATTCGCTTTGGCAAATCCACATCGTCCGGCATGCAGCCTGCCGGGCCGCGTCCATCACGCCAAGCCTCGACCTGCCCCCATCATCGCGACGGACGCTGCCCAGGTGCTCGCAGATCGGCTGCACGCAGCCTACCCCGCGCAGGACCCCCGGTGACGGTCCCAGTCGCTCGCCCCCGGCTGGGCGGTGATGTTCACGAAGATCCGCAGCGGTTCGCTCGTGGTCGAACCGATCACCGAATGCGGTTCGCGCCCCAAGGGGCAGATTTTGCGTTCCAATGCGTGAAGTGTAGAACCCGCGAGGCAGAGGACCTGCGCACCGCCATCAATCAGATCAATACGATGTTGATCAGCACAATCTCGCGCTCGTAGTCGTTGCCATATGGCGTTGAGCCGCCGTTTAGGCCAGTGTTGGAGCCCTGCATGATGACCCGGCTAGGTGTGGAATCTCAACAGGTCGTCCTTCGGGAGGCCGAGGCGGCTGATGGGTGGTTTGGCCTGCAGGCTGCCGTGCGGGCGATGCCAGTTGTAGTGATGAAGCCAGATTGGCAGGTTTTTGGCGCGCTGGTCTGAGGTGTCATAGGCGCGAGCGTAGGTCCATTCGCGCAGCACTGTCTGGATGAAGCGTTCGGCCTTGCCGTTTGTTTGCGGTCTGTAGGGGCTGGTGAAGATGTGCTTGAGGCCGAGCTTCCTGCACGCTCTGGCGAAGGCCTTGGCGCGGTAGCAGGAGCCGTTGTCGGTCATGATGCCGGTGACCTTCATGCCGAGGCTGCGGTAGTAAGTGACGGCCTCCTTGAGGAAGGCGATGGCGCTCTCCTTTTTCTGATCCCGCCGGATCTGGGAGAAGGCCAAGCGCGATGCATCGTCGATGGCCACGTGGACGAACTCGTGGCCGGCGCCGCGGCTTTCGCCCTTCTGGCGATCGTGTGTGATGCGGTGGCCTGGTCTTACGAACCTGCCGAGCTTCTTGATGTCGATATGGATGAGCTCGCCGGGGTGCTCGCGCTCGTACCGGCGCACCGGCTCGGCGGGCTCCAGATCGCGTATCCGGCTTAATCCCAAGCGGCGAAGGATACGGCTGACGGTGGCCGGTGACACCTCGACCTCGGCAGCAATCTGCTTGCCGGTGTGGCGCTGCCGGCGCAACGTCTCGACGGCGGCGCACGTGGCCGGCGGGGTTTGGCTCGGCGATGAACGAGGTCGCGACGAGCGGTCGCGCAAACCATCCACGCCTTCTGCGCGGAACCGCTTGACCCATTTGGCCACGGTTTTCGGTGTCGTGTTGAACTGATTTGCCGCATCAGCCTGGCTCAGCCCGCCCTCGACCACGCCTCGCACCATCGCCTCTCGACCTTTGGGCGTCAAAGGCGCATTCTTGTGGACGTTCATCTGGTCTCTCCTTGGAACACTGAAGCTTCGCAACCTCAGCTTCCTCGGTTCAGACCAGATGGACAACCTCCTGAGAGACCAAAGCTAGGCCACCGATGAGGTTCTGGAGGAGCGGCTGTTTGCGGCGCCGGGACCAAAAACGGGTCGCCGGTCCGGCGTTGAGCCCGACTGGGCGGCGGTACATCGCGACCTCAAGCGCGAGCATGTGACGCTGTGGATCCTGTGGGGGGAATCTATCGCAGCCGAGCCCGACGGCTTCCGTTATAGCCGGTTCTGTGAGCTCTACCGTCCCAGAGAAGGCCGCTTGTCGGTAACGATGCGCCAGGTCCATGCGGCCGGGGACAAGCTGTTCGTGAACTATGCGGGCGACGGTATTTCGGTGGTCGTCGATTGGGTCACCGGGAAGCGGCGCAACGCTCAAATCTTCGTCGCCGTCCTCGGTGCATCGAGTTTCAAATACACGCAGGCGACTTGGACCCAGGGGCTCGCCGACTGGATCGCCGGTCACGTCGGCGCCTTCGAGGCATCGGCGGGGTGCCGGCGCGCTGCTGGTACCCGATAACACCAAGATCGCGGTCATCAAGGCGTGCTTCTACGTTCCCCAGATCAACCGCATTTACGCTGAGATGGCGGTGCATTACGGCACGGCCATTTTGCCGGCGCGGCCGCGCCGCCCGCGCGACAAGGCGATTGCTTCATATTGGACCACATCCCGACAGTTGCGCGGTGATAGGTGTCGTTTTCGGTTTGCGGGAGCAGCGGCCGCGCAGACTTTAAGGATAGTGGTATCTGATGCGATGTCCCAGAGGCAACGGTTCAGACTGAACGGTTCAGACTGTCAGCGTAGCATTTTTGAGGAGCCCCTGAGGGCCCACTCCTGCACAGTGGTCTTGGCGATCCCAAACCTCGCTGAGACCTCGCGCGTCGTGAGCATGCCACGGTGGCGCAGTCCATCGTATCGACTCGTCAGTTTGTAGACACCGCGAATTAAGGCGATCCTCTTCAGATTGAAGGGCTTGCCTTCCCAGGTGCGCCACTCGTTCTTGGTTCACTATCTCGGCGATCTCGCGGTCGCAATGCTGATCGAGCAGCCGATGGACGGCCGAGATAAGCTCGGGTTTGAACTTACGCAGCTGGGGATTGGCAGCGGTCGTTCGAGCTCCAATGTATGGGTAGCCCCGCCGGATAGACGCACATGAGCAATGATCTTCTGCGCCTTGATCAAGGTATGTCTTCGATTAGCAAGAGCGCGATGCGCTTGCGCTCACGGAAGTCGACGCGCGGATCATTCCAGATTTGCGGCAGCTGCTCGGCAAGACCGAGAATACGGTGACGGATTTCAGCGGTGAGCGTCGCAGCCTGCTGCTTGCTGCGACGTTCATATTCCTCGACAGCTTCGACATGACGATGCAACTTGTCGTTCCACTCGGCCGCAAGCCCATCGGCGACGAGACGATTCTCGGGGTCCACCTTCATGTAGCGCCGGCGGACAAGCTCGGCTTCGTAGCGCAGTCGTTCGACGTGCTGGCGACGCCCGGTCTTGATCTCGCGGACCCGCGCCTCAAGCTCGCGTTGGATCTCCAGAGTGACGGCCAGCGCCATCGGCGTCATCATCTCGATCATCAACGCGGCGACCGCCGGATCGACGATCTTGCAAGGCACCATTTGGCAGGTCTTTCCGGCACGGCGCACTGCGCTCGCTTGGCACACATAGCTCGGGATCATATCGCCGTGCTCGCGACTGTAATGCACACCCATGCGGTCGCCGCACAAGCCACATAGTACGCGTCCCTGGAGCAACGCCAGTCCCCTCGCGCGCTGGCCCAGAGAATTGTTCACCACCAAATGCGCTGGCATTATCCGCAACGCGCCGCTGATTAGCTACGAACCGTTCCCCGTCGATGTAGTCCTGATGCATGCCCGGCATGACGAACTGCCACTCCGCTCGGGGAATCTTCACGACGCTGGTTCCGCGTTACGCGCCAATCGCGATACCTCCAGGCCGATGACGATGCCAGCTTACCGAGCGCCACCTCGCTCACGAGCTGTTGGAAGCCGTCGCAGCCGGCTAGACCCTATGTTCGCCCCCTGAGGCGACGTGCAGCCCCCCACGGCAAGCTCCTATCGAGGGTTGCGCCCGATGGGCCGGCGCCGAACCTCAAGCATGGGGAGCGGGCCTGATGAATGATAGCATTTTCGTGGGACTGGATGTCCATAAGGCGACGATTTCGGTTGCGGTCGCCGAAGGAATGCGTGGTGGTGAAGTCCGCCAGCTGGGGATCGTCCCTAATCGCGGCGATCAGGTCGCGAAGTTGGCAGAGAAGCTGACCAAGGGCGACCGGCGAGTGAGCTTTTGCGACGAAGCTGGCCCCTGTGGCTATGGCCTGCATCGGCAACTGACGGAATTGGGTCATGACTGCATCTTGGTGGCGCCTTCGCTGATCCCGATGAAGGCTGGGGATCGGGTCAAGACGGACCGCCGCGACGCGGCGATGCTGGCCAAATTGCACCGGGCCGGCGAGCCACGGCGGTGTGGGTCCCCGATCCGGCGCATGAGGCCATACGCGACCTGGTGAGAGCGCGCGCAGCAGCTGCTGAAAAAGTCGTTTTGCGAGTTGGTTGGAGCGTGATTCCGTGCATGTGTCTGATTCCTTTGGGCTGGGGAACGCGATGCGCAGGGCCGATCAGCGGTCGGAAGGCATATTCGGTTACGTGCGGTTGGAGCAGCGTGTTCCAGCGGATCACCCACTGCGTGCGATCCGCGACCTGGTTGACGCGGCGCTGAAGGATCTGTCGCGCGACTTTGGCAGGCTGTACGCCCGCCATGGCCGGCCATCCATTCCGCCGGAGCGGCTGTCGCGGGCGCCGCTGCTGCAGGCGTTCTATACAGCGCGCTCGGAACGGCAGCTGATGGAGCAGCTCGACTACAATCTGTTGTTCCGCTGGTTCGTCGGTTTGTCGATTGACGATTCGGTGTGGGATGCGACCGTGTTTTGCTAGAACCGGGATCGGCTGCTCGACGGCGACATCGCGGCCAAGTTCTTTGTTACCGTGCTGAACCTGCCGCAGGTGCATGGGCTCTTGTCCAGTGAGCACTTCTCGGTCGATGGCACGCTTATCGAGGCATGTGCCCAGCATGAAGAGCTTCGTGCCAAAGGATGGCGATGATTCACCATCTGGCAAGCGATCGGGCCGCAGTCGGTGGCGCAATGCCGAGCGCGACTTCCATAGCGAGAAGCGCAAGAACGTCACCCATTCCTCGACTACCGACCCTAACGCCCGCTTGTTCCGAAAGGGCGCGGGCAAGGAGGCCAAGCTCTGCCACATGGGGCATCTGATGATGGAGAACCGCAACGAGCTGATCGTCGATGCGCGCCTCACCGAGGCCAACGGTACGGCGGAGCGAACGACCGCCCTCGACATGATCGAGGACAGTGCCAAGCCGGGCAGCACCGCGGGCGCCGACAAGAACTATGACACCGCCGACTTTGTTGCCGGTTGCCGCGAGCGCGGCTGCACGCCGCATGTCTCGCAGAACGACACCAACCGCCGCTCGGCGATCGACGCGCGCACGACCCGACATCCCGGCTATCGCATCAGCATGACCAAGCGCAAGCGGATCGAAGAACCATTCGGGTGGATCAAGACGGTCGGCGGTCTGCGCAAGACCCGGCACCGTGACCGCGGCCTGGTCGAGTGGTTTTTCGTGCTTACCGCCGCCGACCTACAATCTCGTTCGCATTCCGAAGATGCTGGCGGCAACGGGACGAATCTGTCTGGAGCGCCAAACATGAGACAAAAAAACAGCGAAAACTGCGTGTGCGGCGCCGTTTACCGCGCATCGATTGGCTTATCGTCACCACACACATCAGGAAAATCGCCCTTCAGCACACATTTTTCAGCCGCCTGCTCTCATGTTTGCCGTCAAGACTCTGAACGAGCATAATTTCCTGGCTGCGCCCAGACGCTGGATTTCAGCAGCGCCCAAAGCGGGAGGCGGGGCAGAGACGACGGTTGAGCAAGCTCTCATGCGCGGGTTGGCTACCGCATGACCGTGGTTTCGTCTTGGTGCTGCCTCGGCCTAGAAGACGAGCGTCGGCGTAGCCGGCTCATAACAGGCCGCGAGGATTCCCCGCCTCGCCCCGCCTCCTGCCCAGGGCACCGATGGTCGAGCAGAGTCCTTTCAGGTGTCCCCGACTTGTACTTGACGAGCGATCGCCCACAGGAAACCGACCATCTCGCGCGCAATGGCGGTGGTGATGATCACCTTGGGTTTACCGGCGGCCGATAGGCGGCGATAGCGTGCGCAGAGCCTGAGCTGGGCCTTCCAGGCGATATCGTGGATGGTCTGAGGCAGGCGCTCATTACGATCATGGAGCTTGCGATTGACGCGGGCTTGTAGAAGTTTCGACTTAATCTGACGGCAAGGTTTGAACTGGCAGGGATTGGAGCTGCTGGCGAGCAGGAGCGCTCA
>NZ_JADFUE010000009.1:0-169924 GCF_054967145.1 Bradyrhizobium sp. UFLA06-24
CCTTTGCCCGCTACGGCAGCTGCGATTGCGGCTGGCTCCTGCAATCCGCTCCCTGACCGTGCCCACCGTCTGATAGCGAGCCCTACGCCGCCTCCAGATCCAGATCCGCCCAAACAGGCACGTGGTCCGACGGCTTCTCCCAGGCGCGCACGTAGCTGTCGATGCCGACATTGGCGAGCCGGTCGCTGGCCTGGGGCGACAGCAGGAGGTGGTCTATGCGCAGGCCCTGGTTCTTCTGCCAGGCCCCGGCTTGGTAGTCCCAGAAGGTGTAGAGCCCCGGCTCGTCCGTGACGGCGCGCAAGGCATCGGTCAGGCCGAGGCCGAGCAGGGACTGGAAGCTCTCCCGGGTCTCGGCCTTGAACAACGCGTCCTCGGTCCAGGCGGCGGGGTTGTGGACGTCGCGGGCGTGCGGAATGACATTGAAGTCGCCGGCGAGGATCAGCGGCTCCTCGGTCTTGAGGCGCTCCTTCGAATACTCAAGAAGCCGCGACATCCATTTGAGCTTGTAGGGATATTTCTCGGTGCCGACAGGGTTGCCGTTGGGCAGATAGAGGCATGCGATGCGCAGCACCCCGCGCTTGAGCGTCACCACGCCCTCGAGGAAGCGGGCGTGCGTGTCCTCGTCGTCACCTGATAGCCCCGACTTGGTCTCGTCGAATTTGAGCTTGGAGAGCAGGGCGACGCCGTTGAACGTCTTCTGCCCATGGGTCACCACGTTGTAGCCGAGCGCCTCGATCTCCAGCCGCGGAAAGGCCTCGTCGACGCATTTGATCTCCTGGAGGCAGACGATGTCGGGCTGACACTCCTTCAGCCAGGTCAGGAGGAGGTCGATCCGCTGCCGGACCGAATTCACGTTCCACGTCGCAACTCTGATGGGCATGTCGGCAGGCTCCGGACCAAGGGTTCTGGTTAGAACAAACTGCCAACGCGCCCGTCAAGGATGCCGCAAAATCTCCCACAAAATTAACCCGGCTTAAGCCGGCCGTAGGTCATTGATACGGAAAAGGTTCCTTGGGATGGGATGGCTGGTCAAATCTTCACAACGGGCTGAGCCGCGCGACGGGCTGATCGGGGCGTTCCTGTACTGGCTCGGCGGCTTCGAGATCGAGGACGGCCTCACCGCCAATCTCAGCGAGCGCGAGCTGCGCCGGATCCGCGCCAAGCAGATCGATGCAGTGATGCGGCTGATTCCGGTGACCATGGCGGTCACCATGCTCAACGTCGCCATCGTGCTGATCCTGTTCTGGGGCAGGGGCCTGAACGAATTCCTCGCGATCTGGGCCATGACCCTTGCTCTCACCGGGTCGCTCGCCGTACGCGCATGGCGTCGGTCGCACCGCAATCCGCCGCAGGAGGCTTCGCCCCGCGCGGCGCGCCAGATGCTACGGCAGGCGTTCTTCCTCGCCGCGACCTGGGGCACGCTGCCGCTCGTCTTGTTCAGCCTGGTAGAGCCGACCAGCCAGCTCATCCTCGCCTGCTTGATGGTCGGCATGATGTCGGGCGGCGCTTTCACGCTGTCGACCTTTCCGCGGGCGGGCCTCGTCTATCTCGCCACCATGACGATCGCCTGCGCCGGGGCGCTCTTGCTTTGCGGCACCGGGCCGTATCTGGTGACGGCGGTGTTCCTGCTGCTGTTCGCGTTCTTCATGGCGCGCAACATCGTCTCGCAAGGCAATCTGTTCCTCGGCAATCTCAAGGCCCGGCTGGAGCTCGAACGCCAGACCGAGATCATCTCGCTGCTGCTCAAGGACTTTCAGGAGAACGCCAGCGACTGGCTGTGGCAGACCGACGCCGAGGGACGTCTGACGGACGTGCCGCAGCGCTTCGCCGATGTCGCGCAACTGCCGCTTCCGCTGCTGAAAGGAGCGGCTTTCGTCGACGTGCTCGACATGCTCTGCCCCGAGGACAAGGCGGCCGCCTATAACGTCGTCGGCCTGATGGAGCATGGCGAGCCGCTGCACGAGATGAACCTCAAGGTCGTCACCGGCGGAGAGGCGAGGCTGTGGTCGCTGACGGCGAAACCGGCCCATGATCGTGACGGCCAGTTTCTCGGCTATCGCGGCTTCGGCCGGGACGTCACCGAGCGCTGGCGCGCCGAGAAGGCCGAAGCCGAGAGCCGCGCCAAGTCGGATTTCCTCGCTGTCATGAGCCACGAGATCCGCACGCCCATGAACGGCGTGCTTGGGCTTGCCAGCATGCTGCTTGAAACCAACCTCGATCCGGACCAGCGCGAGGCGGTCATCACGATCCGCGAATCCGGCGACAACCTGCAGCGCATCCTCAACGACATCCTCGACCTCTCCAAGCTCGAGGCCGGACGCTTCCAGTTCGAGGCGATCGACTTTGCGCCGCAGACGCTGGTCGAGACGGTTGCGAACGTCGTGCGCGTGAGCGCCAAAGGCAGGGGGCTCGACGTCAGGGTCGAGCTGGATCCGAACCTGCCGCCGACGCTGCGCGGCGATGTCGCGCGCATCCGCCAGGTGCTGCTCAATCTCGCCTCCAATGCGGTGAAGTTCACCGACCATGGCGAGGTGACGATCAAGGCCATCTGCCAGGCGCGCCGCGACCTGCTCGCGACCGTCGAATGGACCGTGACCGACAGCGGCATCGGCATCGCGCCGGAGAAGCTCGGCCAGCTGTTCTCCGACTTCGCCCAGGCCGATGCCTCGATCAGCCGCCGCTTCGGCGGCACCGGCCTTGGCCTTGCGATCTCGAGGCGCATCATCGAGCAGATGGGCGGCACCATCGGCGTCACCTCGACGCCGGGCGAGGGCTCGACCTTCCGCTTCACGCTGGTGTTGCCGTGGAGCCAGGCGCAGGCGTCGGACCAGGCGGACCGCGACGAAATCGACGAGCTAAAGGCCCGCATTGCGGGTCTCGACCGGCCGCTGAAGGTGCTGGTCGCGGAGGACGACGCCGTCAACCGGATGGTCGTGAGCAAGATGCTGGGCACCTTCGACGTCGAGCTGCGGGTCGTCGCCGACGGCGTCGAGGCTATCGCTGCCGTGTCCGAAGGCGATTACGACATCGTGCTGATGGACGTCCGCATGCCCGAGATGGACGGCCTCGCTGCAACCCGTGCGATCCGCGCCGAAGGCGGCCGTTTCGCCATCTTGCCGATCATTGCGCTGACCGCCAATGCCTTCCCCGATGACGTCAGGATTTGCCGCGAAGCCGGCATGTCGGACTTCCTCGCCAAGCCGCTGCGCAAGCCCGCGCTGGCCGCAGCCTTGCTGCGCGCGCTGGACGGCCACGTGATGACGGAGGAAGCACCGCTGCAGCCGGATCTGATGCCTGATGTGGTGGAGTGGACGGACGAGGAACGGCAGATGACCGGGGCTTGAGCGCTCGCCAGATCGAGAGGCTGGCCCAGTCGTTACAGCTTTCCATAGACCCTTGTCGCGACCGCCTTCAGGCGCTCGACTGAGCCGGACTCCGGATGCGGCTTCACCGGCGCGAACAGGATCGAAGCCTGCTTGCCGTTCTTCCAGACAAAGATGTTGACGGCGTTGCCGTTACCCTTGGTGCAGGAATGCTCACCGAACGCTTCACTGCCGAGCTCGGGGATCGCCACATGTTGGCAGGGGCTTGGGCGCTTCATCATGCTGACGGCCGTGTCGCGCAAGGTCGCGATGACGGCGACGATCATGGTGTTGGCCTCGCGATCGAACATCATGCAGCTGCCCGAACCGGTCCGCTGGACCTGAAGCGTCCTCTTGTCGAGGAATCCGTCGGCATCCGCTGGCGTAAGCCATTCGCAGTCGCCGAACCGCTCGCTAGTCTTGCTCATATTTCCGACGGCAACGCGGGCGACCTGGGTGAGGGGGCCGAGCAGTGCCTCGTCGGAGCGCCGGGCGATCGGATAGACGGCGATCTGCAGGATGTAGTCGCCTGACAAGGCGATGATCGAGTCCTCCTGGCGCTTCGCGTCGGCGGCGGTCGTCCCGCGCTGAGCGTCATCGCCGATCCCGGACACCGCGCTGAGCGGCATGCGCTCACTGAGAGTCTTGACGAAGGTCGCGTACATCTCCCTGGCGCGGTCCCTGTCGGGATTGCCGAATACGGTCAGCATCATCGTGTCGCCGCGCCCGGCCTGGTAGATGCAGCCGCGGCCGTCCTGATTTGAGATCAGCGACCATTTGAGCGTCGGCATCGCGCCGGCGAGCTCCTTGGCGCCGATGAACGGACAGCTTTCGGCGGCGTGCACGTGGCGCACCGGGACGGTCGCGATGGCAAGGAAGAGGAACAGGCAACAGAGCAGGCGATCGATCATGCGCATTGGATCAACGACTACAGCGATTGGCGTGCCACGCCGATAAGGATGGGCTCTGATGCCTTGCGGTTACGCTATGGCACAGCCAACGGCACAACTTATGTGCGCGGATCCGCGATTTGGTTCAATGTCGCGCTCTGCTCTCGACCACGGACTCTCGAATCCCTTCGGGGAGTGATCGAACGGATTGTCCTATGAGGTGCACGAAGACTCTGTCGCATCATTGCGCATCCGTGAGCGCCTCCGGCTCGACCAGCAGACCTTGCCGTTCGTAGCGGCCGCGGGTCTTGCTGAAGCGAACGACAACGGCATATCGGGGACTCCTTGCCTTCACGCGTCGCGTCTTCAAGGCGTCGCCTGCCGGCAGAAATTCGAGATCATCGAGGCCGACGCAGCGCAGGCATGCCGGGCCGGGACCCTCCATCATCAGGAGGTCGCCGGTGCCGCCACACCGATGGCATTTCCACTCCGCGTTCAATGGCTGGACAGCCACCAGTTCGGGGGCTCGACTTGTCTTCGTCGACAGACGCTCACGCTTTTTTTCGGAAAGCGCAGGTGAGACCCAATGTGTGCGATAAGCCTCTTCGACCGCCGGATTTCCGCTACAGCTGAAACGCAGCATCTGGCGATGCGGCGTGCGTGCGACATACTCCGTCCGGGTTGCAAGCAATCCCTGCGCGACCGACCAGGACCGGAAAAGCCGCAGCGCCTCGGAAATTCGCGGCAAGTCGATCCGGACGACTTCCTCCAGGCATTCGACTTGCCCGCGGCGCCAACGCTCGACCGCTTCGAGGTCAAGCCACCCGATCCCGACAAGGATGTCGATGGCGCTCGCAAACTGCCTGGCGTCAAGCGCGGCTTCAGCCGCCTTGGCCACGCGATCGGCCAGCGGAACCTTGTTCTTCCGGCTCATTGACGCGCCCTCTCGAGAAACGAAGGGCTTGCGCTGCGCATCTGGCTATAGAGCGGGAGATCGTACCTGCAAGGAAATTCTCCGTCGCTTCATCCAGATCGAGATTCCACGCGTCGGGCCCGATTTGCCAGGATCACATATTACCCCTGTTTTGCCCGACGCGTCAAACAATATTCGCAAAAGCCGAAATCAACCGCGCGTTGTCCCGGCTACTGTGCATGGGGTTGTTTTGCAGATTTTGGGTCGGGCTAGATCGAGAAGCTGGTGCCGCAGCCGCAGGACGCGGTCGCGTTGGGGTTGTTGACGCGGAACGAGGCGCCGATCAGGTCATCGACGAAATCGACCTGCGAGCCCGCCAGGAAGGGCTGGGAGGCGGAATCGACGAGCACCACGGCATTGTCCTGCTCGATGACGAGATCGTCGTCGGTGCGGTCGCGGTCGATGTCGAACTTGTACTGGAAGCCGGAACAGCCGCCGCCTTCGACCGAGATGCGCAGCATCGCGCCGGTGCCTTCGCCCTTGAGGATCTCCCCGATCCGGCGTGCGGCGCGGTCACTGATGGTCACAGGGGTGGTCATAGCTCGTCTCCGGTCGTCGTCCGCGTCATAGCCAATTCATTTGGTATCCCGCGTCCGGCATAGTTAAGTGCAAGGATACGCAGAATCAAATGGATAGGGACTAAATTCGTCGTGTCCGTCGGAATGGCAGCTCCCCGCGCGCCCTATGCCTGCGACCCCGAGCGCAGCCGTGGCCGCTTGGTCGCCGAGCCGCCGAGCCGGACCCGGAGCCCGTTCCGGCGGGACTGCGACCGCGTGATCCATTCGACCGCGTTCCGCCGCCTGAAGTACAAGACCCAGGTGTTCGTGTTCCACGAGGGCGACCATTACCGGACCCGGCTGACCCATTCGCTGGAGGTGGCGCAGATCGCCCGCGCGCTGGCCCGCCAGCTCGGGCTGGACGAGGACCTCACCGAAACCCTGGCGCTCGCCCATGATCTCGGCCACCCGCCGTTCGGCCATGCCGGCGAGCGGGCGCTGGATGCCTGCCTGAAGGATTTCGGCGGCTTCGACCACAATGCCCAGGCGCTCCGGGTCGTCGGCTCGCTGGAGCACCGCTACCCCGAGTTCGACGGGCTGAACCTGACCTGGGAGTCGCTAGAGGGGATCGTCAAGCACAACGGCCCGCTGACCGATCGCAGCGGCGCGCCGGTCGGCCGTTATCGCGAGCACGGCGTTCCCGTCGGCATCGCCGATTACATCAAGACATACGATCTGGAGCTCTGGAGCTTCGCCTCGCTGGAGGCGCAGGTCGCCGCGATTGCCGACGACATCGCCTATGACGCCCATGACATCGACGACGGCCTGCGCGCAGGCCTCTTCCATCTCGACGATCTCAAGGTCATGCCGCTCACGGCGGAGATCATTGCGGAGACCTCGGCGCACTATCCCGATCTCGAGGATGTCAGGCGAGGGGCTGAGCTGGTGCGCGAGTTGATCTCGCATCTGATCGGCGCGGTGTTTGCGGAGGCGCAGAAGAACATTGCCGCCGTCCGGCCGCAATCGGCCCAAGACGTGCGCCAGCAGAGCCGGGCGCTGGTCGCCTTTCCGCCTGAAGTCGCCGAGGAGGAGGCCGCGATCAAGACCTTCCTCTACGGGCACATGTACCGCCATACCAGGGTGATGCGGGTGATGGCCGAGGCGGAACAGATCGTGTGCGACCTGTTCGCGAAATACCTGAAATCGCCGGCCGACCTGCCGCCGGAATGGCTGGTGGGGGCGGAGGCGGACAACGAGGGCGACCGGGCCCGCCGGATCGGCAATTTCATTGCCGGAATGACCGACCGTTTCGCCCTGACCGAGCACCAGCGGCTCTTTGACTCGACCCCGGATTTGCGTTAGGCGGCGGCCATGCCCGAGACATCCTCAGCCCCGCATCTGTTCGCCGACGTGCTCGCACGCGTGCACGCCGCCTGCCGCGCGCTCGCGGCGGAAGCCAAGTGGCCTGAGGGCATCGATGTGTCGCGCGTGGTGGTCGAGCCGCCGCGCGATGCCTCCCATGGCGACATGGCGACCAACGCCGCGATGGTGCTTGCGAAAGAGGCAAAGGCAAAGCCCCGCGATCTCGCCGAGCAGATCGCCGAAAGGCTCCGCAACGACCCGCTGATCACCAAGGTCGATGTCGCCGGTCCCGGCTTCATCAATCTGACGCTCAAGCCCTCTGCCTGGGCCGAGGCGCTGCGGACCGTGCTGCGCGAGGGGGCCGATTACGGCCGCGTCCGCGGCGGCTCCAAGGTCAACGTCGAATACGTCTCGGCCAATCCGACCGGGCCGATGCATGTCGGCCATTGCCGCGGCGCCGTGTTCGGCGACGCGCTGGCAAGCCTGCTCCAGTTCGGCGGCCATGAGGTCACCCGCGAATATTACATCAACGACGCCGGCGCCCAGGTCGACGTGCTCGCGCGCTCCGCGTTCCTCCGGTACCGCGAGGCGCTCGGCGAGGACATCGGCGCGATCCCGGAAGGGCTCTATCCCGGCGACTATCTGAAGCCGGTCGGGCAGGCGCTGGCCAAGGAGCACGGCGACAAGCTGCTGGCGATGAGCGAGACGCAGTGGCTGCCGACGGTACGCGCCAAGGCGATCGCGATGATGATGGACGAGATCAAGGACGATCTCGCCGCCCTCAACATCCGTCACGACGTCTTCTTCTCGGAGCGTTCGCTGATCGAGACCGGCAACAACAAGGTTGCCGAGACCATCGATTTCCTGAAAGCCAAGGGCGACATCTACGAAGGCCGCCTGCCGCCGCCGAAGGGCGCGCCGGTCGAGGATTGGGAAGACCGCGAGCAGCTGCTGTTCAAGGCGACCGCCTACGGCGATGACGTCGACCGCCCGCTGATCAAGTCGGACAATTCCTACACTTACTTCGCCTCCGACATCGCCTACCACAAGAACAAGTTCGACCGCGGCTTTGCGGAGATGATCGACGTCTGGGGTGCCGATCACGGCGGCTACATCAAGCGGATGCAGGCGGCGGTGAAGGCGACGACCTCGGGCAAGGGCTCGCTCGACGTCAAGATCGTCCAGCTCGTGAAGCTCTTGCGCAACGGCGAGCCCGTGAAAATGTCCAAGCGAAGCGGGGACTTCGTCACCTTGCGTGAGGTGGTGGATGAAGTCGGCCAGGATGCCGTCCGCTTCATGATGCTCTACCGTAAGAACGACGCGGTGCTCGACTTCGACCTCGCCAAGGTCATGGAACAGTCGCGAGATAACCCGGTATTCTATGTCCAGTACGGCCACGCCCGCGGTCACTCGATTTTCCGCAACGCGCGGGCCGAGGTGTTCCCGGACCTGCCCGAGGATGCCGACAAGCGCATCGCGTGGCTCGGTGAGTCGGCGGTGGAACGGCTGTCGGATCCCGTCGAGCTCGATCTCCTTAAGCGCCTCGCAATTTATCCGCGGGTGCTGGAAGCCGCCGCCGCGGCCCACGAGCCGCACCGTATTGCCTTTTATCTCTATGACTTAGCGAGCGAATTTCACGCACTTTGGACGAAAGGGCGCGATTTGCCCTATTTACGCTTCATTATCAATAATGATGCAGATCTTACAAAGGCGCGGCTGGCCATGGTCCAGGGCGTCGTCTCTGTCCTGGCATCGGGCCTCGCCATCCTCGGCGTCCATGCTCCGGACGAGATGCGGTAGTTTGGGGCGAACTACTTGACGGGAATATTGGGGGTACCGGCAGAAGCCGGATCGCTTAGACTTGGTTGAAAGCCTTGTGGGTCGAAAGCCGCGCCTTGGTCGAGGGGCGCGCGGCTTTCCCGAAGGGACGCATCATCACGATGGCCGATCGATATTACGACAGACCGTTTCCCTCCGATGACTATGGTCGCGGCGCCGACCAGCATGGGAAGGCGGAAAACGATCCCTTGGCCGAGCTCGCCCGCCTGATCGGCCAGACCGATCCATTCGCGCCGCAGGGGCGCCCGGGTGCGCGGCCGGCAGCAGTCGCACCGGCTCAAACTTATCAGGACGACGATTATCCGCAGGACGAGTATCAGCAGGATGACCCCGAGCCTGCACCGCCGCCGCAGCCGGGGCCGCCCTCATGGATGCGGCGTGCCAACGTGCAGCCGCAGCCGGCGCCCGAGCCTGACTATCCCGTCGCCGTAAATCCGGTTCATCCGTTGCATCGCTACTCCGCCCAGCCGGCTGCGCCCGAGCCGCAGTATCATCAGCCGCAGGCATATCAGGATCAGGCCTATCGGGATCAAGCCTATCATCAGGAGCAGGCCGACGAGGCGCCTTACGAGCAGCCCGATCCGGCGCGCTACGATGATGCGCTCTACGGGCGGCTCGAGGCGGGCGAGCAGGATTTTCAGCGTGAGCCGGCCTATCCGGATGATCCCTACGCGTTCCAGAGCGACTATCCCGAGGCCGATCTCGACGAGCCCCGGAAGTCGCGCGGCGGCATGATGACGGTCGCGGCAATCCTCGCGCTCGCCGTGGTCGGCACCGGTGCGGCCTTTGCGTACAAGACCTATATCGGTTCGCCCCGCAGCGGTGAGCCGCCAATCATCAAGGCCGATAACACGCCGACCAAGATCGTGCCGGCGCCGTCGGACTCCTCGGCCAAGGTGCCGGACCGCATGGTGAGCGGTGACGGTAGCGAGAAGATCGTGCCGCGCGAGGAGGCTCCCGTCGACGTCAACGCCAAGGCGGCCGGTCCCCGCGTGATATTCCCGCCGCTGAACCAGAATGCCAACCCGCCGCCGGTTGCGAGCGTTTCGCCGTCCACCGTTCCGCCGCAGAGCGCCGGTCCGGTGCCGAGCAACGGGACGATGCCGAACGCTTCGCCTCGCTCGGTCAAGGTCGTGGTTGTGAAGGGTGATCAAACCGACAGTACCGCGCCTCAGGCCGCTGCGCCGTCGCCCGTCAAGCCGGTCGCGCCAGCCAAGCCCATTGCCGCGCCGCGTACGCCGCCGACCTCCGCGAATGCCAGTGTCAACCAGCCGCTTTCGCTGGCGCCGCAAGCCGCGCCGGCTGAGCCGCCGCAGCGCATGGCCGCGACCAATCCGACGCAGATCGCGCCAGCGAGCAGCGGCGGTGGCGGCTATGTGGTGCAGGTGTCCTCGCAGCAGAGCGAGGAGAGCGCCGCCGCGTCATACCGTGTGCTGCAGAGCAAATATGGCAGCGTGCTCGGATCCCGCTCGCCGGTGATCAAGCGGGTCGATTTGACGGAGAAGGGCAAGGGGATCGTCTACCGCGCCTTTGCCGGTCCCTACGGTTCGGCCGAAGAAGCGACCCAAGCTTGCAACAATCTCAAATCCGCCGGCTTGTCTGCCTGCTTCGTCCAGAGGAATTAGCAGCCGTTTCCTTGACCCCCTCCTGGGGCAGGGTTAATCGGCCCTATGAGCACGCGGGCTTTCAATACCGGCGTATCCGGAAGGGAACTGACCGCCGCTGGGCGGCCGTTTGTCCGTGCCGAATGCCGTTGGGACGTCATTTCCTTCAGGCTTAGCTTCGAGATTTCGATCCAAGCTACGGCTGCTGCTGAGGAATTGGCCGCGCGACAGGCCCTTGTGGTCAATCTCGCCGCTCTCACCATTCCCGTGGATGGCGCCTCGGACCCAGTCCATCCAGTGACGACTTCTGCGACAATGATTACTCAGGTGATTCGCAGCGCAATCGGGTTCCAAGATTTGTTGATGAGTAGTGACGTGCCGATGAAGGCGCTGGCGGGAAGCATTGGCGGACGAAAACGCGTCACGTTCGCGGCCGGCGCACCGCTCCACAGCAACGACAATGCGCAACGGGACGCATTGACCGCAACCACGGCATCCGCATGACCGCAGAAATTCTATCGTTTGAAACCGGGCGGCCCGCAGAGCTGGCCGAGGGCGAGCCGGCGTTGGTGGTCGACGTCGAGGGCTATGAGGGTCCGCTCGATCTGTTGCTGGCGCTGGCGCGGCAGCAAAAGGTCGATCTTGCCAAGATCTCGATCCTGGCGCTTGCCGATCAGTATCTTCGCTTCATCGAAGCTGCGCGAAAGATCCGCCTGGAGCTTGCTGCCGATTATCTCGTAATGGCCGCCTGGCTCGCCTTTCTGAAGTCGCGCCTGCTGCTGCCCGAGCCGCCCAGTGCGGAGGGGCCGAGCGCCGAGGAAATGGCGACTGCGCTCGCCAACCGTCTGCGCCGTCTCGAAGCCATTCGCGAAGCCGCCAACCGGCTGATGAACCGGCAGCAATTGCTGCGCGACATTTTCCCGCGTGGCGAGCCCGAGCAGATCGCCGAGATCAAGCATCCGAAATACACCGCGACGCTGTACGATTTGCTCACGGCCTATGCCTCGCAGCGCCAGTCGCGCGTGCTGGCGAGCGTGCATCTGGCAAAGCGCACGGTGTGGTCGCTCGCCGAGGCGCGCGCCACGCTGGAGCGGCTGGTCGGCAGCATCACCGAACAGGACGATTGGGGCGTGCTCGACGATTTCCTGATCCGTCACGTCGCCGATCCGACGCAGCGCGCGACGGTGTTCGCCTCGAGCTTCGCCGCTGCGCTCGAGCTCGTGCGCGAAGGTCAGCTCGAGCTGAACCAGAAAGAGGCGTTTGCGCCCATTTATTTCCGCAAGGGGCGCGGGAAACCGGTCGCGGGCGCAGCTCCTGCGCCCGACGCGCCGGTCGTTTAAGTGCAAGAAGGAGAAGCTGCCATGGCAAGCCTGGCTGAAGTGCGGGTAGAAGAGGCCGAGCCGATGGAGAACGAATCCCAGGCACGTCCCGAGGAGTTGCGGCTGCTGGAAGCGCTGCTGTTCGCCTCGAGTGAACCGCTGGATACCGCGACGCTGGCCAAGCGCATGCCCGAAGGGGTGGATGTGAAGGCTGCGCTTGAGCAGCTCCAGGCCGACTATGGGTCGCGCGGCGTGAACCTCGTGCGGGTTGCCAACAAATGGACGTTCCGCACCGCCGGCGATCTCTCCTGGCTGATGACGCGCGAGAGCCACGAGACCCGGCGCCTGTCGCGCGCGGCGATCGAGGTGCTGGCCATCATCGCCTATCACCAGCCTGTGACACGTGCCGAGATCGAAGAGATCCGCGGCGTGGTGACCTCGAAGGGCACGCTCGACGTGCTCCTGGAAACCGGTTGGATTAAGCCGCGGGGCCGCCGCAAGACACCCGGCCGTCCCCTGACTTTCGGAACCACCGAGGAGTTCCTGTCGCAATTCACCCTGGAGCAGCTTGGCGATCTCCCGGGGCTCGAGGAGCTGAAGGGCACTGGCCTTCTCGATTCGCGCCTGCCGACTGGTTTCAGCGTACCGACTCCCTCGGATGATCCGGCGCTGCGTGAGGACGAGGATCCCTTGGAACCCGGCGAGGAGCTCGATCTGGCGCTGGCGCCTGCGGTCGAGCCCGAGACACCACCGGAACGCGGCAATGAGGGCGGCGAGGGCGGAAGCGAGGAGTGATCCTCCGGGCTTCTACGGGTCCCCTCCGACCGGTTAACACTAGCAAGATTGCGTAGCGCCAACAGCGAATTGGCGCTGCCTTGGTCCTTGTTTTTGAGGCCTGCGAAGCCTACGTTCCGGTCAAGATCGGCCGGGTCCCGGCCATACGCGTTTGGAGGGTTGCAGGATGGGTTCACTTAGCATTTGGCACTGGATCTTGGTGATCGCAGTGGTCCTGCTGCTGTTCGGCCGCGGCAAGATTTCGGATCTGATGGGCGACGTGGCGCAGGGCATCAAGGCCTTCAAGAAGGGCATGCAGGACGACGATAAACCTGCCGAGAAGCAGGAGCCCTCGAAGTCCATCGAGCACAATGCGGCGCCGACTGCGGCGCGGTCCGACGTCGGCAGCAAGGCCGTCTGAGCCAGGAGCACGCGAGACCCCGGAAGCGGACCGATCCTGCGGGTGAGGGATTGGGCCGATAGGTGACTTCGCGTGAGCGGAAGACGTCATGTTCGACATCGGCTGGAGTGAGCTGGTTCTGATCGGGGTCGTGGCCTTGGTCGCCATTGGCCCGAAAGAGCTGCCGGGCGTGCTGCGCATGGTCGGGCAGTGGATGGGCAAGGCCCGCAAGATGGCTGCCGAATTTCAGGGGCAGTTCCAGGAAGCGATGCGCGAGGCCGAGATGGCCGACCTCAAGAAGAGCTTTGACGAGGTCAAGGAAGCCGCCAGCGGCTTCACGAGCGGCGGTCTGATGACCTCGCTCCAGAAGGACGTCAGCGACGCGCTCCGCGTCGATGCGCTCGACAAGCCGGCTGAGGCGCCCACGACGACTGCTGTCGAACCGCCAGCGACTTCAATTGAAGCGCCGGTAACCCCGACCACGCCTGAAGCGCCGACACCGGAGACTTTCGTGGAGGCCGAGGCGCATGCGGCGGTGAATGAGCCGCTCGCCATTGTCAGTGAGGTCGAGCAGTCATCGGTGGCGCAGGACACCGCGCCCTCGGAAGCGATCAAGGACGCCAAAGCGTCATGAGCGACGCCGATATCGAGGCCAGCAAAGCCCCGCTGATGGACCATCTGATCGAGCTGCGCTCGCGGCTGATCAAGGCGCTGCTCGGCTTCGGCGTGGCCTTCATCTTCTGCTTCTTCTTCGCCAAGCAGATCTACAACGTGCTGGTCTGGCCGTTCGTGTGGGTTGCAGGCGCTGAGAACTCGAAATTCATCTACACGGCGCTGCTGGAATACTTCATCACCCAGCTCAAGCTCGCGCTGTTCGGGGCCGGCTTCATCTCGTTCCCGATCGTTGCGACGCAAATTTACAAGTTCGTCGCGCCGGGTCTCTACAAGCACGAAAAGCAGGCCTTCTTGCCATATCTGGTCGCGACGCCGTTCTTCTTCGTGCTCGGTGCGACGCTGGTTTATTTCGTCGTGCTCCCGATGCTGGTGCGCTTCTCGCTCGGCATGCAGCAGATGGGTGGCGCGGAGACCGCGCAGATCCAGCTCCTGCCCAAGGTTGGCGAATATCTGTCGCTGATGATGTCACTGATCTTCGCCTTCGGCATCGCCTTCCAGCTTCCGGTGATCCTCACGCTGCTCGGGCGGGTCGGCATCATCACCTCGAAAATGTTGCGCGAGAAGCGCCGCTATTTCATCGTCCTGGCTTTCATCATCGCGGCAGTCCTGACGCCGCCGGATATCCTGAGCCAGTGCTCGCTCGCGATTCCCCTGCTTGCGCTCTACGAGGGCTCGATCATCTCGGTGGCGATGGTGGAGAAGAAGGCGGCGGCCGCGCAGTCTACGACCAGCACCGACGTCTCGACGCCGGCCAATCCGGCCGAGTAAGGGCATCTTACCCCCGATGTCATTCCCCGCGAAAGCGGGGAATCCAGTAGGCCGCAGCTCCTCGGAGAATCACTGCCGCTTCTGGAATACTGGATCGCCCGCTTTCGCTGGCGATGACAGCTGTGCTAGGGGGAAGCGCGCGCCAATGTAAATTGACAACGTGCTCCGTTGTATGTTGACGCGCTGATTCAGGACCGCCGCCATGCACGACATCAAATCAATCCGCGACAATCCGCAAGTCTTCGACGCGGGCCTTGCCCGACGCGGCTTGACGCCGCTGTCGGCCTCGCTGCTCGCGATCGACGAGAGGCGGCGGGCGGCGATCCTGGCCTCGGAGCAGGCGCAGGCGCGGCGCAATGCTGCGTCCAAGGAAATCGGTGACGCCAAGAAGGCAAAAGACGAGGCGCGCGCGGCCAAGCTGATGGCCGAGGTCGCCGAGCTCAAGACCACGATGCCGGAGCTCGAGGCCGCTGCGAAGGCGGCCGACGAGGAGCTGACGAGGGAGCTCTCCGCGATCCCGAACATCCCGTTCGATGAAGTGCCCGATGGTGTCGACGAGCACGGTAACGTCCAGCACCACGTGTTCGGCGCCAGGCGCAATTACGGCTTCGCGCCGAAGCTGCACGACGATCTCGGCACGGCGCTCGGCTACATGGATTTCGAGGCCGCGGCGAAGCTTTCCGGTGCGCGCTTTGTCGTCCTGAAGAAGGGGCTCGCGCGTCTCGAACGCGCGATCGGTCAATTCATGCTGGACCTGCATACCACCGAACACGGCTATACCGAGATCAACCCGCCGCTGCTCGTGCGCAACGAGGTGATGTTCGGGACCGGGCAGTTGCCGAAATTCGAGGACGATCAGTTCTGGGCCATCAAGGGCGAGCTGCTGGCCGCGCCCGATCATGAGCGGCTGAAGACCGAACGCCTCGGCCTGATCCCGACCGCGGAAGTGTCGCTCACCAATCTCGCGCGTGAATCCATTCTCGACGAGAAGCAACTCCCCATGCGTCTCACCGCGCTGACGCCGTGCTTCCGCGCCGAGGCGGGGGCGGCGGGACGCGATACCCGCGGCATGATCCGCCAGCACCAGTTCACCAAGGTCGAACTGGTCTCGATCACCACGCCCGAAACCAGCAGGGATGAACTCGAGCGGATGCTGTCCTGCGCCGAGCAGGTGCTGCAGAAGCTCGACCTGCATTATCGCGTGATGACGCTCTGCGCAGGGGATATGGGTTTCTCGTCGCAAAAAACCTATGACATCGAGGTGTGGATGCCTGGGCAAGGCGACGGCGGCATGTTCCGCGAGATCTCGAGCTGCTCGGTCTGCGGCGACTTCCAGGCGCGGCGCATGGATGCGCGCTCGCGCGGCCCGGATGGCAAGCCGCGCTTCGTGCACACGTTGAATGGCTCGGGCACGGCCGTCGGCCGCGCGCTGATCGCCGTGATGGAGACCTATCAACAGGAGGACGGCTCGATCGCCGTCCCCAGCGTGCTGCAGCCCTATATGGGTGGGCTGAAGGTGATCGCACGCGAGTAGGGCGGTTGCCGGCCTAAACGTCAAAACGTTTGGTTGCGAAGATCGGACGGCCGGCTATCCTGCCGATCTCCGACAACTCTGACCTCTGTTCATGGCCTTGCACCGCGACATCTTCTGGATTGGCAGACAATGGGCGGTGACGGGTGCCGGGATCCAGGCCGTGGATCAGCGCCTGCGTGGCGTGCTGGACATCGAGGTCGCCCGACTCTGGGACGATGATCTCGTGGGGAGTCGGCGGGCGAAGCCGGGTGTGAATGCCGCGGATTTCGACAAGGCGCTTGCGGTAGCGCGGGAACGCTTTCCGCAAGCATCCGCGCTGGACCCGATGATTGCTCCTCTAGAGGCGCTCGGAGTGGTCGACATATCCGCCGTCAGCTCCGTCGTGCCGGAGATGAAGCTGTATGCGGAGGGGCGGCTCGCGCGATTCCTGCCGCAATGGCGTATCCGCCGCTAAGGCGGAATGGGCTAGATTGTTGCGTTGCGGCAATCGGCGGGGATTGCGGGTGAGATCTGCGTCAAAGCCGGTTTGCCTGATCGGTCCCAGCCGGATAAGACCGCCTGACCTCCTTTCAGGAATTGACCACCGGCATGCGCATTCTCTGCACCAATGATGACGGCATCCACGCTCCCGGCCTCAAGGTCGTTGAGGAGATCGCACGCGCTCTGTCCGACGATGTGTGGGTGGTGGCGCCCGAGCTCGATCAGTCCGGCGTGTCTCATTCGCTGTCGCTGAACGATCCGCTGCGACTGCGCGAAGTTGGCCCGCGGCACTTTGCGGTGCGCGGCACGCCGACCGACTGCGTCATCATGGGCGCGCGCCACATCCTCGGTGCCGAGCTGCCCAACGTCGTGCTCTCCGGCGTCAACAAGGGCCGCAACGTTGCTGAGGACGTGGTCTATTCCGGCACCATCGCCGGCGCGCTCGAAGGCACCATTCTGGGGATCCCGTCATTCGCGCTGTCTCAGGAATTCAGCGTCGAGACCCGCGAGCGGCCACCGTGGGACACCGCGCGCAAGTTCGGCCCCGACATCCTGCGCAAGGTGATCAAGGCCGGGATCCCGAAGGATACCGTCATCAACGTCAACTTCCCGTCCTGCGCGCCGGAGGACGTGCTCGGCATTCGCGTGACCCGACAGGGCAAGCGCAATCTCGGTTTCTTGCGGATCGACGAACGCAGGGACGGCCGCAACAATCCCTATTTCTGGATCGGCTTCGAGCGCGCGGCGATGATGGACACGCCGGCGGACGGCACCGATCTCGCAGCGTTGCGCGAGCGCTACGTCTCGGTCACGCCGCTCCGGCTCGACCGCACCAATGAAGCGTTTTCCGAAGAGCTGAGCGCGACGCTCAAGTAGAGGCTAATCGTTGCGAAGCGCGGCTTCGATGGTCTTGCCGAGCGCGTCGAGCTGAAACGGCTTCTGAAGGGCGGGCCGATCGCGATATTGCTCGGGCAGGCCCGACGAGCCGTAGCCGGTTGCGAAGATAAAGGGGCAGCCCTTGGCCTTGATGACGTCGGCGACCGGGGAAATGACCTTCCCGTTGACGTTGACGTCGAGAATGGCGATGTCGAACTCCGTGGCCTGGGCGAGCCGCATTGCCTCGGAAATGTCTCCCGCTTCGGCCGCGACCTTGTAGCCAAGCTCCTCCAGCATATCCGCAACCATCATGCGGATCATCACCTCGTCCTCGACGAGGAATACAGAGCGGCCGGAAAGCCCTGTCGCGGTCATTGTCGTTGAGTCCTTGCCCATTTGCGAAAACGTTCGCAGATAACACGAATCGAAGCAATGCGCGTTTCGGCCAACCGACACTTGAAAAGGCCGCGGTGGCCCCTCCGCTGCAAGCCAATTTGTGGTCAAATGCCAAGGTCATAAGGCTATCATGGGTTCCTGAACGGGAACAAGCTTCCGGTTCCGGACGAGACAACATAAGCAGCGATGACCTCCAACCAGCCTCCGCCGGAAAAGATGATGTTTCAGCTCACGCTGAGGCGTCGCGGCATCAGTGACCAGACCGTGTTGCGGACCATGGAGGAGGTGCCGCGTGAGCTGTTCGTCGAGGCCTCTGATCGGGATGGCGCCTATCGTGACAGCGCACTGCCGATCGCCTGCGGGCAGACGATCAGTCAGCCCTTCGTCGTCGCCTATATGACCGAGCAGCTCCAGCTCCAGAAGCAACACCGCGTGCTCGAGATCGGCACCGGCTCCGGCTATCAGGCCGCCGTGCTGTCGCGCCTGGCGGGGCAGGTGTTGACGGTCGAGCGCTATCGCAAGCTGGCTGACGACGCGCGCGCCAGGCTTGAAAAGCTGAATTGTTACAATGTCGAGGTGATGCTCGGCGACGGTCTCAATTTGCCGTCGAATATCGGTCCGTTCGACCGCATCATCGTTACCGCCGCGGTTGAGCAGATTCCGGAGAACCTGATCGAGCGGCTCGACATCGGCGGCATCTTGATCGCGCCGGTCGGCCCTCATCAGGGCGTGCAGACGCTGACGCGCCTCAGCCGGACCGAATCCGGCATCGAACGCAAGGAACTCGTCGAGGTCCGCTTCGTGCCGGCGCTGCCCGGAGTGGCGCGTGAGCTGTAGAATTCCGGATTGGTTGCACATCCAACATCTTATTGGGAGGGTTAAGCCGTTATTTACTCGACGCGTGTTTACTTAAAACACCAGTTCTGTTGCGTACGAGTGAGTAACCATGTCTGTTGTCGCCGAGTTGCTTTACTCGCGCCGCGTACCGCAGGTCGCGGTGCTGGCGCTGATTTCCTTCAGCTTCGCAGGGTGCAGTGCCGACATGTCGTCGCGGCTGTCCCAGTCGAACTTCTCCAATCCCTTCTCTGAATCGACCGGTTCGGTGCAGCAGGCTCCGCCGCCGCAGCGTGAGCTGCCGCAGTATGCGCGGCCGCAGACCCAGCCCGGCTATTACCAATCCCAGCCCTTGCCGCCAGCGGTTGCCGCACCGCAATCCTATCCCGTCGCCGCGGGTGGGGGCGTCTCGGGAGGCGGGCGTGGCCTCGGCTCCTACACGCCGCCGGCCCAGCCGCATCTTGAGGCCACCGGCACCGTGCCGCCGCGTTCGGTTGCGGCAGCCCAACCGGCCGGGGGGACCAAGATCATCGTTGGCACCAGCGACACGCTCGACGTGCTCGCCAAGCGCTATCACGTCACGCCGCAGGCGATCATGGCCGCCAACGGTTACAAAGGCCCGCGTGCGCTGTCGCCTGGCCAACAACTGATCATCCCGCATCCGGGTGCACCTGCTGCAGTCGCCGCTGCCCCCGCAGTGGCGCCGAAGGCGGTTGCTGCGGCAGCCGCACCGTCGAGCTTCCACTTCGTCAATCACGGCGACACGCTCGCCAGCATCGCGCGGAAGAACCATATCTCCGCGGCCGAGCTCGCCCGCGCCAATGGTCTCGAGCCGTCGGCGAAGCTCAGGCTCGGTACCAAGCTGACCGTGCCGGGCGCCAAGACCGCGGCGGTTGCGGCTCCGCTTGCTCCGGCGCCCGTCACGGCGGCTCCCGTGGCGGCCGCGCTACAGCCGGTTGCGGCAACTCCAGTCCCTGCCACCAAGGTGGCTGCCGTCGCCGGGCCTGCGCAGAGCGCGCGCCTGGCCCAGGCAACCACCAATATCGAAGAGAAGCCAGCCGAGACGCCGGCGAAGGCGGCAGAGACCACAAGCTCGCTGCCGACCTTCCGCTGGCCGGTGCGCGGCAAGGTGATCACGAGCTACGGCGCCAAGACCAACGGCAAGTCCAATGACGGCATCAACGTCGCGGTGCCCGAGGGGACGCCGATCAAGGCGGCGGAAGACGGTGTCGTTGCCTATTCCGGCAACGAGCTGAAGGGTTACGGCAATCTGGTCCTGGTTCGGCACTCCAACGGCTACGTCACCGCATATGCCCATGCGAGTGAGCTGCTGGTGAAACGCGGCGATTCGATCAAGCGCGGTCAGGTCATTGCCAAGTCGGGTCAATCCGGGGAGGTGGCGTCGCCGCAGCTCCACTTCGAGATCCGTAAGGGATCGAGCCCGGTTGACCCGCTTCAATTCCTGAATGGGGCTTGAGGTCGACGTCGGGCCCCCGTTCTCTCTTCGTAACAACGCAGTTGTCGCCCGCGAAAGCGGGCGATATTCGTTGTTTGCTGAGTTGCAGCTTCGGCTATTTCGCCGTCAGCTTCACACCTAGCCGGCCCGCCAGCTCCTGCACGAATTGCCAGGCCACACGGCCCGAGCGCGAGCCACGCGTGGTCGACCATTCCAGGGCCTCGCGCTCCAGCGCCTCGTCGTCCATCTTGATGCCGAAATGGCCGCAATAGCCGCGCACCATGGCGAGATATTCGTCCTGGCTGCAACGGTGGAAGCCGAGCCAGAGGCCGAAGCGATCCGACAGCGAGACCTTTTCCTCGACGGCTTCGCCGGGATTGATCGCGGTCGAGCGTTCGTTCTCGATCATGTCGCGCGCCAGCAGATGGCGGCGGTTGGAGGTGGCATAGAGGATGACGTTCTCGGGCCGGCCCTCGATGCCGCCCTCGAGCACGGCCTTGAGCGACTTGTAGGACGCGTCGTTGCCGTCGAAGGAGAGGTCGTCGATGAATACGATGAAGCGGAAGCTCGAATCGCGAAGCTTCTCCATCAGCATCGGCAGCGTTTCGATGTCCTCGCGATGTATCTCGATCAGCTTCAGTCTGTCGGCGGGTTTGCGGTCGGCGTTGATGCTGGCATGGGCTGCCTTCACCAGGGATGATTTGCCCATGCCGCGCGCGCCCCAGAGCAGGGCGTTGTTGGCGGGCAGGCCGCTTGCGAAGCGCTCGGTGTTCTCCATCAGGATGTCGCGCATCCGGTCGACGCCCTTCAACAGGAACAGCTCGACGCGGCTGACCCGTGGCACCGCTGCGAGGCGGCCGTCCGGATGCCAGACATAGGCGTCCGCCCGCTCGAACGACTCGCGTTCGACGGCCGGTTTGCCCTGGGCTGCGAGATGCGCCGCGATGGTCTCCAGTGCGCGGACGAGGCGCTCCTGAGACAGGTCGGGAGCCGCCTTGAGGGGAGCCTTTGAGACCGCCTTTTGGGCGGGCTTGGGGCGTTTTGCCGCGACCTGGGCGGACTTCCTGGCAGGGGTACCGGGGCCTTTGCCGGCCGGGCTTTTGCTAAGGTTTTTGGGCATGTCCGAAGTTCCTGAGAATGCAGCCTTATCGGGCCTGATGGCGCGCCGCAAGGTGGCCAAAAGGGCGGTCTGGCAGCGTTGCAATTGGGGCGGTGGTCGCTATAGTCCGCGCGAATTTGACCGAACCGGTCGCCGTCAAGGCCTGACCGGCTTCCCCCGTTTCCACGAGGATCGTCCGAATGCTGATTACCCCTGCGTATGCCCAGGCCGCGGGCGCCGGCGACACCAACAGCATGTTGATGTCGCTGCTGCCGTTCGCCCTGATCTTCGTGATCATGTACTTCCTGATTCTGCGCCCGCAGCAGAAGAAGGTGAAGGACCACGCCGAGCTCGTGAAGAACATCCGCCGCGGCGACACGGTCGTGACCTCGGGCGGCCTGGTTGGCAAGGTCACCAAGGTGGTCGACGACGACCAGATCGAGTTCGAGATCTCCGACGGTGTGCGCGTGCGCCAGATGCGGTCGATGATCTCGGGCGTGCGCGCCAAGGGCGAGCCGGCCAAGGACAGCGCGAAGGAAAGCGCCAAGGACGACGCCGCGGCGAAGTGAGCGCTTCTCCGCGAGTCTCTCGAATCTCCTGATCTGACAGGTCCAGTCGATGTTGTATTTCACGCGGTGGAAGGCGCTCGGGATTATCCTGACGGCGCTGATCGTGTGCCTCTGTGCGGTCCCGAACTTCTTCCCCGAGGCGCAGGTCAAGACTTGGCCCGCTTGGGCGCAGCGCCGGCTCGTGCTCGGCCTCGACTTGCAGGGCGGCTCGTCTCTGCAGCTTGAGGTCGACTCCAACTATGTGAAGAAGGAAAGACTCGACCAGATCCGCGACGACGTCCGCCGCGTGCTGCGTGAGGCCAGGATCGGTTACACAGGTATTGTAACGAAGGGCGATGCTGTCGAGGTGCGCATCAGGGACGCGGATGCCCAGCCGGCGCTCGCCAAGTTGCGTGAGCTGGCGCAGCCGATTGGCGGCCTTATGGGGTCCGGCGGCCAGCGCGACCTTGAAGTCGCCGATGCCGGTGGCGGATTGATCCGTCTCAGCATTCCCGAGGCGGCGATGGTCGAGCGTTTGCGCAAGACGATCGAGCAGTCGATCCAGATCGTCGAGAAGCGTGTCAATGAACTCGGTACCGTCGAGCCCATCATCCAGCGCCAGGGTAACGACCGTATCCTGGTGCAGGTGCCGGGTTTGCAGGACCCCACCCATTTGAAGGAGCTGTTGGGCAAGACCGCGAAGATGGAATTCCGCATGGTCGATCCCTCGGTGCCGCTGGACCAGGCGCAGCAGGGCGGATTGCCCCCGGACACCGAATTCCTGCCGGCCGCTACGCCGCCGCCGCCCGGCTATGTGGTCAAAAAGCAGGTGCTGGTTGCGGGCAGCGATCTGACTGACGCCCAGGCGACCTTCGACCAGCGCACCAATGAGCCTGTCGTCAGCTTCAAGTTCAATAGCTCGGGCTCCCGCAAGTTCGCGCAGGCCACGCAGGAGAATGTCGGGGTGCCCTTCGCGATCATCCTCGACAACAAGGTGATCTCCGCGCCGGTCATTCGCGAGCCGATCACCGGCGGTCAGGGCCAGATCTCCGGCAGCTTCACCGTGCAGTCGGCCAACGACCTCGCGATCCTCTTGCGCGCCGGCGCGCTGCCTGCGCCGCTCACGGTGGTCGAGGAACGCACCGTCGGTCCCGGGCTCGGCCAGGACTCGATCGAGAAGGGCGAGCTCGCCGCCTATGTCGGCTCGATCATGGTCGTCGTATTTATGCTGGTGACGTACCGGCTGTTCGGCGTGTTCGCCAATATCGCGGTGACCATCAACGTCGCGATGATTTTCGGCCTGTTATCGCTGCTCAGTGCCACGCTGACGCTCCCCGGCATCGCCGGCATCGTGCTCACCGTCGGCATCGCGGTCGACTCCAACGTGCTGATCTATGAGCGCATCCGCGAGGAGCTGCGCGGCGGGAGAAGCCCGATCTCGGCGATCGATGCAGGCTTCAAGCGGGCGCTTGCGACCATTCTCGATTCCAACATCACGACCTTCATTGCCGCCGCCGTCCTGTTCATGATCGGTACCGGACCGGTGCGCGGTTTCGCAGTCACGCTCGGCATCGGCATCATCACCACTGTGTTCACCGCCTTCACCATGACCCGACTGATCGTGGCCTGGTGGGTACAGTGGAAGCGGCCGAAAACTGTGCCGATTTGATCATTCGAGGCCGACTGTGACCACTACTCAAATCGTTCTCATTTCTCTCGGCGTCCTGATTGCAGTGCTGACCGTGGTCAGCGTGCTTGGCGTCCTGCCGTCGCTGCGCATCGTCCCGGACAATACGCATTTCGACTTCACGCGCTTCCGCCGCATCAGCTTTCCGATCTCGGCCGCGCTGTCGATCGTCGCCATCACCCTGTTCTTCACCCACGGCCTGAACTTCGGCATCGACTTCAAGGGTGGCACCTTGATGGAGGTGCGGGCCAAGTCGGGCACCGCCGATCTTGCGCAGATGCGCACGACCCTTGGAAGCCTCGGCCTCGGCGAAGTCCAGCTGCAGCAATTCGGCAGTGCCGCCGACGTGCTGCTACGTGTTGCCGAGCAGCCGGGCGGCGACAAGGCGCAGCAGGAAGCCGTGGACAAGGTTCGCGGTGCCCTCGGCGAGTCCGTGGAGTATCGCCGCGTCGAGGTGGTGGGCCCACGCGTCTCCGGCGAACTGCTGGGCTGGGGCATGGCCGGCCTGATGCTGGCGATCGTTGCGATCCTGGTCTACCTCTGGTTCCGGTTCGAATGGCAGTTCGCGCTCGGCGCCATGATCGCCAACGTGCACGACATCGTGCTGACCATCGGCTTCATGTCGATCAGCCAGGTCGATTTCGACCTGACCAGCATCGCGGCCCTTCTGACCATTCTGGGCTATTCGCTCAACGACACCGTTGTCATCTATGACCGCATCCGTGAAATGCTGCGGCGCTACAAGAAGATGCCGATGCCGCAGCTGCTCAACGAGTCCATCAACTCGACGCTGTCGCGCTCGATCATCACCCACTTGACGGTGACGCTTGCGTTGCTGGCGCTATTGCTGTTCGGCGGTCATGCCATCCACAGCTTCACGGCCGTCATGATGTTCGGCGTGGTGCTGGTCGGCACCTACACTTCGATCTTCATCGCGGCGCCAATCCTGATCTATCTCGGTGTCGGCGAGCATCGCGAAGATGCGAAGGAAGAGGCTACGCCGGCGAAGAAAAGCAAGGCATGATCCGAACCGCATGCCCTCGCAGGAGTTTGCGAGGGTAGCAGGCTCATTCGGATGGAGCTCATGGCCGGCAATCCCAACGCTCCCCATTTCCCGCGCTCGGCGCCGATCGAGGCCTATGGCAAAGGCGGCTTCGCGTTTGCCGGCATGTCGCACCGGGGCTCGCTGCTGTGTCTGCCCGATGCGATCTGGGCTTGGGATGTGACGGATCCGGCAAAGATCGATCGCTATTCCCTGGAGCGGGTTTTTGCGGCTGCCAACGGCATCGACACGCTGCTGGTCGGGACCGGAACTGACGTCTGGCTGCCGCCGCCCGAGTTGCGTCAGGCGCTCAAGGCGGTGAGGGTGGTGCTGGACACCATGCAGACCGGCCCCGCCGTGCGCACCTACAACATCATGATCGGCGAACGACGGCGCGTTGCGGCTGCGCTGATTGCCGTGCCATGAGCGGCGCTGCGACGCCGCCCGACGCCACGACATTCTGCGCTGACCTCGTGCGCAGCCACGACTTTCCGCGCTATGTCGCGACCCTGTTCGTCCCCGCTGCCGAGCGCCGCGCGCTGCTGGCGCTCTACGCCTTCAATGTCGAGATCGTCCGCGTCCGCGATCAGGTGAGCCAGCCCTTGCCGGGCGAGATTCGTTTTCAGTGGTGGACCGACCTGTTCTCAGGGCTCGTCCACGGCAGCGCCGAGGGCAATCCGGTGGCGGCAGAGCTTCTGCGCGCCATCCGCGATTTTGACCTGCCGGTCGAGCCGTTGTCGCTGCTGGTCGACGAGCATCAGTTCGATCTCTACAACGACCCGATGCCGACCATGGCGGCGCTGGAAGGCTATCTGGCCGCCACCTCTTCGGCGCTGTTCGCGCTCGCGGCGCGGATCATGGGTGATGCTTCGGATGCGGCCGAACACTTGGCGCGGCACACCGGGCTGGCGCAAGGCATCGCCCAGGTGATTGCCAACCTACCGCGGGACTCGTCCCACCGGCAGTTGTTCCTGCCGCAGCAGGTCTTGGCCAGCCATGGCTGCACCATGGAGGATGTGTTCGCGGGCAAGGAGACGCCCAATCTCCACGCCGTGCTGAACCAGCTTATCGCCGAAGCCCGGCAGCATCTGGCGACAGCCTTGTCGCTGCTGTCGCAGGTGCCGCCGTCCGTGCGGCCGGCGTTCCTGCCGTTGAGCCAGACGCGGGCTGATCTCGATCGGCTGTCGCATCGGGGGCGCAATCCCTTTGCACCGCAGCCGCCGTCGCGGCTGCGCACGCTGTGGACGCTGTGGCGGGCTTCACGATCGCGGGAATTTACCAAATAGCGGCTGGCTTATCGCCCGGGCCGCGCAAATGCTCTATGCTGTCCCATGGCTGAGATATCCCCAACCGCAATCCCCGATCTGAGCGGCCTTCCGGTCGCATCCGGTGACATTGATGCAGCCGCCGAGATCATCCGCGGTGCTGTTGTCGAGACGCCCTGTAGCTACAGCCGGACGCTGAGCAATATTTGCGGCTGTGACCTCTGGCTCAAATTCGAAAACCTCCAGTTTACATCCTCGTTCAAGGAGCGCGGGGCGTTGAACCGGCTCACCGCGCTGACTCCGGAGGAGCGCACGCGCGGCGTGATCGCCATGTCCGCGGGCAATCACGCGCAGGGCGTCGCCTATCATGCCAAGCGCCTCGGCATTCCCGCCACCATCGTGATGCCCGTGGGCACGCCGATGGTGAAAGTCGAGAACACCAGGCATCATGGAGCCGAGGTGATCGTGACAGGCGCAACGCTAGAGGAGGCGGCCGCGTTTGCGCTGAGTCATGGCGGATCTCGCGGCATGATCTTCGTCCATCCCTATGACGATCCGTTGGTCATTGCGGGACAGGGGACGGTCGGGCTGGAGATCCTCAAGGCGGTGCCGGAGCTCGATACGCTGGTGGTTCCGATCGGCGGCGGCGGCCTGATCAGCGGCATTGCCATTGCCGCGAAATCGATCAAGCCGTCGCTGCGGATCCTCGGCGTGGAGGCCTGGCTCTACCCCTCGATGTACAATGCCATCCATGGCGGCAATCTGCCGGCGCGTGGCGACACGCTCGCCGAAGGCATCGCTGTCAAATCCCCGGGCAAGATCACCACGGAAATCGTCCGCCGCCTCGTCGACGACATTGCGCTCGTCAACGAAGCCGAGCTTGAGCGCGCGGTTTCAACCTTGATCTCGATCGAGAAGACGGTGGTAGAGGGGGCGGGCGCCGCAGGTCTTGCGGCGATCATGTCCGATCCTTCGCGCTTTGCCGGCGAGAAGGTCGGTCTGGTCCTGAGCGGCGGCAACATCGACACCAGGCTGATCGCTTCGGTGCTGACACGCGAGCTCGCGCGCGAGGGGCGGCTGACGCAGCTCTCGCTCGACATTCCTGACAGACCCGGCCAGTTGGCTGCGCTCGCGGCGCTGCTGGCGGAAGCCGGCGCCAACATCATCGAGGTCTCGCATCAGCGGACCTTCTCGGACTTGCCGGCGAAGGCGACGTTGTTGCAGCTCGTCATCGAGACCCGCGACAGCGCCCATCTCGACGAGGTCATGGCCAAGCTCGGCGCGTCGGGATTGAGCGCGCGCTGCACCTGAAGCCGCGCTAACGCCGCGCCAGACCCGCGATATGGGCGATCAGCCGATCGATCTCGGCTTCCGTGTTGTAGTAGTGCGGCGACGCCCGCACGATTACCGGCAGCGCACGGACTTCGGCGTCGATCCGCGTGCTCGACGGATGTGATGCGCCAATGGTGATGCCGGCCGTAGCGGCGCCGCTGACGACCGTGTCGGCCTCGTAGCCAGCCACCGTGAAGCTGACGATCGCGCCTGGCGTGCGGCCGAGATCGCGAATGGTGACCCCACCGATAGCCGCAAGGCCAGTGCGAAGGCGACCCGCCAGCAGGCGACAGCGCTGCTCGATCGGGCCGAGTCCGATCGCGAGGGCATAGTCGACGGCGACGCCGAGCCCGAGCCGGGCCGCGTAATTGTTCTCCCAGGTCTCGAAGCGGCGGGCGTCATCGCGGAGCTGATAGCGGTCCCGCAAGACCCAGGGCGCCGCAAAATGGTCGATCATCGGCGGCTCGAGCTGCTGCAGCAGCGCCTTGCGGACGTAGAGGAAGCCGGTGCCGCGCGGACCCCTGAGGAATTTGCGGCCTGTGGCCGACAGCATGTCGCAGCCAATCGCTTCGACGTCGACCTGCATCTGGCCGACCGCCTGGCATGCGTCGAGCAGATAGGGAATGCCGCGTGCGCGGGCGATTTTGCCGACGGCAGCTGCGGGATTGACCAGCCCGCCATTGGTCGGAACCCAGGTGATGGCGATCAGCTTCACGCGGTCGTCGATCATCCGCTCGAGCGCGGCGACGTCGAGCTCGCCGCTGGCATCGCTCGGCACGATCTCGATGACCGCGCCTGTGCGCCTGGCGACCTGAAGGAACGCCACATAATTGGCGGCGTATTCCGCCTCGGCGGTCAGGATCCGGTCGCCGGGGAGAAACGGCAGAGCGTAGAAGGCCATTTGCCACGCAACTGTGGCGTTCTCGGTAAGCGCGATTTCTTCCGCCGCGGCGTTCAGCAGCCGCGCCACCGAGCCGTAGATCGCGTCAAGCCGATCGGACACACGATCGGCAGCGGCATAGCCTCCGATTTCGGCCTCCAGATCGATATGCTGCTTCACTGCGGCGACAACGGCCGTCGGCATGAGGGCCGCGCCGGCGTTGTGGAGATAGGCGAGCCCGGAGACGGCAGGCGTGTCGGCGCGGATTTGGTCGATATCGATCAAGTGCGCTTCTCCCTCTCGCGATCCCTGGGATGGATTAGACGCGCCGAACAAGGCGAGCAAGCGCCGAACAGTCTCACTCTAGATACAGAGGCCGAGCAGCTTGACGTGGCAATTGGCGGCTTTGGGCCTGCTGGCAGGCGTGACCTCGCGTTTCACGGCGACCACCGGCTCGCTGTCCTTCTTGCCTTTGCCCTTGCCCGGCTTCGGCTCGTAATCGCCGGCGATCACCATGGCCCAATAGGTGCGCTTGCCGCTGGCGTTCTTCGCGCTCGCGATGCCGACGCGCGAGGCATTGTGCAGCAGCAGGTTCTTGCGGTGCCCGGAGGAGTCGATCCACTGTCCCAGCGTCTTCTCGAAATTGTCGTAGCCGTAGGCAATGTTCTCGGCGGCGCGGCCCGCGCCTGACGGTGCGACGCGCTTGTTGAACGGGCCGAGCGCGTCGTGGCTGAGATCGTCCTTTGCCGCCATCGCGCGGGCTTGGTCCATCGCGATGCGATCGAGGGTTGCGTCGCGCACGACGCGACCCTCACCATGCTTGAGGCGGAAGCTCGAGATCTGTTCGGCTGGGGAGTCCGCGGCCATCACAGGCGAGGTTCCCAGCAGCAGGAGAGGCGCGATCAGCAAAGCCACCCGGCGCCCCATGGTCCCCCAGCGAGTCATTGATCCCCAAATCATGTGATTCCGGCTTCTCCACCGGCATTGTGGACGCTTCAAGGCGCAGCGTACCCGCGGCTTAACCGGTGGGCAGATCCGCCTCGAAGTTGAAGCGATCGCGCAGGTTCTTGCGTTGCTCAAGGATGTCCTTGAGGAAGGCGCGGTCCTGGTCGTTCTTCACCATCGGCTCGATCAGGTCGAGCTGGTTCATGGCGACCAGTTGCAGGATCTCGGTACGCGGCTTGCCGCTGGGATCGCGCGGCAAGGCGTGGACGACCTGGATGTGTTCCGGTGGCTTTGGGCCCTTGGCGGCGGTGAGCTCATTGCGAAGACGGCCTTCGAGGGCGGCCTGATCCGCTTCCACGAAGGCATAAAGTCCGACGCCCGAGCGGCGATCGGCAAAGGCAACGATGGCGGTATCGCGCACGGCGGGATTGTTGCGGATCAGCGCGGCCAGCACCGGCGCGTCGTTGACGAGGCGGCGGCCGCCACCCTCGCGGTCGGTGAAATTGAACAGGCCGCGGGTGATTGCCCGGTAGACCTTCTTGCCGGTGACAAGCCACAGGCTTGCGGCGAATGATTTCCGCGCCAGGATTTTTCGCTCGCGCGGAGTCAGCGCCTCGGGTGCGTAGGAGCGCTTGTGTTTGAGCAGATGCCGGAGGTCTTCGTAAGCGAGGATGCGATAAAGCCGGCCACGCCGGACGAAGCAGGCTGCGAGCTGGAAGTCGGTCACATAAGCCCGGCCATCGCGGCCGACCAACCAGTTCTGTTCCTTGGCGAGGTCGTTGTGGCAGATGCCGGCGCGACGCAACCGGCGGAGCGTCGCCTTGGCCGAGCGGAAGTAGGCGAGGTCGCCATGGGGCTTTGCGAGGTGCAGGGCAACGCCGTCGACGAAACCGCGCGCCAGCGCGCGATGTCCGGCCCACAGCAGCTCAGGGCCGACATTGAGACCCTTTGCAAGGGCGAGCGCGTGCTTCTCGCGTGCGAACAGATGGCGCGCCAACAGGAACGACCACCATGGCACCTCGTCGAGTCGGCGCAGTACCGCATCGACTTCGCCGCCATCCGTGCGGAAGCGGCCGCGCTCGACGGTCGAGAACACGTCGCGCTTGAGCAGCACGCCCTCGGTCCAGCGCGCCGAGAGCTCAGCAGCGTCGTCTTTCGGGAGATTCATCGGTATCTCACGCGGCTGCGGCTATGCGCAAATGATCGGCGATCCAGCGACCGAGATCGGCCAGCGCCAATGCGCTCATCGCCTGCTTCTTGGCCACTGTCTTCTCGTTACCACGCAGGCGCGTGCCGTCGGGCTTCTTCGTCGGTGGGCTTGCAAGCGGCGGGAATAGGCCGAAATTGATGTTCATCGGCTGGAACGAGCGCGTGCCCGGCTCGATGGTCTCGATATGGCCGCCTGTGATGTGGCCGAGCAAGGATCCGAGCGCCGTCGTGGCCGGCGGGCTCGCAAGCCGTTCGCCGCGCGCATCGGCCGCGGCATAGAGGCCGGCGATCAGGCCGACGCTGGCGGATTCCACATAACCTTCGCAGCCCGTCATCTGACCGGCAAAGCGCAGCCGTGGCTCCGCGCGCAGGCGCAGCTGGCTGTCGAGCAGTTTTGGCGAATTGAGGAAGGTGTTGCGATGCAGTCCGCCGAGACGAGCGAATTCGGCTTTCTCCAGCCCGGGAATGGTACGGAAGATGCGCTGCTGCTCGCCGTATTTCAGTTTCGTCTGGAAACCGACGATGTTGTAGAGCGTGCCGAGCTTGTTGTCCTGTCGGAGCTGCACGATCGCGTAGGCTTTCGTGGTGGGATCGTGCGGATTGGTGAGGCCAACCGGTTTCATCGGGCCGTGCCGCAGCGTCTCGGGACCGCGCTCGGCCATCACCTCGATCGGCAGGCAGCCGTCGAAATAGGGGGTGTTGGTTTCCCACTCCTTGAACTCGGTCTTCTCGCCTGACATCAGCGCGGCGACGAAGCCGTCATACTGCTCCTTGGTCATGGGGCAGTTGATGTAGTCGGCGCCGTTGCCGCCGGGACCGACCTTGTCGTAGCGCGACTGGAACCAAGCCACCGACATGTCGATGGACTCGCGGTGCACGATCGGCGCGATCGCGTCGAAGAAGGCAAGCGCGTTCTCGTCGGTGAGCTCGCGGATGGCATCGGCCAACGGCGCCGAGGTGAGGGGGCCGGTCGCAACGATCACGTTGCTCCAGTCGGCCGGTGGCAGGCCTTTGATCTCGCCGCGGGCGATCTCGATCAGGGGATGGTCGTTCAGCGCCTTGGTAACGGTGGCCGAGAAGCCGTCGCGGTCGACTGCGAGAGCGCCGCCTGCGGGCACCTGGTTGGCATCAGCGGCGCGCATAATCAGGGAGCCGAGGCGGCGCATCTCGGCGTGCAAGAGGCCGACGGCATTGTTGGCAGCGTCGTCCGACCGGAATGAATTGGAGCAGACGAGCTCGGCTAGCCCATCGGTGCGGTGCGCCTCGGTCATGCGGTCCGGCCGCATCTCGTGCAGCACCACGGGCACGCCAGATTTGGCGACCTGCCAGGCGGCTTCGGAACCGGCGAGGCCTGCGCCGATGACGTGTACGATATTGGATTGGAGTCCTGTCATGGGGCGGACAGGTAGCGCTTTTCGGCGGTCAGTGGAATCGTCGAGATCGAGTTTTCTGCCATCAGAAACGACAACGCCCGCACGAGGCGGGCGCTATCGGTTGGTCCGGTGAATGGCTGAACGATATCAGCCCTGATACTGACCGGCAGCAACGCGCGGGATGTCCGAGCGATCGAGGCCGATATCGGCCAGTTCGCGATCGCTGAGCTGGGACAGCTCGGCAACATTGCGCTGATAGTCCCGGAAGGCCTGGATCATGCGGATGAGCGAGAGCAGCATTGGTAGTCTCCTGTAGTTTGATTCAGCCCTAGCCGGGGCCTCATCGTTGAAATGAATATAGGTGAGAGTGGTGCACTGCGATAGTTCCGATGTTGCGATGCAGCTAGGCGCAGAACGCATGGCGGTGGTAAGGGAGCGTTAACCGGCTGGCGATCCTCGCCCATCATCACGCGATGAGAGGTGCAAGGTGCAATAAACCTCCGTGAAATCATTGGCTTAAGAGCCTTGGGATGCGGGCCCGAATGCGTTGGAAATAGATTACATTTACGTGAGTAAAAGGGGGGCCGGCCAACTTGTGGGTCTACGATCGGCATGCGTGATTCGCATGCATCGGCACCTCATAAAGTGAACTATTGTTCATTATATGATCGTCGCGATGCGCCGGTCGTCAGAGGCGGCGAGTCAGCGGGAACTCGGCAGCTCAAGGGGAAGTCGAGCGTCAGGACCGTCTCCTCTGAAAGTGGCTGGAGTGCTGCTGCCCCCTTGATGTGTTGCACACGTTGAGCGTGCATCGCGTAATTACGAAGTTGTAATGAAAAACAGAAATTTCGCATGCGGCTCTGCGCGACACGCAACATCACACAATTCTCGCGGGGAATTTATTGCGGCAAGTTGCCGCGTCGGCGGCAAAGTCATGTTGCGGATTCCGGCAATGTCGCCGGATCTGGCCCAAAAACAAAAGAAGGAAAGTAACATCATGACGAAGTTACTCGGGGTTATCGCAATTGCTGCCATCGCGTTCGCCGTCACGCCGGCTCAGGCCGCCAAACACGCCATGGGCGGTTGCAGCGCGGGCAATCTGGAGAAGACCGAGACCGCGATCGAGGCGATGCCAGACGGCGACGGCAAGGTAGCCGCCCAGAAGGAAATCGCTTCCGCCCAGGATTCGCTGCTCAACGGCAAAATGGGTGCGTGCGGCATGCACCTCAACAAGGCGATGCACGCCACCATGGGCAAGTAAACGGAGAGGCAAACGCAATCCAAGAGAGGGCCGGTCGCCGGGCGATCGGCCCTAGGCGTTTGATCTCCGCGCGTCTTAAGGGGCGTGCGCGAGCTGGGTGGCGAAATAGGCCACCGTCTTCGAATAAACCTCGCTCTTGTTCCACTGCTGCAGCACCGCGAAGTTCGGGCTACCAGGCTGCCAGTCCTTGCCCTTCTGCCAGCCGTAACCGGCGAGATAGTTGGCGGTGGAGGCGAGCACGTCGGGGGCGCTGTGCATCAAGTCGCGCTTGCCGTTGCCGTCGAAATCGACCGCATATTTCACCCAGGACGACGGCATGAACTGGGTTTGGCCGAGTTCGCCCGCCCAGGCGCCTTTCATCTCGGCCGGCGTTAGATCGCCGCGCTGGACGATGCGCAACGCATCCATCAGCTCACCACGAAACTGCTCGGCGCGCCGACAATCATAGGCCAGTGTCGCGAGCGAGCGGATCGTCGCGAACTTGCCGGTGTTGACGCCGAAATCGGTTTCGAGGCCCCAGATCGCAACCAGGATCTCGCCCGGAACTCCATAAGTCTGCTCGATGCGCGACAGCACCGATCCGTATTGTTTCATCATGTTGGAGCCGCGCGTCATCCGCGGCGGCACCATGCGGCCGGAAAATTCTTCAAAGGTCTGGTTGAAGACCTTTTGCGATTTGTCACGGTTGAGCACGCTCTGGTCCAAGGTGACGCCGGCAAGCCCGGCGGCAATGGCCTGTTGCGAGATCCCCTTGGCCGCAGCCTCGGTTTTGAAATCGGCGAGCCAAGCGTCGAAATTGCCCGAGCCGCAGGCGGCCGCAGCCAGTGCGGGCTCGACGGACACGATAGAGGCTGAAAGGGTGAGGGCTGCGAGAGCGAGACGAGAAATCGTCAGGGTCATCAGAGGTAATTGATTCCGTGAATGATATGACCGGCGGCGGAATGTCTGATGTAACAGCGGCCAAAGCAAGGCGTATGACGACGACCGATCCCGCCCGGGACTGGAGGGGATCGGCCTAAGCTTCGTCAAGCCAGCGCTCTATTGCCTATTCCGCCACGGGAACAGATTGGCGGGGAAATCCGCCGCCGGCTTGCGTGGACGCTGGGGCGGAGGCGGTACCGGCCGCGCCCCGGGCTCCGAAACGATGGCCTTGCGATACAGGTGCCAGGTGGCGTGACCGAGCAGGGGGATCACGACCGCGAGCCCGAGGAACGCGGGGATGGTGCCGAGCGCCAGCAGCACCGCGACTGTTAAGCCCCAGGCTGCCATCGGCACCGGGTTCTTGGCGACGACGCGAAGCGAGGTCACCATCGCCTCCAGCGCGCCGGCATGGCGGTCGAGCATCAGCGGGAACGATACGGCGCTGATGCAGAGCGCGGCGAGCGCGAACAGAAAGCCGGTGCCGCAGCCGACCACGATCAGCCACCAGCCCTGCGAAGTCGTCAGCACGCGCGTCGCGAAATCCGAGATTCCGGTCACGCCTTCGTACCCGAATGCCGCCACGTAGATCGCCTGCGCGGTCGCGACCCAGGTTACGAACAACGCGAGCAACAACACGCCGAGGCCGAGCATGGCTCCGAAGGAGGGCGAGCGCAGCACGTCCATGGCATCCCAGGCAGTGGCCTCTTCATAGCGCTCCCGGCGGCTCGAGAGCTCATAGAGGCCGAGCGCTGCGAACGGGCCGATCAGGGCGAAGCCCGCGGCGAGCGGAAACAGCAGCGGGAGGACCGAATAGCCCATCACCACGCGGGCGAGCACGAGGCCCAGCACTGGATAGATCACGCAGAGAATGATGGCGTGGCTCGGAACCGCCTTGAAATCCTCCCAGCCGCGCCTAAGCGCGTCGTGCAGGTCGGAGAGTTGGATCGTTCGGATCATCGGTCCAGCCGCATCTGAGGTCTGGCCCATCGTGGGGACATTGCCCTGATAGAGTGTGGCCATGGTTGGCTTGCTCCCTTGCCATGCAGCCGGATTGGGCGCCGACAACGGCGCAAGCGGCCGCCTTTTTCTGAGTTTCACGAGACCAACCAGACGCGAATTCCGGATGGCATCGCGAGCTGAACGCGAAGCGTACGCCTATTTCCGAGTCCTGTCCCTCACGCTTGGGTGAGATTCAATGCCGCAGCGCAACCTCAATGACGCATCCGGTCGTCATTTCGCCGCAGATAAGCTCATGCTGGTTGTGGGTCGCGCGATCAGCGCGGGCGCAATGCAGAAGCTTGATCTATAAGGGCCCAGTCAGGGCCTTCCAACGGGATCCTTTTCGGGGAGCAGACATGAGCATTTTCGGGAAAATCATGGGCGCGATCTTCGGCAGCCATCCGGCTTCCGCTGCGCCCGCCGGCGGCACGCCCGCGGGCAGCGCACCTGCAGGGACCGCACCGAGCGGATCGGCGCCTGCATCCGCGCCGGCGACCGCACCTGCGGCAACGGTGGACGTCGCCGCGATCGTCGACAAGGCGGCCGCCGCGCATAAGGGCGAGAAGCTGGAATGGCGCACCTCGATCGTCGACCTCATGAAGGCGCTCGACGTCGATTCGAGCCTCGCGGCGCGCAAAGACCTGGCCAAGGAGCTCGGCTACACCGGCGACATGAACGATTCTGCCAGCATGAATGTCTGGCTGCACAAGCAGGTGATGTCCAAGCTCGCTGCCAATGGCGGCAAGCTGCCGCCGGAAATCAAGCACTGACCGACGCGCGTCGATCGATGCGAAGGGCCCGCGACGTCGCGGGCCCTTTTGCATTCAGGCGCGGAGATCCGCATCCTCCGGATGCCCGTCCAGATAGTCGACGACGAAACCGCAGCCCGCGATCACCTTCCTGCCGTCGCGGCGGATGATCTCGAGCGCGCCCTTGATCAACTCGGACGCAATGCCGCGGCCGCGCAGCGCAGGCGGCGTCTCGGTGTGGGTGATGATGACAGCCGACGGCGTCAGCCGGTAATTGGCGAAGGCCACCTCGTTGCCGACATCGAGCTCAAAGCGGCTCCTGTCCTTGTTGTCGCGTACCGATGCCGCCATGCCTGATCCTTCCGCAGCTATGTTTATCGTCTGATCTAGGTGCCTGAACCGGGGCTTGCCAAGGCACGACCAAGGAAGGTTGCCGCAGGGGAGATATCTGCAAAATGCGTGTCCCGCTCAGTCTCATGGCCTTGCTCGCCGTGCTCGCTGCGACAGCGCCGGTCCCGGTCGCGGCCGAGGGCGGTCCGGCTTGGGACGTTTGCGCGGCGCCAACCAGCACGCCGGACGAGCGGGTGAAGGCCTGCTCGACCGTGATCGACACCAAAAGCGAGATCGGGGGGAGGCTTGCCGGCGCCTATTGCGCCCGCGGTCATGGCTTCACCGAGAAGCGCGAGCTCGATGCGGCGTTGTCCGATCTCGATGAGGCGATCAAGCTCGACCCGACCTATGCCTGCCCGTTCAACAATCGCGGCCGCGTCTACAGCTTCAAGCGCGACTATGATCGCGCCATCGCCGAGTACGACCAGGCCATCAAGCTCGATCCGTCGCTGACGATGGCCTATAGCAACCGCGGGGAGTCCCGTTACAGCAAGGGCGATCTCGACGGTGCCATTGCCGATTTCAATGCGGCGATCAAGCGCGATCCCACCTATGCCATGGCCTATGCCAATCGCGGCTACGTCTACGCCCGCAAGCACGACACGGCGCATGCGCTTGCCGATTACACGATGCGGATCAAGCTCGCCCCCGATCTGATCGCCTATATCGACCGCGGCAATGTGTATCGCGACAGCGAGCAGCTCGACCGCGCTGCCGCCGACTACGGCGAGGCGATACGCATCGCGCCAACTGACGCGCGCGGCTGGCGCAATCGCGGCATGATTCGGCTTTACCTCGGCGACTACAAGGGCGGCCTTGCCGATTACGACAAGGCGCTGCAATACGATCCCGCCGACGTATTCTCCTGGAATAACCGCGGGCAAGCCAAGATGCGGCTTGGCGACTTCAAGGGCGCGATCGCCGATTTCCGGAAGGCGCTGGAACTGAACCCCGGCTTGCAGACGGCACAGGAGGCACTGAGGAAGCTCGGTGCGCTGTGACGGCCTGCGCCGGTTATGTCTTCACCAGCTCCCGATCGTCCGGATGTTTCTCGATCCACACCTTGCGGGATCAGCTTGTTGATGATTTCGCTCATGAAGTCTCCGGTCAGCTTTTCAGCGCGTCCGTCAGCATCTTGCGGATCGACCAGGCTTCACCGTCGGAGGAGCCCTTGATGTCGTCGATCTTCCAGTTGCCGGCCTCGCGCACGAAGTCGTAGCGCACGATCTGGTCGGCGGGTTTACGCTCGTTGCGATGGCCCGTGATGGTCACGGCGAGCGTGGCCTGGTCGGTCTCCGTTTTCTCCGCGTCAACCTTGAACGACTTCACGTCGGGTTCCTGCGAATTGGTGACGGGATCGAAATCGACCGGTCCGACATCGCCCTTCGGCGTATGCGCATCCGCCCTGGCCCACAGCGCAATTAGCGCCTTGGAGAAATACTTTGCTTTCGCCGCCTTGTTCTGGGTGACGAAGGTAGCGCCGCCATCGCCCTTGCCCTTGGCTGCGCGGGTGTAGATTGCGGTGAGGATTGCGACGGGATCGTTGCCGGCGGGCGCTTGGGAGAAGGCGGGTGTAGCGGCCGCGAACAGAGAGGCGGCAACGAGGCTGCGACGGGAGAGCATGGATTATCCCTGAGATGAGGCGCGACGAGGGCCGGAATGGTCGATGTCAGCGCTGCATCTCAGTAGACCGGCGTAACGGCCATTCGGTTCAATCGGCCGCCTTGGCGAGCCGCGAATCTTCCGCCTGTTGTTTCGGCCGGAGGCAACCCTTGCAGATGACCAGCGAGCGATTGACCTTGGCGTCCTGCTCGGCCTCGATGCCGTCCTGGGCCTGCCACCATTCCTTCGAATAGGGCTGGAGCCCGGCCTGAGCCTTGGCGCGCTCGGAGTTGATAGCCGTGCGTGTTGCTTGCGACTGCTGGGCGGCGCGCGGATGGTTGGGATCCTCGCCTCCTGCCCCATCCCAGGCGTAACGCGCGGGCCTGAAGGCGGGATCCGAGGCCAGATGAGCTTGCGGCGCCATGGCACATCCGGCGAGCGCCAGCGATAACAGGAAGACGGCGGGCGCTTTGACCATGATGCGGCACTCTGTACACGAGAACTGATTCAGGTTGCGCCGATCATGTTTAAATTTCCCTGAACGGTTGGGGCGGCGTCGGCGACAAACGCGCATGCGCTATCTGATCTTCCTGCTCGCCTTGCTCGCCATCGCTGCCGCGCGCGCCGACGATGTGAAACCGTTCAATCCCGCCGATTATCCGCCAGGCGTGCAGAAGGCGCTGCGCTACGCTAATGAGGAGTGCGGGAGCCAGGGCGGCGGCGAGGTCGCGTTCGCACCGGATACGGTGCGCAGGGTCGATCTCACAGGCGACGGGCGTGATGATTACATCGTCGATTTCCGCGACACCAAATGCGGCGGGCGCGAGGGCACCTATTGCGGAACCGGCGGTTGCCTGCTCGACATCCTGGTGACTCGACCCGATGGCAGCGTGCGTCCGGTGTTTGACGGTTATGTCCGCGACTACACCATCCTCGCTGCGCCGGTGAAACGCGGCGCCGCGCGCACCATCCGCTTCGATCTGCACGGCAGCTTCTGCGGCGGCTTTCGCGCGCAGGCCTGCGTCAGGGAGACGGCGATCACGGCGAGGCCGTTCGAATTCAGCAAGCCGTAGGGCAGGGGTGCGGATCGTGACCTTGCGGCGGCGCCTTCGATGGCGATAAATGGGCTGCAATGAGCAGGCGGCTTGCGTGCCGTCCGCCGCCGAAGAGGAAGCCCGATGCAGCCGCTCCGTATGTCCCGCCGCGTCATGAATCTCGCTTACATGCTGACCCAGAATGCGCGCAGGCATGGAGCGCGCCCAGGTTTCGTCTGGGGTGACAAATCCTGGACCTGGCGCCAGATCGATGCGCAGGTTTCGGCGCTCGCCGCAGCGCTCGCCGCGCGCGGCATCGTCAAGGGCGACCGTATCCTCGTCCATTCCAAGAACGGCGACGAGATGTTCATCTCGATGTTCGCCGCGTTCCGGCTCGGCGCGGTCTGGGTCCCCACCAATTTCCGCCTCATGCCGGACGAGGTGGCTTATCTGGCGCAGGCTTCGGGCGCGAAGGCATTTCTCTGTCACGTGGATTTTCCTGAGCACGCTGCGGCCGTGAACGGCGGCCCCCTGGAGTTCACCTGGAGCATCGCCGGCAAGGGCACGTTTGGCGAGCGCTCGGTGGCCGATGCGATCGCCTCGCAGGCAGGGCAGGTGGTCCAGAACGCCGCGGTCGAGCATGATGATCCCTGCTGGTTCTTCTTCACCTCCGGCACCACGGGCCGTTCCAAAGCCGCAGTGCTGACGCATGGACAAATGGGCTTTGTCGTTACCAACCATCTCGCCGATCTCACGCCGGGCGTGACGGAAGCCGATGCGTCGCTGGTGGTGGCGCCGCTGTCGCACGGCGCCGGGGTGCATCAGCTGGTGCAGACCGCGCGGGGCGTCTGCACCGTGCTGCTGCCGACCGAGAGATTCGATATCGACGAGGCGTTCCGGCTGATCGAAAAGCATCGCGTCGGCAATCTCTTCACGGTGCCGACGATTTTGAAGATGATGGTCGAACATCCCGCGGCCGACAAATACGATCATTCCTCGCTGCGTCACGTCATCTATGCCGGCGCGCCGATGTATCGCGAAGATCAGAAGGCCGCGCTGAGGAAGCTCGGCAAGGTCATCGTGCAGTATTTTGGCCTCGGCGAGGTCACCGGCAACATCACGGTGCTGCCGGCGGCGCTGCATGATCCCGAGGACGGGCCTCATGCCAAAATCGGCACCTGCGGGTTCGAGCGCACCGGCATGCAGGTCTCGATCCAGGACGACGAGGGGCGAGAGCTCGGCGCGAACCAGAGCGGCGAGATCTGCGTGATCGGGCCTGCGGTGCTGGCCGGCTACTACGACAATCCGGAAGCCAATGCGAAGGCGTTCCGCAATGGCTGGTTTCGCACCGGCGATCTCGGTCATATGGACGAGGAGGGGTTCGTCTACATCACCGGACGCGCGTCCGACATGTACATCTCCGGCGGCTCCAACATCTACCCGCGCGAGATCGAGGAGAAGATCCTGACGCATCCTTCGGTCGGCGAGGTCGCCGTGCTGGGCGTGCCCGACGCGACCTGGGGCGAGGTCGGCATTGCGGTCTGCGTCGCCCGCGAGGGCGCCAAGCCGGTCAGCGAAGCGGAGATGGCGGCATTCCTGTCGCCGAAGGTGCCGCGCTACAAGATGCCGAAGCGGTTCTTCTTCTGGGAGGCGCTGCCGAAATCCGGCTACGGCAAGGTCCCCAAGCGCATGGTACGTGACGAGCTCGAGGCGCGCGGACTGCTCGAACTGGACAAGAAGCAGGCGGGCTGAGCGCGGGGCATGCGAACGATCAAGCAGCCGGGGGCTCCTGTCACGGAACGGATTCAATCGGTGGAGGCGAGGGGGCGCGCGTTTTCGTTCACGCTTGAAGCCGGCCTGCCGCTGCTCGAAGCCGCGCGCCGCGGTTTCGCGGCGGAAGGGTTTGCGGGTGGCGTGCTGAACTTCGGCCGCGGCGCGCTCGGGCCGTTCGGCTATGTCATGCCGGCGCTGTCGAAGACCGGCGATAACGCCGCGTTCTACAGCGAAACCTATCGGCCCGCGGGCGTGACACGCACCAGGCTCGGCAGCATGACGCTGGGCACGCGCGACGGTGCGCCGTTCTTTCATTGCCACGGGCTGTGGACCGAGGCGGACGGCAAGGCGAGCGGCGGCCACATGCTGCCTGATGAGACAGACGTCGCCGAGCCTTTCGAGGTTCATGCCTTCGGCATCGATGGCGCGATGTTCACGGCGGAGCCAGATCCCGAGACCAATTTCAAGCTGTTTGGGCCGGTAGCGGCCGCGAGCAGCGGCGCGCGCACGACCAGCCGCGCCTATGCGCTGCGGCTGCGGCCCAATCAGGACTTTGCTGGTTGCCTCGAAGCCTTCTGCCTCGCGCAGGGCATTGCGCGCGCAAGAATCCACGGCGGCGTTGGCTCGACCATCGGCGCGCGCTTCACGCATGGCGGCGTGACCGAGCCGTTCGCCACCGAGCTTGCGATCACCGCCGGGCTGATCGCGCCTGACACATCCGGCGCGCTGGAAGCTGCGCTCGACGTCGCCCTGATCGACTACAACGGTGGCATCGCCGAGGGCCGACTGATCCGCGGTGACAATCCCGTCCTGATGACCATGGAGCTGGTGCTGGAGCCCTTGGAGTAGCCTCGCCCTGCTCGGACGGCGCAACAAACCTCTTTGCAATTTCATTGTTCCTGTTATGCGAGTGGGACGCGCGGAGGCCGGCAATGGCGCGACGGGCTATCGGACGATCAAACTGCCTGCGCCGTATCTGAGGCGGGTCTGGCTCGACCCGTCGCATATCCATGATCGCGAGGCCTATCCGTTCTGCCTGCCGATCTTCCCGGATGAGTTCGAGCTGAATTTCGAGGCCGCCATCACGGTCATCGTTGGAGAGAACGGCACGGGGAAATCGACGATCCTCGAGGGCATCGCGGCGCTCGCCGGTTATGACGATGCCGGCGGGGGCAAGGGATACATGCCGGTCGATCACTCCGAGGCACGCGAGAGAATGGGCGGACAGCTCTCCAAGGCACTCCGCTCGAGCTGGCTGCCGAAGATCACCAATGGCTGGTTCTTTCGGGCCGAGAGCTTCTTCTCGGTCGCGCGGTATCTCGACAAGGCCGCGCGTGATGCCGGCCAGGCCGGGCCCGATTTTCTGTCGCACTCCCACGGCGAAGGCTTCCTGCGCTTTTTCGAGGAGCGTTGCCAGCGTCAGGGCATCTTCATCTTCGACGAGCCGGAATCGGCGCTGTCACCGGCGCGCCAGATCGAGTTCTTGAAGCTGCTGCGCCGCATGGAAGACTCCCGCATCTGCCAGGTGATCATGGCGACCCATTCGCCGATGCTGATGGCCTATCCCAATGCGCAACTGCTGCGGCTCGGCAAATACGGTCTCGAGCCGACGACGGTCGAGCAGACTGATCATTACCGGCTGATGCGGGAATTCTGCGCAGATCCGCGCGGTTTCGTGGAAGCGACCCTTGCAGAGTGAGCAGGGGGCGCAATCGCTCCATTCGTCATTGCGAGCGTAACGAAGCAATCCAGAATCTTTCCACGGGGACAGTCTGGATTGCTTCGCTACGCTGGCAATGACGGCTTGAAGGTATCTGCCTTCTCCTTCGATTGGGGTTTGAAACAGCGGATGCGGGGGGTCACCACGGGTTGGCCTTCATTTTTGCCATGGCGAGGTATGTCGATTCACTGAAGCCTGAGGTCCCCGAACTCGATCCCTGAAACAGATCGAGCACCGGCGAATAGGTCTGGCTGGCGTTCTTCGCGTCGTACATGGCGGAGAAACGGCTCAGCAGCTTTGCCACCTTCGCCGGATCGGAGAGGTCCTTGATGTTGAGATATTTCTCCACGATCTTGGCCTGCTGATCGATCTGCATCGAGGCCATTTGATCGGGCAGATCGAAGGTGGTGCGAAATACCTCCGACAGAGCCTTGTCGGCGAGGATGTCGAAGGCGGACGTGACGTGTCCTGCCATGCGCTGGAAATACAGCGCCAAACGTACGCCGGGATTGGTGTCCCCTTGCTGCTGCTCCAGGCTTTGCTGGAGATAGTCGTTTCGGGTTGCGAGGAATTGATCGCGCTTTTGCGGGCCCATCATCGCAAGACGCGCGACCTTGCCCTTGCTGTCGAAATTGAACGACGCCGCGATCTCGGCAAAGCGAGGGTCGCTCTCGGTGTTTGCGAAGCTCTTGGGATCGTTCAGATCCGAGGCGAAGATCTTCTTCAGATAGGCGGTGCTCACTTTTGCGGGATCCAATCCCTTGGCGACCAGAATGAAGTCGACCATCTTCCTGTTCGCGAGCAGGTCGGAAACGCTCTTGATGTCGCCGACCGCCCGTTGATAGTCGGTCGCGTCCTTCTGGGCTTGAGCCTTGACTTTCGCCTGGTCCTGCTTGCTTGCAGCTTTCAATTTCGCGATGATGTAGTTCTTCGCGGTATCGAGGATTTCAGGCGGATCCTGGGCTGCCAGCGGCGTCGTCAGATTGCCTTTGGCGTCGAAGTTGAAGGCCTGCGCGAGCTTGACGTATCGGTCGTCCTTCAGCGTATAGACGTAGCTCTTGGGATCGCTGAGATCGCTCTCGAGAACGGCCTTTACCGTGGACTGCGAGACTTGTGCAGGGTCGAGACCGAGCGCCGCCAGCGCGAAGTTATACGCTGACGCGTTGGACATGAGCGCCTGGAGCGAAGTGACCTGCGGGATGGCTTTTCTGAACTGCCCGATGACCAGGGCTTCCTGCAACGGGCTTGCCGCCGCATAGACAGCCGACTTGCTGTCGTCGAAACTCTGGTTCGTGATGGCGAGGTTCGTGGCGGTCTGCGCAGGTGTCCCTGGCGGCAGCGATCCGTCGGCCGAAAATTCGTACGCGGTGGCGAGATTCATGAACCGGTTGGTCGCCACGATGGTGTCGTTGGTGGTGGACATGCTGCTTACGGCGGATTGCAGGCGATATCGTTCGACCAGTATCTGGACATTCAATTGATCGACGTTGGCGCCGGGTTGCGACAGTTGAGCCGTGTAGTCGGTAATCTTCGAACTGGCGTCAGTCGCGTCCGATTTGGCCTGGGCAAGCTGGGCGTTCAGGCCATCCAGCTTTGACGCAAAGGTGACATTCACATAGCTGTTCGGGTCGGACGGGTCGCTGCACAAGACCTGCTTGATCGTGTCGCGCGACCATTTGCTTTGATCGATCCCGAACGCCGAGGCGATATAGTTGCGGAGACGATCGTCGTTGAAGAGCTGGTCGGCGCTGGTCACGTTGCCGATCGCGGCATTGTAGTATTTCGTGTCGGCGGCCACCGCATCGACGTTGCTCTTCATGGCTGCCGTGTAGAGCCCGATCATGTCGTCGGTCTGGTTGTTCGACTGCGCAACCTTCATGCCGCCGCCGAAGGAAAACGCCGCGGCAAAATCGCGGTAGCGCTTGTCGATCAGCGTATTGGCGAAGCTCTTGGGGTCGGTGAGGTCGCTCTGCAGCACCTTCTTCATGAAAGCCTTGGCGTAGGCCATGTCTTCGAGGCCGTAGGCCTTCGTGACGTAGTGATACAGGCGATAGTCGTTCATCAGGTCGTCGACGGAGTGCACCTTGCCGATATTGGCTTTGTAATAGGCGGCTTCGCGCGAGACGTCCGATTGCTGCGCCACGCGCGTCAGGGACTGCGTGAGATTGCGCGCGATGTAGCTGTAGCTGAAATAGGTGGACACCATGGGAATACCTGACGCCTCGGCGGGGCTTGTCGAGAGGCTTGGACGTCCGTCAATCATTGCCGGATCGCAAGACAGAAGACTGGCCTCATGCCAGCAGGCAGAAACATTGTTTCTGATCATTACTGCGATTCCGAGCGGCAACCTCAGGTGCTTTTTGCGTCCAAGTGCCGCATTGGACGCATCTCTCCGGCAAGCCTCCCGCAAGCAAGGCGTGACAAGCTGTATCCTCGCTTTGGCATTGATATCGCGGACATGCTTCGCGTCCTCGCGGCACGTCGTGCCCGAGCTTTGCCGCAGTGTTCGCCCTCGAGAGTGCCGAGGGCGCAGGGAAGGCCGGGTGCCGACTGGAACCCGCGGTCCACTGTGCGAAGGTTGCGCTGCAATAGGCTGCACAGCGGCATACAGGTGAAGCCAAACATCCGGCCTTCCCTGCGCAATGGGTTGACGGCTTATGTCGCGCTCTCCCCGGGGAGCGATGCACTATTGCCCCCGTCGCCAAGCGGATGGCTGATGGGCGCGCCCGGTTGGGCAACGCGCATCACCGCAAGACTTGGACGCCGGACTTCGGGCACCAGGACCACGCGATTTTGCCGTACGCAGATCACACCGGTCGTTTGCGCGACGGCCCCGCTCACGGTTGCCCGCCCTGCAAGACCCTTCGCGCCGATGCGGCCCGCGTCCACCACGTCCCATCCCGCGTGTCGTGACGATCGCGATAGCGCCCCTCGGCCGGGTTGGGATTGCAGAAACATGCGACAATTCCGAATTCGTGTAAAGCGAATTATCTTTGTCGTGATGCGTTGACCCAGTTCTCGCGTGTTTTGCCCGCCGCCCAGCCAAGGGATGGTGCGGGGTGAAGGCTGCCGGCGCCACGGCAGCGCCACGAACCGGTCTCCTCACGGCCGAAAAATGCGTTACGATGCTTGCAGCGCGCATCAGTCGCGCAAGGTCAAAGGTGAGGAAACGGTATGCGGATGACGATCGGAAAGGCGATCGCCGGGGTGGCGGCGCTGTCGGTGGGGGGAATGGTTCTGACGACGGCGTTCGAGCCGGTTTGGGCCCATGGGCCAACCCGGCAGAAGGTGCGGGAATCCATCGAGATCAACGCGGCCCCCGCCAAGGTGTGGGCGGTGATCGGTAATTTCCAGGACATGAGCTGGCTGCCGCCGGTCACCAAGACCGAGGGCGAGAAGGGCAATGAGATCGGCGCCACGCGGAAGCTGACCCTCACGGGCGGCGCCACTGTCGACGAGGAGCTCTATAAGTTCGATGCCGCCGCCATGACCTATTCCTACCGGATCACCGCCGTCGATGTGAAGGTGCTGCCGGTCAACAACTACTCCTCGACACTGACGGTGACGCCGAGCGCCGACGGCAAGGGCGCCACGCTGGAGTGGGCCGGCGCGTTCTACCGCGGCTTTCCGAACAACGATCCGCCGCCGGAGTTGAATGACGAGGCCTCGGTCAAGGCGGTGAAGGGGCTCTACCAGACCGGCCTGCAAGCTCTGAAGAAGAAGATCGAGAGCGGAAGCTGAGGATGCGGGTCCTGGGATTGGTTCTGGTCCTGGCGGCGCTCGCCGCCAGCATCGCGAACGCCTCTGCCGAAGAGGCGTTCGTCACCAACCAGCTCAGCGACAATCTGATGGTCGTGGACCTTGCCACGTCGCGCAGCGTCGCGACCATCCCGATCGGCGGCAAGCCGGCCGGAATCGCGGTCACCGCAGACGGCCGCTTTGCGTACGTGACAAGCCCGGACGCCAAGGCCGTGACAGTGGTGGACGCGGCGACACGGCAGGTTGTGGGACGCATCGAGGTTGGGGGCGGCCCGCTTGGCATTGCCATGACGCCTGACGGCAAAACCGTCTATGTCGCCGATTGGTATGCGGCCGCGGTGCGGGTGATCGATGCGGCCTCGCGCAGTATCGCCGCCAGCATCACAGTCGGCGCCTCGCCCTCGGGGCTCGCGGTGACGCCTGACGGGAGGCTTCTGCTCTCGGCGGACCGCGACGACGACAGCGTTTCGGTGGTCGACACCGCGACCCGCGAGCGCAAGGCGGTCGTCAATGTCGGCACCCGGCCGTTCGGCGTCACCATCGATCACGAGGGGAAACGGGCCTACACCGCCAATGTCGGCTCCAATGACGTCTCCGTGATCGACATCGCGGAGGTACGCGAGGTCGGCCGCGTTCCGGTCGGGATGCGCCCCTATGCCGTGGCGCTTGCGCAAGGCCGCGGCTTCGTCACCGATCAGTATGGCGGCACCGTCAGCGTATTCGACGTTGCCACGCTGAAGCCGATGAAACGCATCAATGTCGGCGACTATCCGGAGGGCATCAATGCGACCGCCGACGGCCGGCGCATCGTCGTCGCCTGCTGGGAGAGCAACACGCTCGAAATCATCGACGCCGCCGAGCTGAGGGTCATCGGCAATGTCGAGACCGGCGACGGCCCGCGGGCGTTCGGCGCGTTTTTGCGAAAGACGAAGTAGGTTGCTTAAGGGGCTAGCCGAACGTGGAACCCACGTTACGGTCTCTCGATCGCTAATGCCGGGCCGCTTCCGCCTCCTGCTCCAAATTCAGGATATGGGCCCGCAGCGCGTCGAACCGCGTTTCCGTGGCATCGCTGAACAGCGGGTCCTTATGGGGAGACAAAGCGTCGGCGATTTCGGTCCAATCCCGAGGTTGCAAGGCATTTGCTGCGGCGGGGAAGAAATCGCGGTCCTCCATGGCGATGTGGCGCCGCTCATGCTCCAGGAAATCGCGGACGATCTTGTCCACGTCCTGGCGCAGCACCTCGCGGCCGGCAAGGACGCCGTCCACCGCCTGCGCCACCCGATGCAACCGCTCGGCGCCTTTCTTGTGGTCCTGTGCGAGATCGCCGACTTTTGCGGCGGCCTTGGGATCGCGAAGCCTGAGCTTGGCGAAGACGCGGTCTTCCTGGGGATGGTGGTACATCGCCGTATAGACTTCGAAATAGGCGATGATGGCGCGGATCACCTCGTAGTCGGGTCGGTCGGCGCGATCGAAGACCTCGAGTTCGTGTTCGAGGACCGCGAGCAATCGCTCGATGTTGCGGTGCTCCCGGTTAAGCAGCTCCATGATCATGGTCGTGATCCATACGATGGGCCATTGCGAAGAATGGGGCAAAGAACGGGCGCAGCATTGCGCTGGATCAAACCTGGAAGAAATGATGCCAGCCGGTCTTCCCTTCGCGCGGCAACCCGCGACGCTGGGATTTTGTGTTGCGTCGCGTCAGCGATTGCTGGCGCACAGGGCAGGGACAATGTCCCCAATTCGATCAAAGACAACATCCGGTGATTGCGCCCGCAGCGCCGCCGGTGCCGCGTAGCCCCAGCTGACCGCACCGCAGGCAATCCCCACGGCACGCGCCGCTTCGACGTCGCGAACCTCGTCTCCGATCGCGATGACCTTGTCTGGCGCAACGCCGGCGCGCCGGATCACGCGGCAGAATTTCGCGGGCTTGCCGAACACCGAGGCCGAGCAGTCGAAGTACTGGAATAGCGCGGCGGATGTGCCGAGCTTTTGTCGCGCATTGGCTTCGCTGTCCGACGTCACCAGCGCGAGCTGCACGCCATTCTCGGTCAGCGTCCGCAGCATCGCATCAGTGCCTGAAAACAACGAAATCTGAGCTGCTGCCTCACCCTTCAACCGCCGGTCATATCGAACGATCGCCGGCAGTTTCCATAGCGGCACTTCGAGCTGGCTGAGAATCTCCCGCGTCGAGGCATGCCGCAGCGACTCGACATCCTCATCTCTGACACGACGAAAGCTGAAGCGATCGGCGACATCGTTGATGGTACGCAGGAACCAGGGAAAGCTGTCGACGAGGGTGCCGTCGAGGTCGAAGATGGCGAGGGAGAAGGGCAACTGTGGTCTGGTTTGCAGAATCTGATGGGAAACGCTACGTAGCTGCGAGTTAGTCGTAGCCTAACCGACGGCCAGGTTGATTGGGCACCGCCTCATTGACGTCCAGGTAAACCTTGTCCACGCAGCGTTGCACGGTGCGATGATAGCTTCCGCCGCGCCATTCGCCCTCGTAGATTTTAACGTCGCTGACCTGTGCCACCGTTAGACAACGCCATTCACCGCCGGCTGGTAGTCTGCTTCGGCTGGAGCCGCCGAACTGAAAGACCAGGACTCGCTCTTGGCCGTTGGTGTGGCCAAGAATCTAAGGACATATTTCGCGACGGACGCCATTGTAGTTTAAAGACACAGGCAAGCGTTGCAATATTGCTTGCGCAAAGGTTTGGTAGGCTGCGCTGTGGCTCGATCGCACGATTTCAAAGGCCCTGTCGCGCGCGCGGCCGTACCTGTAAATCGAGAAGTCATCGTCGAAGCTCGCCGCCCGTGTAATCCCAAGCCGCTCCATCACCGCGAAGCTCGTTCGATCTACCAACGAATAGTCATGATCCGGAAACGATGTGCCTATCGCCCACGCCGTCTCGAGATCTGCACTGATGACTGGCTCGATGCGCACCGCGCTACCGCGAACGCGATCCCAGAACGTCTCAGCCACGTTTCGGTTAAAGCGACTTCTAAGCAAAAGCCACGCCTCGGCCAGAACGTGATCAGTCATCAGAGGATCAGGAAAAGCCTGGAGGATTCCCTTGGCTACGGCATTGTTCCGATCGCGCTTTGCGACTGCCGCAAACCAGACCGACGTGTCGACGAAGATGCTCAACGGCGGCGCGACCTGAGCTTAAGTTTCGTTGTCTTGCGCCGCTTGCGAGACGAGTGCACATCCAGGATCGCCTCCGCTATCATTTCGTCTTTTTGATTTGCGACGTCTGTTTCCTGCCCCTCGTCGGCAAGATCGAACATCGTGGAGATATCTAGCTTCCTTTCCGCTTCGCCCAGGTCATCTACGACGAGTCGCCTCACATATTCGGCGAACGAAATCTTTTTCTCGGCGGCCTTGGCTTGTGCCCGCCGTCGAGTTTCCGGGTCGAGCGTAACTTGCGTTCTGCCGCTCGCTCCTAGCCAGGCCCAGCGCCATCATGCCATCATGCCCCTTTCTTAGCAATATCGAGCCAAGGTATCCGGAGCTAGGACTTCCACACGGTCTCCTCGCTCCAACCAAGGTCTGCAAACTCGGCAGCCCGAAGCGGCGCTTCTCCTTCTGCAAAAAACTCATCGAACTGCGGCGGCACGACCGCTGTCTCGGACAGCATGGCGTGCGCCTGTCCGCGGTGATGAATCTGATGCTGGAAGAGATGCATGAGGAGCCGGTCGCAGCGCTCGGTCTGGACCCGTGTGTCGCGATTGATCCGGATCGTGCCATCGAGAAGTTCAGGCGTCAGCGCGTCGCAGATTGCGAGCAAACGCTTGTCCATTGTGGCTTGGGCAGGCTTCAGTTCGGAAACCGAGGGGTATGGTACTTCGTTTGCCCAGGCGCGCGGTCCGAGCCAGCCGCCTTCGAGCGCATCGATGTAGAAGAGATCGATGACGTAGATGTGGTTCAGCGTGCGTTGAATGCTCGGGAAGAAACCCGTTCGCGGGGCTTCGAAATCCGCCTGGTTGAGACCGGCGCAGGCGTTGAGCAGGCGATGGTTGGCCCAGGCATTGTTGTGGGCGAAAGCGCGATAGGTTTGCACAAGTCCAGCGGACATGTCGGCTCGTTCCCGGGTCCTGGGTCTTACGAGAAAGCAGCGGCGGATTACGCTTCGCTAATCCGCCCTACGGTCTCGTTCTACTCCGCCGCCTCGCTCGTGCTCCTTCGCTTCGGCTTGCGCGCCTTCTTCAGCACCGGCTCCAGGAATTTGCCCGTGTAGCTCCGCTGCGCTTTGACGATGTCCTCCGGCGGGCCCCAGGCGACGATCTCGCCGCCGCCGTCGCCGCCTTCGGGGCCGAGGTCGATGACCCAATCGGCGGTCTTGATGACTTCGAGATTGTGCTCGATGACGACCACCGTGTTGCCCTGCGCGACCAGCTCGTGCAGCACTTCCAGGAGCTTCTTGACGTCGTGGAAGTGCAGGCCTGTGGTCGGCTCGTCCAGGATGTAGAGCGTGCGGCCGGTGGCGCGTTTTGACAGTTCCTTTGCCAGCTTGACGCGCTGGGCTTCGCCGCCTGAGAGCGTCGTCGCCTGCTGGCCGACATGGATGTAGTCGAGGCCGACGCGGTGCAGGGTTTGGAAAGTCTCGCGCACGCGCGGCACCGCCTTGAAGAACTCGGCCGCTTCCTCGACGGTCATATCGAGCACGTCGGCGATGCTCTTGCCCTTGAACAGCACCTCCAGCGTCTCGCGGTTGTAGCGCTTGCCCTTGCAGACATCGCAGGTGACGTAGACGTCGGGCAGGAAGTGCATCTCGATCTTGATGACGCCGTCGCCCTGGCAGGCCTCGCAGCGGCCGCCCTTGACGTTGAAGGAGAAGCGGCCGGGCTCGTAGCCGCGCGCCTTGGACTCGGGCAGGCCGGCGAACCATTCGCGGATCGGCGTGAAGGCGCCGGTATAGGTCGCCGGGTTCGAGCGCGGGGTACGGCCGATCGGCGACTGATCGATGTCGATGATCTTGTCGATATGCTCCAAGCCCTCGATGCGGTCGTGGGGCGCCGCGCCTTCGCTGGCATTGTTCAGCTTGCGGGCGATGGCCTTGTAGAGCGTGTCGATCAGCAGCGTCGACTTGCCGCCGCCCGAGACGCCGGTGACGGCGGTAAACAGGCCGAGCGGAATTTCCGCCGTCACGTTCTTGAGGTTATTGCCGCGCGCGTTCACCACCTTGATGGTGCGGCGGTGGTTCGGCGGGCGCCGCTCCGGCACCTCGACCTCGAGCTCGCCGGTGAGGTATTTGCCGGTCAGCGATTTCGGGTTGCGCATGATCTCGGCGGGCGTGCCTTCGGCCACGATGTTGCCGCCATGCATGCCGGCGCCGGGGCCGATGTCGAGCACGTAGTCGGCAAGCCGGATCGCGTCTTCGTCATGCTCGACCACGACCACGGTGTTGCCGAGGTCGCGCAGTCGCTTGAGGGTGTCGAGCAGGCGCGCGTTGTCCCGCTGATGCAGGCCGATGGAGGGCTCGTCCAGCACGTAGAGCACGCCGGTAAGGCCAGAGCCGATCTGCGACGCCAGGCGGATGCGCTGGCTCTCGCCGCCGGACAGCGTGCCGGAGGAGCGGGAGAGGGTGAGATAGTTGAGGCCGACATCGAGCAGGAACGTGAGGCGCTCGCGGATCTCCTTGAGAATGCGCCCCGCGATCTCGTTCTGCTGTGTGTTCAGTGTATCAGGCACGGTCTCGAACCAGGCCCCGGCGGCCTTCACCGACAGCTCGGAGATTTCGCCGATGTGCTTAGCCCCGACCTTGACGCAGAGCGCCTCCGGCTTGAGCCGGAAACCGTTGCAGCCGCCGCAGGGCACGTCGTGGAAATACTTCGCCAGCTCCTCGCGCGCCCACTCGCTCTCGGTCTCGCGATAGCGGCGGTTGATGTTGGTGATGACGCCTTCGAACGGCTTCTTGGTGTCGTAGGAGCGAACGCCGTCCTCGTAGGAGAATTTGATCTCGTCCTCGCCGGAGCCAAACAGGATCGCGTTTTGCGTCTTCTTCGGCAGATCCTTCCACTTCGTGGTCAGCGTGAACTTGTAGTGCTTGCCGAGCGCCGTCAGCGTCTGCGTGTAGTAGGGCGACGACGACTTGGCCCAGGGCGCGATCGCGCCCTTGCCGATGGCGAGCTCCTTGTCGGGGATGACGAGGTCTTCGTCGACGTGCTGCTCGACGCCGAGGCCGCCGCAGGCGGGGCAGGCGCCATAGGGGTTGTTGAACGAGAACAGACGCGGCTCGATCTCGGGGATGGTGAAGCCGGAGACCGGGCAGGCGAATTTTTCCGAGAACAGGATGCGCTCGGGGCCGCTCTTGTCGTGGATCTTTGCGGTCTTCTTTTTCTCTTCGGCTGGCGCTGCCGCCGCGGACGCGTCGGCGAACTCGACGACGGCGAGGCCTTCGGCGAGCTTCAGCGCGGTCTCAAAGCTCTCGGCAAGGCGCTGGCCGATGTCGGCGCGCACCACGATGCGGTCGACCACGACGTCGATGTCATGCGGAAACTTCTTGTCCAGCGTCGGGGCTTCCGCGAGCTCGTAGAAGGTGCCGTCGATCTTGACGCGCTGAAAGCCCTTCTTGAGCCATTCGGCGAGCTCCTTGCGATACTCCCCCTTGCGGCCGCGCACGACAGGCGCCAGCAGATAGAGGCGGGTGCCCTCGGGCAGTGCCAGCACGCGGTCGACCATCTGCGAGACGGTCTGGCTCTCGATCGGCAGCCCGGTGGCCGGCGAATAGGGCACGCCGACGCGTGCCCACAACAGGCGCATGTAGTCGTAGATCTCGGTGACGGTACCGACGGTCGAGCGCGGATTCTTCGACGTCGTCTTCTGCTCGATCGAGATCGCCGGCGACAGGCCGTCGATCTGGTCGACGTCGGGCTTCTGCATCATCTCCAGGAACTGGCGGGCATAGGCCGACAGCGATTCGACATAGCGCCGCTGGCCCTCGGCGTAGATGGTGTCGAAAGCGAGCGAGGATTTGCCGGAGCCTGAGAGCCCGGTGAAGACCACGAGCTTGTCGCGGGGAATCTCGACGTCGATGTTCTTGAGGTTGTGCTCGCGGGCGCCGCGGATCGTAATTGCGCGCAGGCTGGAGCCCGCATTCTGTTGTTGGCGCTTCGCCTTGATCACTTCATCCATCCGCGTTGCCCTCGAGGAATCCCAAGGCTACGCGATCGCGCCAATGGGGAGGCGCGCTTCGCCCGGAACCGGGATCGGCGCCGATGGGGTTGTGGCGAACGTAGGAAGAACGGAGGCGGATTTCCAGTGGGACTTGCGAATCGTCAACGGATTGTTGTTGTGCTGGCGGCACTTGGCAGCAGGGGCGCGGAACTGCGCGAGCGTCGCCCAAGGAAAAAGGCCGGCGCGAGGCCGGCCTTTCGTGACGATGTAACGTCGGTCGCGACGATCAGTACCGAACTCAGTACTTGGCGACGACCGGGCCGTTGAAGTGATAGTTCACGCCGACCTGCACGGTGTGCAGGTTGAGGGTGCCGGTGGGCAGAGCGCCGAAGTAGGTCTCGCCGCCGAGGCTGCGATAGAGGTACTCGCCCTTGATCGACCACTGCGGAGCGATGAAGGCTTCGACGCCGGCGCCGACGGTCCAGCCCGAGTGGAACTTGCTGTCGGAGGCGCTCACGCCGAGGGCCGAGAGGGTGATCTTGTTGTCGATCCAGGCGTAGCCACCGGTGCCATAGAACAGCACGTTGTTGACGGCGTAGCCGATACGGCCGCGCACGGTGCCCATCGCGTCGGTCTTCGAGGTGGCGGTCGCAGTCACGACACCGAAGCCGGGGACGACGGTGGCGCCGGTCGCCGTCGCGCTGACGTCAGCCCAGGCGCCATCGGCCTCGACGCCGAACACGACGTTGCCGGTCTGCCAGTTGTAGCCAGCGGTGCCGCCGACGAAGCCGCCCTGCATGCGGGGCGAGCCCGAATCTTCCCAGGCGCCGCCACCGACGAGACCGAGGTAGAAGCCGGTCCAGTTGTAGACCGAAGCCATGGCCACCGGGGCCTTCGTGTAGGGGCGAGCCGCCAGGTCGGCAGCCGAAGCGGCGCCGGTCAGAGCGATCAGAGCGGCCGAAGCCAAGAGAATCTTCTTCATATTGAACAAATCCCAGTCCCAGTTTCTATTTTGGACTTCCGTGCGTCGGAAGCAGTATCGGACGCTGTGGTCCAACTGACGTCGTGCTTACACCACCAAAGCCGCAAGTTGTGTCTCCCAAAAGCCACAACGGACGCAAAACGTAACGTTTGCTGACCTTTAGTTTCATCCTGGAACCCGCAGCAAAAAGGCCGGCACAGGGCCGGCCTTTGATCTTCCAATGATATCAGCGGGATATCAGTATTTCGCGATGACCGGGCCGCCCCAGCGATAGTTGAGGCGGACGAGGCCCATATCGACATCCTGGCCAATGCGGTCGCTGCCGAAGGCGGCTCCGGCCGGCGTGGTCAAGCCGATCGTGCGATGACCAAGGAACATGTGGTCATACTCGACACCAACCGACCAGTTCGGCGCAAAGCCGAATTCGAGACCTGCACCGACGGCGCCGCCCCAACGAGTCTCGCGGGCTGACGCCAGCAGGGTACCAGCGCCGGGCGTGCCGGGAGCTGCGAACACGTCGTACTTGTCGCCGACGACAGCGGCGCCACCCTTGACGTAAAGCAGCACGCTGTTCCAGGCGTAACCGACCTGACCGGTGATCAGGCCAAAAGAGTCGATGCGCGAACGATTGCGATCGCCGGTGACGAGTGCCGTGCCCGGGAAGGCAAGGCTGATGTTGTCACCGCTGAAATCAGCCCAGTTGCCCTGACCCTCGAGGCCGAACACCCAGTTGGCGGATTGCCAGCGGTAGCCAATCTGACCACCGATCGTGCCGCCGGTGGCGTTGTGGCAGCCCTCGCCAACGAGAGTGCCCGTGACGGGCGTCACGAAGTCCCAGCATTTGTGGGCCGATCCGCCGCCACCGTTAATGCCGATGTAGAAGCCGCTCCAGTCGTAGATGGTCGCGACCATCGGCGGCGCCTTGGTGTAGGGACGGGCCGCCAGATCCGCTGCACTGGCGGGTGCAGACACGCCCAACGCAACAATACCAATAGTACCGAATAGAATTTTCTTCATTGCAGTCTCCCCAGTGACGTCCGCTTCAGCAGTCCCCGAAGCGGTCAATTCAGGCGCGACGCCCATATGAACCAATTCCGAAGCCACCGTAGTCCAACGGACAGGCTGAGTCCGTCTCTGGAATGCAACACTCATCGGGCAATCGAATCGGGCGTAAGTTGATGAATGTTAAGTGCTTTCCCGCCTGGCCGAGTTCCAATTCATGCCGGCGTGCATAGCGGCGCCAGGCTCCTCATCCGCGCTTTTGCGCCTCGTATTCTTTGACTAGAACAAATCTGGAACAGACCTTGGGTCAATGCTATATGTGGGGATAACCGAGGGCGTGGCGGGCCGATCGGCGCCCGTAAGCGTATAGGGTCGGCCCAACAGGCGGCAGCGCGGGCGCGCCTTTCGAAATTCAGTGGCATTCGGAGTGGAGAGCGGCGATGGCGGGAAGCGTCAACAAGGTCATTCTGGTTGGAAATCTCGGCAAGGATCCGGAAATCCGCCGGACCCAGGACGGGCGGCCGATTGCGAATCTGAGCATCGCCACCTCCGAAACCTGGCGCGACAAGAACAGCGGCGAGCGCAAGGAGAAGACCGAATGGCACCGCGTCGTGATCTTCAACGAAGGGCTCTGCAAGGTCGCCGAGCAGTATCTTAAGAAGGGCGCGAAGGTTTACATCGAGGGCGCGCTGCAGACCCGCAAATGGACCGACCAGAGCGGCGTGGAAAAGTACTCCACCGAGGTTGTGCTCCAAGGCTTCAACTCGACCCTGACGATGCTCGACGGCCGCGGCGGTGGCGGAGGAGGCGGTAGCTTCGGTGATGAGCCGGGCGGCGATTTCGGCTCGTCCGGTCCCGTCAGCAGCGCGCCGCGCCGTGCCGTTGCCGCCGGCGGCGGAGGCCGCAACAACGACATGGACGACGACATCCCGTTCTGAGGACTGTTCCACTGCGGAGAGCGGGCCGGCCGCCAGAGCGGCGGCTTCCATCTCGGATCAGCAAATCTTGCTAATTGGCAGGCTGGGCTCGGAAATTCCCGGCCCACTTCACGTTTGAGGTGAACTCGCCTTTGCGAGCTGTCGGAACGTGGCCGACGGACGGCATCCGCGTGCCCGATCATCGGGGATGCGGGCCGATTTTGGATGGTCGTTCCGGCAGGGCCGAAGGCGCTGCTCTCGGCACCTTAAGTTGTTGGAAAAACAGTCGGAAAAAGCGCTTCCCGGACACGTCCAAGGGTGGTTATCAGGACCTCGATGCGCTATATGATTCCCAAATAAAATTTCACCGGATTCCCCCTTGGCTGACGATGACAACAAGCCCGGCGACCAGCCGGCGCAACCCTCGGACATTCGCCCCGTCTCGATCTACGAGGAGATGAAAAAGTCCTATCTCGATTACGCCATGAGCGTGATCGTGTCGCGTGCGCTGCCCGATGCGCGCGACGGGTTGAAGCCGGTCCATCGGCGCATCCTGTACGCGATGAACAATCGCGGCGACACGCCGGACAAGAAGCACAAGAAGTCCGCCGGTGCCGTCGGTGAGGTCATGGGTAAGTACCATCCCCATGGCGACCAGGCGATCTACGACGCCTTGGTGCGCATGGCGCAGGACTTCTCGATGCGCGCGCCCCTGATCGACGGTCAGGGCAATTTCGGCTCGGTCGACGGCGATCCACCCGCGGCGATGCGCTATACCGAGTCCCGCCTGACCAAGATCGCGCTGAAGCTGCTCGAGGACATCGACGACGACACGGTCGATTTCCAGGACAACTACGACGGCTCCGAGCGCGAGCCGGTGGTTCTGCCCGCGCGGTTCCCAAACCTGCTGGTCAACGGTGCCGGCGGCATCGCGGTCGGCATGGCTACCAACATCCCGCCGCACAATCTCGGCGAGGTGATCGACGCCTGCGTCGCGCTGATCGACAATCCCTCGTTGACCATCGACGAGCTCAACGGCATCATCCCGGGCCCGGATTTCCCGACCGGCGGCATCATCCTCGGCCGCCAGGGCATCCGCAGCGCCTATCATCTCGGCCGCGGCTCCATCGTGATGCGCGGCAAGGTGACGTTCGAGACCATCCGCAAGGAGCGCGAGGCGATCGTCATCACCGAGATCCCGTATCAGGTGAACAAGGCGACGATGGTCGAGCGCATCGCCGAGCTCTACAAGGAAAAGAAGATCGAGGGCATCTCTGACCTTCGCGACGAATCCGATCGTGACGGCTACCGCGTCGTCGTCGAGCTCAAGCGCGATGCCGTGCCCGACGTGGTGCTCAACCAGCTCTACAAGTTCACGCCGCTGCAGACCTCGTTCGGCGTCAACGCCGTCGCGCTCGACTCGGGTCGTCCGCAGACGATGAACCTGAAGGACATGCTGACGATTTTCGTCGGCTTCCGCGAGCAGGTCGTCACCCGCCGCACCAAGTACAAGCTGCGCAAGGCGCGCGAGCGCGCGCATGAGCAGGTCGGCCTTGCGATTGCCGTCGCCAACATCGACGAGATCATCAAGGTCATCAGGCACTCGCCGACGCCGGCCGCCGCGCGCGAGACCCTGATGACGCGCGACTGGCCGGCGCGCGACGTCGAGGACATCATCACGCTGATCGACGATCCCCGCCATCGCATCAACGAGGACGGCACCATCCGTCTGTCGCTCGAGCAGGCGAGGGCGATCCTCGAGCTGCGCCTGGCACGCCTCACCGCGCTCGGCCGCGACGAGATCGGCGAGGAGCTGGCCAAGCTTGCCGGCGAGATCGAGGATTATCTGGCGATCCTGCGCTCGCGCGCCCGCATCCTCGACATCATCAAGACCGAGCTTGCCGAGGTGAAGGCCGAGTTCGCCACGCCGCGCAAGACCGTGATCATGGAGCAGGAAGGCGAGGTCGAGGACGAGGACCTGATCCAGCGCGAGGACATGGTCGTCACCGTCTCGCACGCCGGTTATGTCAAGCGCGTGCCTCTGTCGGCCTATCGCGCCCAACGCCGCGGCGGCAAGGGACGCTCCGGCATGCAGACGCGCGACGAGGACTTCGTCAGCCGCCTGTTCGTGGCCTCCACGCACACGCCGGTGCTTTTCTTCTCCTCGCGCGGCCAGGTCTACAAGGAAAAGGTCTGGCGGCTGCCGATGGCCGCGCCGAACGCGCGCGGCAAGGCGATGATCAACATCCTTCCGCTGGAGCAGGGCGAGCGCATCACCACCATCATGCCGCTGCCCGAAGATGAATCGACCTGGGCCCAGCTTGACGTGATGTTCGCCACTACAGGCGGTAACGTCCGCCGTAACAAGCTGTCCGACTTCGTCGACGTCCGCCGTTCCGGCATCATCGCCATGAAGCTCGACGAGGGTGAGGCGATCGTCGACGTGCAGATCTGTACCGAGCGCGACGACGTGCTGCTCACCGCTGCCGGCGGGCAGTGCATCCGCTTCCCGGTTCCTGATGTCCGCGTGTTCACCGGGCGCACCTCGATGGGCGTGCGCGGCATCGCGCTCGGCGAGGGCGACAAGGTGATCTCGCTGGCGATCCTCCGCCATGTCGAGACCACGTCCGATGAGCGTTCGGCTTACCTGAAGATGCGTCGCGCGGTCGCCGGCGAAGCCGCGGCGGAAGAGGCGCAGGGAGATGCCGAGGCCGAGGAGACCTCAGGCAGCTTCCAACTCCCGCAGGAGCGCTATGTGGAGATGTCGGCGGCCGAGCAGGTGGTGCTGACCGTCTCCGTCAACGGCTATGGCAAGCGGACCTCGTCCTACGAGTACCGCACCACGGGCCGCGGCGGCAAAGGCATCGTCGCCATGAGCGTCAACAACCGCAACGGCAATCTGGTTGCGTCCTTCCCGGTCGAGGACGCCGATCAAATCATGCTGGTCACCGACAAGGGCCAGCTGATCCGCTGCCCGGTCGAGGGCATCCGCATTGCCGGCCGCTCGACCCAGGGCGTGATCGTGTTCGACACCGCCGAGGACGAGCACGTCGTCTCGGTCGAGCACATCACGGAAGAGGCGGAGAGCGGGAATGGGGCGACTGCGGAGACAAACGGGGACTAACTCCTTGCCCCGTAGCCCGGATGGAGCGAAGCGAAATCCGGGACCCCTGATGCTTGGAAAAAAACCGGATTACGCTTGCGCTCCATCCGGGCTACGCACTTGCGCTAAATCTCCAGCTCCGTGCCGAACTCCACGACCTGCTTGGTCGGCACGCCGAAGAACGCGGCGGAGCGTTCGGCGTTGCGCTGCAGGAAGGCGAACAGGCCTTCGCGCCAGACCCACATGCCCGGGATGTCCTCGCGTGGGATGATGGTCTCGCGGCCGACATAATAGGTGACGTCGGAGAGCTCGACGCCGGGCAGCTTGCCCTGGCGGCAGACGAGCCCCAATCCCTCGTAGATCGTGGGGTTCTGCATGAAACCGTAGTGCAGGATGATGCGGGTGATGCCGGGGATGATCTCGATCACCTCGGCGCGCTCCTCGTCCGCGATGTGCGGGGCCTCCTCGATCAGCACCGTCACCAGCAGCACGCGCTCGTGCAGCACGTGGTTGTGCTTGACGAACTGGGTGAGTGCGAGCGGCACGCCGCGTGGCGCGGAAGCCAGGAACGCGGCGGTCCCGGGCAGTCTGGCGCGGCACTTGTTGACGGCCGTCTCGATCAGATCCTCCTCAGGCTGGCGCAGCTTTGCGCGCGCGGCCTCGACCAGCTTCACGCCGGCGCGCCAGGTCAGCATCAGGAAGGCGACGAGGCCGGCGAGCAGCAGCGGAAACCAGCCGCCCTCGAACAGCTTGATTGAGTTCGCCGCGAAGAAGATCAGATCGATCACGAAGAAGAAGCCGTTCACGGCCACCACCAGCCAGGGCGAAAAGCCCCACTGGATCGCGACCAGCGCGGCCAATAGCGTGGTGATCGCCATCAGCAGCGACACCGCGATGCCATAGGCGCCGGCGAGAGCGTCCGAGGAGCCGAAGCTCAGGACCGCCCCTAGCGTTGCGGCGGCAAGCAACCAGTTCACCAGGGGCACGTAGATCTGGCCGATCGCATCGCTGGTGGTATGACGGATCTGCATGCGCTGCAGGAAGCCGAGCTGGATCGATTGCTGGGTCAGCGAGAACACACCGGAGATGATCGCCTGTGAGGCGATCACGGTTGCCACGGCCGAGAACGCGACCAGCAGATAGTGCAGGGCGTCGGGGCAGAGCTGGAAGAACGGGTTCTCGATCATCGTGGGATCGGTGATCAGCAACGCGGCTTGGCCGAAATAATTCAGCACCAGTGCAGGCAGGCAGATCGCAAACCAGGCGAGCCGGATCGGCAGGCGGCCGAAATGGCCCATGTCGGCATACATCGCCTCGCCACCGGTCACCGCGAGGAAGGCGGCGCCGAGGATCGCAAAGGAGACATGGAAATCCTGGTGGACCAGGAAGTCGAAGGCATAGAGCGGGCTGAGCGCGGCGAGCACCGCCGGGGCCTTGATGATGCCGTGGATGCCGAGCGCAGCCAGCACGACGAACCAGGCCAGCATCACAGGTCCGAAGATGCGGCCGATGAAGCCGGTGCCCTGCTTCTGCATCATGAACAGGCCGACCAGGATGGCGATGGTGATCGGCACGACCACAGGCGAGAGCGATGGCGCGTCGACCTTGAGGCCCTCGATGGCCGATAGCACCGATATCGCCGGCGTGATCGCGCCGTCGCCGTAGAGGAGAGCGGCGCCGATGAGGCCGACCACAAGCAGATGCGCGCGCCAGGTGCCCGGCTGGGCGTGGCGAGCGTGCAAGAGCGCCAGCAGCGCGACGATGCCGCCTTCGCCGCGGTTGTCAGCGCGCAGGATCAGCAGCGCGTATTTCAGTGAGATGATCAGCAGCAAGGCCCAGAGGATCAGCGAAGCAACACCGAGGACAGCCTCAGGCGTTACTGTGCCGCCATGAGCGGCCGCCTTGGCGGCTTCCTTCAAGGCATAGAGCGGGCTGGTGCCGATATCGCCGTAGACCACCCCGAGGGCGCCCATCGTCATGGCAAGCGGCAGTGGATCGGGATGATGATGGCCGGAAGCGACTGCGGGCGTACTGGACAAAGGCAACCCCTCAATGGGATCGCGCCCGTCGGTCCATTCCGACGGGCGCGAGCAATGACACACTCTGCGACGAGCCGTCGCAAATATCCATGGGGTTTATAGTCGGCTTTACATGACGCGAAGCTGACAGGCCGCCTACGGGGTGCGGTCGGCGGTCACCAGGCGAGCCACGCGGACATCGCCCTTGGTGCCGGCGCGGCGCAGGCAGGAGGCCTCGAAATTCGGCCAGGCCCGCTGCGAGCAGTCCCTGCCGATGGACTTGATGTCGAGCCGGTCGCCCTTGGCAAGCGGCTGCGGCACGCTTGCTTCGACGGTAGGAGCAAAACCGGGCAGGAGGGTGAGGGCTGCAGCAACGCACGCGGCGATAGCGATCGCTGAAAGAGCCTTGATCATCGACGGTCCCCTGTGATGCGGCCGCTACGCCCAGTATGCGGCCCGTCATTCGTTGGTTGGATTGATAACCATGGCGAGTTTCCGGATGTCTTCGCCGACGCCGGAAATGGTTTCGTTCTCATCCCGTTTTGTTTCGTGGACCGCCCGGGGACGAAACAAACCGTCATACCAAGGGGGTGGAAAACCGCAGGAAACTGCCACGGAACCCGGCCGGCTTGCCGGGCCGGGCCGGGCGGGGTAGGAGGGAGGCCATGCCGCGCATCGCCTTTTACCCGGGTTCCTTCGATCCCATCACCAACGGCCATCTGGACGTGGTCCGGCACGCCGTTCCGCTCTGCGACCGCCTGGTTGTCGCTATCGGGGTCCATCCCGGCAAGAAGCCGCTGTTTTCGACCGAGGAGCGGTTGAAGATGCTCCACGACGTCTGCGGGCCGATTGCGGCCCAAGCCGGATGTGCGCTGGAGGCCACCACCTTTGACGACCTCTCGGTGACGGCCGCCCGCAAGCACGGCGCCACCATCATGATTCGCGGCCTTCGTGACGGCACCGATCTCGATTACGAAATGCAGCTCGCCGGCATGAACGAGGCGATGGCGCCGGAGGTGCACACGATCTTTCTGCCGGCGTCCCCGATGGTCCGCCCGATCACCGCCACACTGGTGCGTCAGATCGCAGGCATGGGCGGCGATGTCTCGACCTTCGTGCCGCCGCTCGTTGCATCCTTGCTCAAGGCCAAATTCGCCTGAAAACGGCGCGCGTCTTCATCTCATCTGATCCGGAGTTTTCATGAACCGTCGTTTCGCAATTCTTGCCACGATGTTTGCCGCGCTCGTGCTCGCGGTCCCGGCCACGGCGCAGCAGCTGCCGGCCAATCTCGACAAGGCCAATGCGCTCGTCATCGACACCACCAAGGGCCGCATCGTCATCAAGCTCAGGACCGACCTGGCCCCACAACACGCCGAGCGCCTCAAACAGCTCGCGCGCGAAGGCTTCTACAACAACGTGCCGTTCCACCGCGTGATGGACGGCTTCATGGCCCAGACCGGCGATGGCCAGAACGGCAATGGCACCGGCGGCTCGAAATATCCGAACCTGAAGCAGGAATTCTCCAAGGTTCACTTCGCGCGTGGCATCGTCGGCATGGCCCGCCGCGGTGACAGCGTCGATACCGCCAATTCGCAGTTCTTCATCATGTTCGCCGACGGCGGCAGCCTCGACGGCCAGTACACTGTCGTCGGCGAGGTCGTGCAGGGCATGGACGTGGTCGACAAGTTGAAGAAGGCGCCAGCCGGCTCGCCCAGCGGCACCGTCACCGATCCCGACAAGATGGTGAAGGTGCAGGTCGCCTCCGACATCAAGTAGCCGGCACGATGGCACGCCGCGGCGACAGGCTCCTGTTCGCTGCAGCGGTGCTGCTGCTCGGCACCACCAGTGCTGCCGCAGAGGACGCACGGGTCAACACCATCCAGGACGTCTTCCAGCACTTAAGGACCTGCTGGAAGCCGCCGGCACCCAGTAAGGCCCGCCCACTCGACATCACCGTCGTCGTGAGCTTTAACCGGTCCGGAAACATTCTGGGCCATCCGAGGATTACCTACGAATCCGCGGAGGCCTCCGACAATGACCGGCTGCAATACCGGATCGCAGTGATGGAGGCGTTGCAACGCTGCACGCCGATGCCATTTACCGATGCAATGGCCGGCGCCGCCGCGGGACGTCCATTCGCGATCCAGTTCCGTAACCGCAAGACTTCACCTGACAAGACTTCACCCCCAACGCAAGAGAGACGAGCATGAGCGTCACCGAAAACACATTGATCCTCGAAACCACGCAGGGCCCCGTGACCATCGAGATGCGGCCTGACCTCGCCCCCGGCCATGTTGCGCGCATCAAGGAGCTGGTCCGCGAGGGCTTCTACGACGGCATCGTATTCCATCGCGTGATCGACGGCTTCATGGCGCAGACCGGCTGCCCGCACGGCACTGGCACCGGCGGTTCCGGCAAGAAGTTGAAGGCCGAGTTCAACAAGGAGCCGCACGTGCGCGGCACCGCCTCGATGGCGCGCGCCGCCAATCCGGATTCCGGCGACAGTCAGTTCTTCATCTGCTTCGACGACGCCCGCTTCCTCGACAACCAGTACACGGTCTGGGGCAAGGTCACCGAGGGCATGGAGAACGTCGACAAGATCAAGCGCGGCGAGCCGGTGCAGAACCCCGACAAGATCGTCAAGGCGCGGATGGCCGCAGACAAGGAGTAATCTCCTCATTTCCAGGGGCGCGCGAAGGCGCGCTCCTGGTGGCAAGCTGCAAATGCGCACTGATCTCTTCGATTTCGACCTGCCGCCCCAGCGCATCGCGTTGCGCCCGGCAAGCCCGCGCGACTCAGCGAAGATGCTGGTCGTAGAAGGCGGCGCGCTGCGCGACCAGACCGTCGCCGACCTGCCGCAATGGCTGCGGCCAGGCGACCAGCTCGTCGTCAACGATACGAAGGTCATCGCGGCGCAATTGAAAGGCCGTCGCATTGGCCGCGAGACCGAGCCGAAGATCGAGGCGACGCTGATCAAGCGCCTCGACGGCTCGCGCTGGCAGGCGCTGGTGAAACCGGCAAAGAAGCTCGTGGCCGGCGACCGCATCCGTTTCGGCAATGAAGGCAAGGTTTGCCTGCTCGGCCATCTCGATGCCGAGGTCGAGGCCAAGGGCGGTGAAGGCGAGGTGACGCTGTCATTCTCGTTCCACGGCCCGGCGCTGGACCAGGCGATCGCCGACCTCGGCAGCCCGCCGCTGCCGCCCTACATCGCCTCCAAGCGCACGCCCGATGATCAGGACCTCGCCGACTACCAGACCATGTTCGCAGCGAACGAAGGCGCTGTCGCGGCGCCCACCGCGGGTCTGCATTTCACGCCCGCGCTTGAGCAGGCGCTGCAAGCGCGCGGCGTCGGCATCGTCAGGGTGACACTGCATGTCGGGGCAGGGACGTTCCTGCCGGTCAAGGTCGAGGATACCGACGGTCACAAGATGCATGCCGAGTGGGGTACGATCTCGGCCGAGACGGCCGAGCAGCTCAACGCCGCGCGGAAGAACGGCAGGCGCATCGTCGCCGTCGGCACCACGTCGTTGCGGCTGCTGGAAAGCGCGGCGAACGAGGACGGGATCATTCAGCCGTTCGCGGCCGAGACTTCGATCTTCATCACGCCGGGCTATCGCTTTCGCGTGGTCGATGTCCTGATGACGAACTTCCATTTGCCCAAGTCGACATTGTTCATGCTGGTGTCCGCCTTTGCGGGCCTGGACACGATGAAGCAGGCCTATGCTCACGCGATCGCGAATGAGTACAGGTTCTACTCGTATGGCGATGCGTGTTTGTTGTTTCGGGCAGGCGGTTAGCTCCGGCGCGTAGGGTGGGCAAAGCGAAGCGTGCCCACGTCTTTCTTGAATGCGGAGAAGACGGGTGGGCACGGCGCTTCGCGCCTTTGCCCACCCGACGATACCTGCTTCTACGGTAGCTTCCGTTAGGCCATCACCCGCTGCGGCAACAGCTCCGCGATCTGCACCGCGTTGAGAGCCGCGCCCTTGAGCAACTGATCGGCCGCCACAAACATCGAGATCGAGTGCCCTGAGGGATCGCTCAGGTCCTTGCGGATGCGGCCGACAAGAACGTCGTCCTGGCCCGAGGCGTCGATCGGCATCGGGAAGTGGTTCTTGACGCGATCGTCGACCATCTTCACGCCCGGTGCCTGCGCCATGATGGCGCGGACCTGATCCTCGGTGATCGGCTTCTCGCATTCGAAGGTGATGGCCTCGCAATGCGCACGCAGCACCGGCACGCGCACGCAGGTGACGCCGATCGCGATCTTCTCGTCCTCGAAGATCTTGCGGGTTTCCTTGATGACCTTGGTCTCTTCGTCGTTGTAGCCGGTCTCGGGGTCGAGTGCCGTGTTGTGGCTGAAGAGATTGAAGGCGTAGGGGTGCGGCATCACCTTGGGCGTATAGACCTGCCCGTTGAGATTGGCGCGGGTGGACTCCACCAGTTCGTCCATCGCAGCAGCGCCGGCGCCCGAGGCGGCCTGGTAGGTCGAGATGATGACGCGCTTGATCCGGTTCTTCCGATGGATCGGCCACAGCGGCACCAGCGCGGTGATCGCGGCGCAGTTCGGATTGGCGATGATGCCCTTGTGATCGCGGATGCGATTGCCGTTCACCTCTGGGATCACCAGCGGCACGTTCGGGTCCATCCGGAAGGCGGAGGAGTTGTCGACGACGACGGCCCCGGCCTTGACCGCAACAGGCGCGAACTTCTTGGAGATGCCGCTGCCGGCGGAGAACAGCGCGATGTCGACGCCGTCGAATGAGCGCTCGGTCAACTCCTCGATGACAATGTTCTGGCCGCGGAACGACACCGTCTTGCCGGCCGAGCGGGCGCTCGCGAGCGCCTTGAGCTTGCTGACGCGAAAGCCGCGCTTGTCCATGGTGGCGATGAATTCGGCGCCCACCGCACCGGTGACGCCGACAATCGCGACGACGGGATCGTTACTCACTTTGTCCTCCATTGCATTTCGGTTGAGCTGGGATTTAGGCAACAAAAAAGCCCCGGACCATCGAGGGCGGGGCTTCGGCAGAGCTTGATGCGTTCTAGTCGACGACTACGCGCGCACGCCTCCCCGGGCCCCGAAGGCCGTGGTGGTTTTGGTCGTGCGTTTGGTGGTCGTGAACATGGCGGCGACTTATGCGGGAGAGTCCTGCGCGCGTCAATGGCTTTTCGGCCGGATTGTGGCCTGTCGCTACCTGCTCCGCGCGCCTGGCGGCTCAAGGATGACCTCCTTGAGATCGTCGCCGCTGATGACGACGATCGCGAAATTGAGCCGGCCGCGATCGCGCACCAGCCCGCCGCTGATGGCCTTGCCGGATGCAGCTTTCTCCGCGACGCGCACGGCATCGGCGAGGCGGTGCTTTATGGTGCCGAGCGCAGCGAGATTGCTGCGATCCTCCAGGTCGAGCTCGGCCAGGGGCAGGGCGGCTTCGCCGCTCATCACCTCGCCGGTCGCCGCGTTGATGGTGTTGCGCCAGATCCGATCGTTGTGCAGGGTCTTGACCCGGTACACCGGTACGCCCGAGCCGCCGTCGAAGCTGACATCCGCGGTTGTCGCGCCAGCATGACGGGCCTCCGCAATCGCAATGGCCTGGCTGATCGAGATCGAGGAGCTGCGGAAGCGCTCGATCTCGCGGCTGATGGCCTGGCGGTCCGCCGTGGCATCCCCATCTGTCTCGTTGTGGAGGGTGGCGGGCGTCGAGCTCGCCGAGACGATGGCGCGGGCCGGCGCGGCGGCGAGCAGCCCCGACAGGGCGATCGCCAGCAAGCCTGCCACCCGTCGTTTTGTCGATCTCATGGTCCAAACCCTCGACCGGTCAGTCTGCCGGACGTTCGTAAAGAAATCGCGGCCGGCCTTGGGCACCGGCCGGCCGCGGAGCGTCGGGACGGGCTGCACCCGTCGCGGCGATCTAAGCGGTCCGGTCCTCTTTTGGGGCTGGTGAAAAAAGTGGTCCGCACCGCTTTACAAACAAAACCATACGGTATCGTTTTGTTTTGGTCAACGACGAGACGATCGTCCGCGGGGACAAATCGCCGGTTTCACGGAAATGTCAGCGGGACGGGCGGCGCTTTGGAGCGGGTTTTGGGATGCTTTGGACGCGGTCGGCTGGTCCGATCGCGCCGGCCAGGAACAGCTTGATCGCCGCGCGCATCCGCTTCTCGGCGGCCTTCAGTTCCATCGGCGTGCCGAACGTCGCCATGCGGTGGGTGTGACCGACGACGACGTCGAGGAACACTTCCGCCGCGATCGTGGTGTCGTCGACGTCGAGCGCGCCTTGCGCCACCAGATGGTCGAAGAAGCGCGCGGTGGTGGCGACCGCTTTCAGCCAGCCTTCTTCCTTGCCGAGCCTGGCAATGTCAGGAAAGTTGATGGCCTGCGACGTCATCATCCGGCTGAAGGCCATGGCGTCCGGCCCGCAGGTGAAACTGAGCATTTTGCGCCCGATCTCGATCAGCCGCTGTTCGACCGAAATGTCGGACGGACTGCCGAGCTGCGTCTCGGCCGCGGCCGATAGCGGCGCGAGCCAGCGCGCGATCTCGCGCCTCAGCACGGCCGTGAACAGCCCGCGCTTGTCGCCATAGCGGGAATAGACCGTAGGCTTGCTGACGCGCGCCGTTTCAGCCACCGCGTCAAGCGAGGTCGCGTCAAAACCGCGATCGAGAAACAGGCGGGTGGCGACCTCGATCAACCGCTGATCGCGCTCGATCGCAGCTGACTTCGTCGGCCGGCCGCCGCGCGATTTCGATACCTCGCGCCGAGCCGCTGCCGTCCTTGCCTTGGTCGCAGCCAATCCCATGCCCAATGTGCCCAATGATTCTTGCGCCATGTTGCCAATGTTCATTGCTGTATAACGCGCAGCAACCGGGGCGTCATCGCGAATCTGGCCGAATTGGCCGTATCGTCAACGGACTTGCACCACCGTCGTTCCTGAGGGCGGATCTCAGGGCATCCGCGAGGTCCAGGCCTGGCCGGCGGCCGCTTTCTCGTATCCGTATTGGTAAAGCGCCCGCATATAGGCGGTGTCGAATCCCTCGGAAGGAGGCGCTGGATAGTCGCGTTCGATATAGGAGAGATGAAAGCCGAGATGGTTACGCTGGGCGAAATCATAGGTCGACAAGATGATCGAGCGTGTTTGCGACTGCGTGATGGAGGACAGGCTGCGTGAGGCGACGTCGATCGTGCTGTTGGCGACGAGCTCGAAATTGCGCTCGATCTTCTTGTTGACGAGGATGTAGATGTCCATCTTCGCGTTGCCGGGCAGGCGCCCCTGGAGCAGCAGAGCTTCCGGCAAGGTCAGCACCGGGGCCGTCACGCCGCCGTCGACATGCATCTCCTGAAACCTGCGCCCGCCGCCTTCGGCCTCGATCATGATCGGCGGAAACACCAGGGGAATGCTGGCGGAGGCGGCCATCACGTCGCGAAGCAGCTTGAGCGCTTCAGGCGTGCCGACCGCGGCGATCTTGCCCATGTCCCAGATCGCGGTGCGCTGGGTGTCGAGATCGGTGGTGACGACCAATAAACGCCGTCCCCTGGCGTTCTCGCGCGCGACCTGAGACAGGATCTCCGGCCCGACGTAGCGCGCCACCAGTTCGCGCAGCCGCGTATTGCCGAATAGGCCGGAACCGAACAGCACGCGCATGATGCTGGGATCGTTCAGCAGGCTCTCGGCGATGCCGCTGGTGTAGAGCTCCCGCAGCGTGTCGTCATATTGCGATCCAAGGAACGCAAAGGGCGCGATCAGGCCGCCGGTGCTCACGCCAGAAACGACGGAGAAAGTTGGGCGGTTATGCGCCACAGTCCAGCCGTTCAGGACGCCGACGCCATAGGCGCCATCGGCGCCGCCGCCTGATAGCGCCAGGTAGGTTCTGCTCCCGGTCGCCTTGTCCTGCTCGAAGTTGAATCTGGTGACGGGTTCGTCGGCATAGCGGCGCAAGCCGTCGATATCGAGCACGCGAGAGGCGCTGGCATCCGCCGCCGTGTAGGGCGTGCGGGGCAGCGAAGTGCAGGCGGTGAGCGCCAGACTGCACGCCAGCACCAGCGCCCCGATCGGGCGGGCGCCTGTCCGCGTCGCCCGGCCATCGGGAGTGGCGGACATGTCGGTCGAACATATGGGGAGGGGCATTGGTCGCTGGCTGACGATCACGCATTTACAGCTGCCGGCAATGTTGCCACAGCGTCTCGTCCAGTCCCCGCTATTAAACTATACTGTATCGTTTTGTTTAACAAGGCCGTCGCGGATCACGTCCGCGTCAACGCTGTCCCAGTCTGGGGCATCGTGCGGGTTGATTGGGCCGCCTCGACACGCAATAAGCACGCCATGAATCTTCCCAATCATTTCGAGCTGCTTGCCACCGATGGCGCCGCGCGCACCGGCCGCCTGACCACGCCGCATGGCGTGGTGTGGACGCCCGCCTTCATGCCGGTCGGCACCGCCGGCGCCATGAAGGGCATGCACTGGCGCGAGGTCCGCGAGGCCGGCGCCGACATCGTGCTCGGCAACACCTATCATCTGATGCTGCGACCCGGCGCGGAGCGCATCAATGGCCTCGGCGGCTTGCAGCGCTTCACCGGCTGGAACGGGCCGATGCTGACCGATTCCGGCGGCTTCCAGGTCATGTCGCTGTCGGACCTGCGCAAGATCAGCGAGCACGCCGTCACCTTCCGTTCGCATATCGACGGCGCCAAGATCGAGCTGTCGCCGGAACGCTCGATCGAGGTGCAGCGCCTGCTCGGCTCCGATATCGCGATGCAGATGGATGAATGCGTCCGGCTGCCGGCGGAGCGCGACGACATCGACCGCGCGATGCGGTTGTCGCTGCGCTGGGCCGAACGAAGCAAGCGCGCCTTCGAGAGCGCGCCCGACGGCTACATGCTGTTCGGCATCGTTCAAGGCGGCGATGTCCCGCAGCTGCGTCATGCCAGCGCGCAAGGCCTCGTCGAAATCGGCTTTCACGGTTACGCGATCGGCGGTCTGGCCGTCGGCGAGCCGCAGGCGGTGATGCTGGCGATGATCGACGAAACAGCGCCGGCGCTGCCAACGGATCGTCCGCGTTACCTCATGGGCGTCGGCACGCCTGATGACATTCTCGAGGCGGTCAAGCGCGGCGTCGATATGTTCGATTGCGTGATGCCGACGCGTAATGGCCGCCACGGCGTCGCCTTCACGCGTTTTGGTCAGGTGAACCTGCGCAATGCGCGCCACGCCGACGATCCACGTCCGCTCGATGAAGAGAGTTCATGGCCGTCGGCGTGCAATTACGCGCGCGCCTATCTGCACCACCTCGTCAAGGCCGGCGAGACCCTCGGGGCCATGTTACTGTCGGAAATCAATATCGCATATTATCAGTTCCTGATGCAGGGCATCAGGAACGCGATCGCACACGGAACATTTGAAGAGTTCTACCAGCGTACGCGCGAGGACTGGGCGAGGGGCGATATCGCCCCGCGCTGATCAATTGCAGACAAGTCGCTGCTTGACGGCGTGCTTGGTCACGAAGCCATAGCCGCAATTGTCGCAGGTCCAGAGATAACTGATCATATGGTCCGAGATGTAGGCGGAAGCTTCGGCGGCGACCATGGAGTCGGCGCAGACGGGACAGGTGGGCAACTCGCTGCAACGCGGATCGCGCCTTGGCGTGACGGTCGGCAACACTTCAGCGATAGCTGACATCGTGGTGACCTCCCTGCTTCGAGACCTAAGTCTAACATAAGCAGAATCAGTTGACGAGGTCGCAACACAAATGCGTTGGTTTTCTGCTAATTAAAGCTCACGCGGTTTTGCGATGCAGCGTATTTAACATGTGCCGCATTGCCGCTTGCGTGTGGTCACACGCTGACCGTAACTGTGCAAGCGCTCTGCCAGAAGTGCAAATTGTTGCCAAGAGGAGTTCGTCATGGATGCAACGTCCACCACGGGTGCAGCGCACCAACCGGGTCGCGGCCGGGTCTATGACTCGATCGTCGAGGCTTTTGGCGACACGCCGATCGTGCGCTTGCGCAGGTTGCCGGGCATGCACGGCGTCAATGCGACCATTCTGGCAAAGCTTGAATATTTCAATCCGGCCGCGAGCGTGAAGGACCGCATCGGTGCGGCCATGATCATCGCCATGGAGAAGGCGGGCATCATCAAGCCCGACACCGTGCTGATCGAGCCGACCTCCGGCAATACCGGTATTGCGCTCGCCTTTGTCGCGGCCTCACGCGGATACCGCTTGAAGCTGGTGATGCCGGAATCCATGTCGATCGAGCGGCGCAAGATGCTCGCCTTCCTCGGCGCCGAACTGGTGCTGACGCCGGCCGCGCAGGGCATGAAGGGCGCGATCGCGGCCGCCGAAGAGCTTTTGAAGACGACACCGAACTCGGTGATGCCGCAGCAGTTCAAGAACCTCGCCAATCCCGAAGTGCATCGTCGCACCACGGCGGAAGAGATCTGGAACGACACCGCAGGCAATATCGACTACTTCGTCGCCGGCGTCGGTAGCGGAGGCACTATCACCGGTGTCGGTCAGGTCCTGAAGCCGCGCAAGCCATCCTTGCGGGTGGTCGCGGTCGAGCCGGAGGAAAGCCCGGTGCTGTCAGGCGGCCAGCACACGCCCCACAAGATCCAGGGCATTGGCGCAGGCTTCGTGCCTGACATTCTCGATCGCTCCGTGATCGACGAGATCGTCAAGATCAACTCGACAACGGCCATCGAGACTTCGCGGGCGTTGGCGCGGCATGAGGGCATTCCGGGTGGCATCTCCTCAGGCGCCGCGATCGCGGCCGCGCTCCAGATCGGCAAGCGGCCGGAAGCTGCAGGAAAAACCATCCTGGCTATCGTGCCGTCCTTCTCAGAGCGCTATCTTTCGACCGCTCTGTTTGAAGGAATCTAGCACATGGCGGATCAACCGAGGCGTCCGCGGACGCTTGGCGACGCGAGGACCGAGGCCGAGGCAGCGTTCAAGAAGGTGACCGCCAAGGTCGCCGCGGCGCCGCCGAAGTCAAACGCGGTTCCCGGCATCAAGGAGCAGGTGACGTTGCGCATCGATCAGGACGTGCTCGAGTTCTTCCAGGAGGGTGGCCCCGGCTGGCAGGATCGCATCAACGAGGCGCTGCGCAAGGCGGCGGGGAAGTAACGTCCTTCGTCGCAACAATGAAAAAGCCCGGCGCGAGGCGCGAGCCGGGCTTTTGTGTTTTGCGCTCTGGTCAGGGCTCAGTGGCGGAACATGCCGCCCATCATGCCGCCGACCACGCCGCCGACGAACGCGGCGCCGGCATCGCCGCCACCGCTGTGGCGGGGCGCGGGCGCGCTCTGCACGGGCGCGGCGCGCCGCGCCGGCTTCGGGCTGTCCTCACTGGCAGTCGTTGTCGAGGCCACGATCTCGGAGAGCAGGGCCTTGTGCTGCAGCCTGTTGAGGAAGCCGGTCGACGGATAACCGCGGGCGGCCTGCCAGCGCTTCAGCACCGACCGGGTCTCGTCGTTGAACACGCCGGTCACCTTGGTGTCGAAGCCGAGGCCGTTGAGGCGGCGCTGCACGTCGCGGCGCTGCCCCTTGTCCAGGCCGATCTGGTCCTCTGTGAGCTGGCTGGGGTCGTCGGTGAAGGTGGCGGGATCGACGCCGGCATTGAGGTTGCGGGTCGTGGTCGATGGACCGTTCTGGATCGCCGCAAGCCGGGCCAGCGCCAGTGGCTTGAACTGGCCGTTGGGATAGGCGGAGAGGTAGGCGTTCAGCTCTTCCGGCTTGTTGGATTCCTTCACCGAGCGCCAGAACTCGACTTCAGCCTCGGAGCCGGCTGTCGCTGCGGCAGGCGCGGCGGTTGCTGTCGGTGCTGCGTTGGCCACCTGAGTCGCCGGCCCCTGGTTGAGGTAGACCGCGCCGATCAGATTGGTGTGCCCCCAGGGCAGCTGGCCCTTGTGGGTCTCTTCATTGACCTGGGCGCGCACAGAGGTCATCGCCTGCTGAATCTCGACGCCGGGCTTGGTGATGTTGTCGATCAGCGCGCGGGTGAACGGGCTGTTGTTGCCTTCCTGGCCGTCGAGCGCGGTCTGGCCGGGGCCGGTGGCAAACGCGATCAGCGTGCCTTCGCCCGATTTCATCTCGGCAAGGCCGCTTCCCACGTTGACGCTGCGGGTGGCGGAGTTCGACTTGATCTTGGCGGCGAACGGATTGTCGCGGCAGGCGTCAAGGAACACCAGCTTGACCTTGGCATCGCCCATGGTCTGGTCGAGCGTGAGGTCGATGTTGATGGCGGCCCCGAGCTTGACGTCCATTTCCGATTTGATGTCGGCATCGACGGGCAGGAGATAGTTGGTGCCGCCGACGGCGATGCCATGGCCGGCATAATAGAACACCGCGATATCGGAGCCCTGCGCCTTGCGGCCGAAATCCAGCAGCTTCTCGGTCATCTGGTCGCGCGTGAGGTTGGATCCTTCGATCACTTCGAAGCCGACATTGCGCAGCGTCGATGCCATTGCCTTGGCATCGATCGGCGGGTTCGGTAATTGCGCGACGTTCTTGTAGGCGCCATTGCCGACGACGAAAGCGACGCGGCGGTCCGCCTTCGCGGCGCTGACCGACAGCGCCATGCACATCAGCGAAACGATGATGGTGAGAGTTCGCATCTGAATCCCCAGAATCGAATTGGAGGCAGCAACAAATTGGCGGCGAAGCTACACGAACTGCCCGACTTCACGCCACCCAAACGACGGGACGTTTGGTTCAACCTGTTGCCGTGTGGCCGAATGCGCACGCCGGAATGCCCGCTCCAACGTGATCCAAATCACGCTCGACCACTCTGATGTGTCGCGCGAGGCCGCGGCGGGGTTCACTGTGCGCGGGCAGGAACCGGCGCGATCGGCTTCAAATTCAGGAGATTGCCAAACAGGATCAAGGCCGCGCCCAGCACGGTCCAGGCGTCGAGCCGCTCCGAATAGAGCAGCCAGCCGGCGGTCGCAGTGAGGGGAACCCGCAGGAAGTCCATCGGGACCACGATGGTCGCATCCGCGTACCGCAGCGCGCTGGCGAGGCAATAGTGCGAAAAAGTGCCGCAGACCCCGATCACGAAGAGCCACCCCCAGAGCGTGGCTGATGGCCAGGTCCAAACATAGAGCGTCGGCAGCAGGCCCATGACCATCTGCACCACGATCATCCAGAATAGGATCGACAAGGCGCTTTCGGTCCGCGTCAACGACTTTGCCAGGGCCATCGAGATGCTGAAGCCGATCGCAGCCCCAAGCGCGATTAACTGGCCCGGATTGATCTCGCCGGTAGCGGGCCTCACGATCATAACGACGCCGACGATGCCGAGGACGACCGCGGCGATCTTCCAGCTCGTCATACGCTCGGACAGGAAGGTTGCGGCGAGCAGCGCGGTCCAGATCGGCATCGTGAATTCGATCGCGACAACCTGGCCGATACCGATCAGCGTCAGCGCATAGAACCAGCCGAGCTGCGCGAAATAATGCACGCCGTTGCGTGCGAGGTGCTGAGGCAGGCGTTTGGTTTTGATCGCCTTGAAGCCGCCGGCCCGATAGACGATCGGCAGCAGCAACGTGAATCCGATCAGCGAGCGCACCTCCATGATCTGAAAGACGCTCAGGTCACGCGTGGTCTCGCGCCCGGCGACCGCCATGACCAGCATCAGGGACAGCCATCCAGCCATCCAAAGGGCGGCCATCGTTTTGGACGGTGTTGCGCTCATCGGTGCGGGATGGGAGATCGAACCTGAGCGAAGGCCGGTATCGGCGACATCGCCGGTGTTTGCAACGGCCAAATCTGCTGATGCAGCGATGCGCAGCGGCGTGGTAAGGCAGCGCAGATCAACAAAAAATCCGGAGATCTCCGCCCATGCGCATCTTGCAGCCGGCCGAATGGAAAAAACCGCGCGGCTTTTCACATGGTGTGGTGACGGAGGGGCCGGGTCGCTGGGTCGTGCTGGCCGGGCAGACCGGCGGCGACGAGACCGGCAATTATGATCCCGACATGGCGGCCCAGGTCGCGACCGCGCTGCAGCGGATCGTCAAGCTCCTTGCGGAGGCCGGTGCCGGCCCCGACCACATCGTGCGCCTGACTTGGTATCTGACCAGCCGCAGCGAATATGAGGCCGCAGGCGCCGGCATTGGTGCGGCCTGGAAGGAGACGCTTGGGCGCAACTTCCCGCCCTCGACGCTGCTCTATATCGGCGGCCTCGTCGACCCCAGAGCCAAGGTCGAGATCGAGGTCACGGCGTTCGTGCCTGGCGCATAAAAAATCGACCCGGCGAGGTCGCCGGGTCGATGTCTCGAGGGCGGCTCTGTCAGCGCGACATTGAGATGTTGGCGCCGCGGAACTGGCTGTCCGCGCGCATCGTGACGCTCTGCTTGTTGCCGCTCGTCCTCAGCGCGATGTTGGCGTTGAAACCGGCGGCAGAGGCGACGACCTCGAAGTTCCCGCCGCCGCCGCGGCCCTGGAGTGAGCCGGAGATATTGCGGCTGGCCTCGGACCAACTGCCGGTGATGGCGCTTCCCTCGGCCCTCACGTTGGCGGCGAGGTTGAACTTATAGGCGTCGCTGGCACAGGTCAGCGACATCTCCATGGTGGGGCCAATCGGGGCGTATTTGGCCCGGCAGCGGATCCGCTCGGTCGAGCCGTCATCCAGCGTCACGGTGCCGCCGCCGCTCCAGCTGCCCGCCATCGGGGCGAAGGGACCCGACTGGGCCTTGCTCTCCGAGCCGGCAACAGCTGTCACAAACAAAACGGCGGCCGTCATGAGCAGCCGCCGATTAAGGAGGTTCGTTCCGAATAGCTTATTGGCGCGATGCTTCCCACCGCCCGCTGCACGGTATGCCTGCAGATGCTCCATTCCACTTCCCCGATCCGGCGTTGCCGCTGAGTTGACCGTTAGCATATGCACCATTGATCGAAACTTTCACAAGACCCCCGCTGCCGATGGTGCCGGAAACGTTAGCGCCAGGCGCGGTGATCTTGCCGTCGGCAACCGTCAGCATCGAGCTTGCGGTCGGCTCGCAGGAACCGGTCTTGGTCACGATGGTGACCTGCCAATTGCCATCGTAGGGGGTCTGGGCGACCGCCGGGGCGGCGAGGGTAGCGGTAATAACTCTGTCTCTTATACACATCGTTCGTCGGCAGCGTCAGATGTGTATAAGAGACAGAAACAATGGTTTATTTGGGTTTTCGGCTCCAATTTTGGAAGCGAAATCAAGGGCCCTTGGCGTTAATCGTTAACGTCGGGAGCGACTCGGAATGGGCGCCTAAGACAAGCTGGGCGCCGAGGTGGCGAACTGCTCGTCTTGGGGCTTGGACGGGAGGGCCTTGTGCACCTTGGCATAATCGATCACGTCGGCCAGCAGCTTGAGGCCGAGCGGGGCCAGCGCACGCTCCCAGAGCTCGCGCGCGGTCTCACCTTTTCTGACGAAGCACCAGTCTTGAGCGGCGATGGCGCCGGCGTCCATGCGGTCTGCGAGGTGATAGATCGTCCCGCCGGCGATCGGATCGCCTTCCTTGATGGTCCATTCCACCGCGGCCTTGCCGCGGTGGCGCGGCAGCAGCGAGGGATGATAGCCGATGCCGCCCAGCTTCGCTGCCGCCAACGCGTCCTTGCCGATCCGGGCATGGCTGTGGGCGGTGATGATCAGATCGGTATCGGGCGCAATCTCCGAGGCGACCACCAGCTTCGGGTTTGCCTGTACAACCACCTCGATTCCGGCGGCCTTCGCGGCCGCAGCCAAGCGGTCCTCGGCGTCAGCGACCACGACCCGCACGATGCCGACGCCGTGCTCGCGGAGCATGTTCAGGGTGGTCACGCCGAAATGGCGGGAGCCGACGAGGGTAATGCGCATGGGTGTCCGATCCGTCTCGCAGCTGCGTCATCCCTCCGATAACACGTCAGGCCGTCGTGTCACCACCCGCGCCGCATTTGCGCCGGTTATCAACAATGCCAGGGGGCGGGAGGAATGACGCGGCTGGCCAAATTTCATCCCGGATCTGCTTTCCAAGCCGACTTAGGCCACCGGCTTGATCGCGGGGGGGTTTTGTTGTTCCTGCCATCGCGAAATCATCAAACGGTAACGCGTTCTCAACTTCGCTGTCGTATCGACGAATCCGTCGCGGATTTGTATTGCGTACCGCGACACCAAGAATGTCCCGCCGGCGTGGGTGCGTCGCGCGGGCATTTTTGCCGGGACCGATTTCATGTCGAATGCGATTGCGCAGATCGTGGATGCCTATGTGCGGCTGAAGAACCGCCGTGGCCTGGACGAGCTGATGATGCACAGGCAGCGGCTCGCCGTCGATTTGAAGAGCAGGTCGGGCAGCTACGATTTCAGCCTGCCGATCAGCAAGATCGACGAAGAGATCGCGATTATCGAGGAAGGCCTCAGCCGGCTGAAGGCCGAATCCTCCGATACCGATACGGTCCGTCGGATCTGACGCGCTCAGTCGCGTCGGCCGCCATCGATCACGGTGAAGAGCGGCCGCGCCGGGGTCGGCTCGACCAGCAATTCCTCGACCAGCGCCGTTGCCGCGTCGACATATTTGCGCGTCGGCTTGTCGAGCTCACGTTTGGCCTCGTCATCGAGCGCGACCTTGGCGGCTTCGACCAGCTTGCGCATCCGCGCGGCGTGATCGTCACCTGCCGTCAGCGTGGCACGCGCCAGCGAGCGCAGCACGAACAGCTCGCCTTCAAGGCGGAGCAGGCGGTCATTGAGCCTGGTGAGGACGGCGTTGAGGTCGGCCATTGCTGGGGTTCGTTGCGGAGGATCCCGTCTGATCTAGCGGCGATCGGTGAACGGACTCCAAACGTGACCGGCGCAATTGGGCCGATCTCGCATCACGCCTTGTTCCGCGCCAGATGGTCGCGCGCGAACGCAAGATACCAGTCAAGGCAGGCCGGATTGGCCATCGCCTCCTTGTTGATGACCTTCTCGACGGGATGGCCGAGCAGGAGCTTCTTGATCGGCAGTTCCTGCTTCTTGCCCGACAGCGTCCGCGGGATCTCGGCGACGGCAAAGATCTCGTTCGGCAGGAATCTGCGGGAGAGGCCGGCCTCGATCGCTTTGTTGATCTTGTCCCGCATCGTATCGTCGAAGGCAACGCCGTCGCGGAGCACCACGAACAGCGGCATGTAGCTGTCGCGGCCGAGATATTCGAGGTCGACGACGAGGCTGTCGAGCACTTCGGGGAGTGCCTCGATGGCGGCATAGAGCTCGCTGGTGCCCATGCGCAGCCCGTGCCGGTTGATGGTGGCATCGCTGCGGCCGTAGATCACGCAGGAGCCGTCCGGATTCACCTTGAGCCAGTCGCCGTGCCGCCACACCGGCCCGCGGCCGCTGCCGTCGAAATTGTCGGGATAGGTCTCGAAATAGCTGGCGCGGTAACGCGCACCGTCCTTGTCGTTCCAGAAGTAGAGCGGCATCGACGGCATCGGCTCGGTGCAGACGAGTTCGCCGACCTCGTCGATCACGGCGCGGCCTTGCTCGCTGAAAGCTTCGACCGCAGCTCCGAGCAGTCGGCACTGCATCGCGCCAGGTGTCTGCGGCAATTCGCGGTTTCCGCCGATGAAGGCGCCGGCGAAGTCGGTGCCGCCGGAGATGTTCGCCCACCAGATGTCGGCCTGCGCGGTGCTGCCGTTTGACTTCGAGAGTGCGGCGAAGCGGTCGTTGAACCAGGCCTGGGTGTCGGCGCTGAGCGGCGAGCCAGTCGAGCCGAGGCAGCGCAGCCGCGACAGATCGCCGGCGGCGGCGAGATCGATCTCGGCCTTGGCGCAGCTCGCGAAGAACGCCGCGCCCGCGCCGAAGAAGGTCGCTTTCGATTGCGCCACGAAGCGCCACAGCGTGGACCAGTCCGGCTTGTCCTTGGTGCCGCCGGGGCTGCCGTCGAAAATGCAGCAGGTGGTGCCGCTGAGCAGCCCGCCGACCTGGCTATTCCACATGATCCAGCCCGTCGACGAGTACCAGTGATAGCGCTCGCCGAACGAGTTCGGGTGGTAGGAGCAGCCGAGGTCGTTGTGCAGGCCGAGCAGAGCCAGTACGACGATGACGATGCCGCCGTGGCCGTGCACGATCGGTTTGGGCAGGCCGGTGGTGCCGCTGGAATAGACGATCCACAGCGGATGATCGAACGGCAGCCACATCGGCTCGAATGCGTCGATCGCGGCGCCCGTCCTTGCGGTGGTGTCTGAGAGCTGCGCGTCCGGCGCTGCTGGTGCGGCGGCCTCGCTGTGCAGGATGACATGCTCGACTGACGGCAGCGATCGCCGCAGCTCGGCGACGACGTCCTTGCGGTCGTGCCTGCGCCCGGCATAGGTCACGGAGTCGCAGGCGATCAGCACCTTCGGCTCGATCTGCTTGAAGCGGTCGATCACAGCGGGCGCGGCCATGTCGGGGGCACAGAGGCTCCAGACCGCCCCGATGCTGGCGCTGGCGAGAAACGCGATGATGGTCTCGGGGATGTTGGGCAGATAGGCTGCGACGCGGTCGCCTGGCCGGACGCCCTGGTCCTTCAGGTGCAGCGCGAGCGCAGCGGCTCGACGTCGCAGCTCCGGCCAGCTCGTCTCGACAAGCCGGCCGTCTTCGCCGCTGCTGACGATCGCGGGCAGGCCGGCGGCGTGCGCGGCGTCCACATGCCGGAACACCTGCCGGGCGTAATTGACCTGCGCGCCGGGAAACCAGACTGCGCCGGGCATCTTGCGCTCAGTGATGACGGCTGCAAACGGCGTCGGCGATTGCAGATCGTAATAGTCCCAGATGCTGCGCCAAAACGCATCGAGATCGCGCACCGACCATTGCCGCATCTCCTCGTAAGTCGAGAATGTGAGTCCGCGCTGCTCGGCAAGCCAGCTGCGGTAGAGGGCGATCTGCGGGACGAAGGGAGCGGTCATTGGGTTTCGGCTTTTATTTTGGGGAGCAAAGCTTAGCCGGAGCTGCAGCCGGGCAAAAGCCGCAGTTCGTGCAGACCGCAATGATGCGCTGCTAGCGCGGACAGGCCTTGATCCGCTCGATCCGCTGGATGTCGTTGACCACCTGCCGGTCCCGGGCCGACAGAGGAACGTCGAGGATATTGTCGTACTTGCATCCCGCATTGCCAAATGCGGCAATGGCGCGTGGCGTACGAAAGCAATAGCCGCCGGCTTTGAAGATGCTGTTCCGTTGCTGCCACAGCTGCTCGCAAGGCTGGTCTGCCACGTTCTGAGATCCATCGGCATCCCGCGCGGCGGCTGGATCGGCACGCTCGGGCTTGAGAATCAGAAGGCTGATATTGGCGCTCGGGACAAAGTTCGAGGCGCGGACCTCGAATTGGGTCGGGCTGATTTTTCGAACGCCCTGTCCGCAGAAGCTGAGGAGATTTGCCGGCGCGCCCTTGTCGACCACCAGGCGGAATTCCCTGATGGGTCCAGACCAGTTCGCACCGGTCACCAGAATGTATTCCATATAGTTCTGCTGCCAGTTCAAATTGGGCGAGCGGACCATGGAGTTGAGAAAATCCTGATCGACGCAGAAGCGATTGAGCCCCTTCGACCGCTCGATCTGGAGGATTGACGGGTTGTCGAGGAACGTGGACGCCGACATCGGCACGGTGCCGCCGACGCTTGGCAAATAGCGATGGGAGACGGAGACCTCCTGGCCGGCGGGGAATCTCTGCTGCCAGTGATAGGTGGTCTTCAAGACCCATTTTGGCGTCATGTATCCATCGGCACGCGGCGTATCCTCGATCAGACCTTCGCGGATCAACCGGTCCCAGGTCTCCTGGGAAAGATGATCCTGCTTTTGCCCGTTTTGCGGCGCCAGGGGCACATTCAGGGTTTTCAGCGTTTCAGTCTTGTCGATGCCGTTCAGGAGCGCCTTGCGCTTGACCAGGGCTGCGACCGGCGAGCCGTTCACCGTGGTGCTGAAGCCGAGGATGTTTTCAGGATCGTTGGTCGGGATCGCGATGTCCGAGTCCATCCCGAACGAAATGTCGGGCATCGGGAAGGCGACTTGCGTGACGACGTCGCGGCTCGAATGATTGAAAAACCTATACTGGACCCGGATTTCGGTCATCGAGATGAATAGATCTTCCGATCGCATCTCGATGTCGGGCGAGCGGGTGAAGATCAGGCCGCCGGTGGCCAGCTCGGCAGTGGAATCGTTGGCGCTAGCTTGAGGTGGGGCAATCGTCGCGGCGACCAGCAGCAAGGCACGGATCGTTCTTGGCAGCATCGGTCGCTTTCGAGTCTCAGAGGAGGTCATTGGCGCAGCGGCGGCCGTGACGTGTACCGGCCGGCCAATGGGGGATCAAATCCAGACCGACCCGATCTCCATCCAGCTCGACGTCACCCGCAGGCGATACTGATTGACGAGTCTAGACGTTCGTCCGTGATCTTGCACGTTCAAACGAGCGCCGCTGCCCGCTGCCTCGGCCTAATACTGCACCCCCGCCCAGCGCCGTCCGAATACGGCTGGCTTCGTCTTCACCGCCTGCCAGCCAAAGAAATGATGCTTGCCGGACCAGCTGTGCACCACGCCGCTGCAGATGCTGCACTTGAAGCTGCCGGTATGCGCTTCGCTGTGCTCTTCCCGCGTCGCGGTGTAGGTCATGCTGCAGCCCGCGCAGGTGAATTCTTCGGTCGTCCAGATGCTGTTGGCCATTGCACTTCGGTGTTCTTGGATGCACTGGCGCGAGCCTAGGTGCGAGCCTTTGCATCGGCGTAAACCGGTCGGAGGAAATCCGGTTAATCGCTGTTAGGAAAACCGGCGCGGGGCGCCAATCCTGTCGTATTTTTCAGGGGCCGAGGAGGGCTCCCGGACCGGCCGGGTCAGCGGCGCCCAGACCCGCTCGTCTTGACGGGCGGCCCGAGGCTGGCAATAACGCATGCCCGCGCAAGCGCCGGAACCCGCGTTGATGCCGCAAGGAAAGCTGTGCCTGTGAAAAGTCTGCGTCAGCTCCTGACGGGCGAGGACGTCATTCAGCTCGTGATCCGGCTTGGCCTGTTGGCGCTGCTGATCATCTGGACCTTCCTGATCATCCGTCCCTTCGTGCCGATCCTGGCCTGGAGCTTCGTCCTCGCCGTCGCGTTCTATCCGGCGTTCAGCTGGGTCGCCAAAATGCTGGGCGGACGGCCCAAGACCGCAGCTGCCATCCTGACCCTGGTCACGCTTGGTATCGTTCTCGGGCCAGCCACCTGGCTCGGCCTCAGCGCCGTGGACGGGGTGAGGGAGCTTGCGCACCAGCTCGGCACCGGTGACCTCGCGCTCCAGTCCGCGCCCGAGCAGATCAAATCGTGGCCGCTGATCGGTCCCACCCTCTACGAGCTCTGGGACCAGGCCTATACCAACATCCGCGCCGTATTGCGCGAGGTCGCGCCGTATCTCCAACCGCTGGCGGGACCGCTTCTGGTGCTCGCGGGCGATGCCAGCCTCGGCACGCTGCAGTTCCTGGTCTCGGTGTTCGTGGCCGGTTTCCTGTTTCCGCATGGGCCCCGGCTGGTTGCGGCCGGGCGCGGCTTTCTGTCGCGTATCGTGCCCGAGCAGAGCGAGCATTTCCTCGAGCTCGGCGGCGCCACCATCCGCGCCGTGGCGCAGGGCGTGATCGGTGTCGCGATCGTGCAGGCGCTGCTCGCCGGCATCGGCTTCAAGCTCGCGGCGGTGCCGAGCGCGGGCCTGCTCGCCTTCATCGTGCTGCTGCTGTCGATCGTGCAGATCGGCGCCTTCCTCGTTCTGCTGCCCGTCATCATCTGGATCTGGACCGCCAAGGACGTCACCACGGCGCTGGTGCTCACCGTGTTCTTTGTCGTCGTCGGCTTCATCGACACCATGCTCAAGCCGCTGGTGATGGGACGCGGTCTCAACACGCCGACCATCGTGATCTTCGTCGGCGTGATCGGCGGCACGCTCGCTCACGGCATTGTCGGCCTGTTCATCGGCCCGATCATCCTGTCGGTGGCCTGGGAGATGGCGGCGGCGTGGATCGGGACGGCGTCGAAGCGGGCCGCTGAGCCGCCCATCGCCGACGAGACCTGATCGCGCGTCACGTCGCAAGATGTGGACAATTGCGCCTGGCGGCGTCGACCGGAGCAACCATCGAACTTGTCTAACGAAATAGACAAGTTACGATAGCAACCAGATTCTTTTGTTGGTTTGCGACGGGAATGGCGAAGTCTTCCAAGCTGGTGGCCGCCAGGCGCGGCAAGGTTCTGTTGGTTCGGCGACGGTCGGACGGCCTGTGGATGTTCCCCGGCGGCCGCAAGCGAGCGCGCGAGACCGAGAAGGCCTGCCTGCGGCGTGAAATCAAGGAAGAGCTGCCGAAGTTGAAGCTCGGCCGGATCAGCCTCTGGAAAGAGGTGAAGGCCAAGAACAAGCGTTCGGGGCGAAGGATGAGCGATGCGATCTTCATCGCCAAGAGCGCCAAGGGGCGCCTGGCGATCGGCGACAAGAAAGAGATCGACCGCGCCGCCTGGCAGAAGCCGCGCGGGATCCGCCTGACCGCGACCTCGCGCTACATCCGCGATCGGCTGTTCCCGCGGAAGTCGCGGCGGCGATAGTGCCAGGGGATGACAAATAGTCTGGACCTCCCGCGGATATGTGAACCAGTTCACAAGCTGCCGTGAAACGCGCTGCTATAGAGGCGTCATTGCCTTACCAATCCATTTTCTTGAAACGCCCCAGCGCCCGCCAGCGCTGGGGTTTTTCGCGTTGGGGAGCGCGCCGCTGCTCAGCCCTGCCGCCGTAGAAACCCGGTGATCGTCACTTTCTCCCAGATGCCGGCCGCCGCGAACGGATCGGCGCGGTTGAAGGCCTCGACGTCGCTGCGGCTTGGGGCTTCGATCAGGAACAGACTGCCGATCATCGTGGCGCCGTCATCCGCGACCAGTGGTCCCGACATCACGATCTTGATGCCGAACTGGGAGGTGTTGCTGAGGAAGGCCTTGTGGGCATCGTAATTGGTAAGGCGCGTCGGCAGGGCGCCGGTGCGGTCGATGGCATGGATGGCAAACAACATGATGTCTCCAGTCTTCTTGGGGACGGCTGTGTCATCAGCCGTCCCATGGCTTGATGAGAACGGGACGAGGCTACTTCGCGCTGAGCTTGCCGGCCTCTTCGAAGGTGGGGCAGGTGCGCTGCTCGAGCGGTGTGTCGAACGGCTGGTAATTATCCTTGGTGATGACCGTCGGCTTCAGCACGATTTCGGCGATCACAGGCTGCTCGCGCAAGGCGCGGATCGCCATCATGGTGCCGAGGCAGCCCTGGAAGAAGCCGTTGTAATCGCCGCTGGCCAGCAGCTTACCGGATTTGATGGCGTCGATCGCCTCCTTGGTGCCGTTGATGCCGATCACCTGTGCCTTGCGGTTGGCGCCCTCGAGCGCCTCGATCGCGCCGACCGCCATGGCGTCGTTGGCAGCTAATACGCCGTCGATCTGCTGGTTCGACTGCATCAGGTTTTCCATGACCTGGAGCGCTTGGAGCCGCTGGTAATTGCCGGGCTGCGAGGCGAGCAGCTTGGCGCCCGGGTTCTCCTTGAGCGCGTCATTGAAGCCGCGGACGCGGTCGACATTGGTGAGCGAGCCCTTGACGCCCTCGATGATGACGATGTTGCCCTTGCCGCCCAGCGTCTTGAGCAGGAAGCGCGCGGTCTCAAGCCCGAGGCTGTAATCGTCGGCGCCGACGAACGAGAGGAATTTGCCGCCGGCGGAGCGGTCGGTGATGTTGACGACGGGAATCTTGGCGTCGTTGATCTTCTCGACACCCGGCACCATCGCCTTGTAGTCGACCGGGGTGAAGACGATCGCGCTCGGTTTCTTCACCACGACGTCCTCGATCTGGCTGAGCTGCTCGGGGATCGAGTCGGGCTTGGTCGGAATGTACTGAAGTGTCTTGGCGTTCAACGCCTTCGCTATGGTGTCGGCGCCGACCCGCACCGTCTGGAAGAACGGGTTGGTCTGGTTCTTGGTGAACACCGCGATGGTCTCGCCGTCGGCGCGCGCCTGCGTGGCGAACGCGGCCGCCATCAGCAGCGGCAGTGCGAGATAGCCAAGCCTCTGTTCAAGTCTCTGTTTCATGTCGTCTCCATCCCCTTTTTGGTTTGTTGGATTGGTTGAGAATTCACTACGTGCGGCGGCGGGTCTTCATGTCGAGCCAGACCGCGACGATCACGATGATGCCAGTGACCAGCGGCTGCCAATTGGCGCTGACCGAGAGCAGGTTCATGCCGTTCAGCACCAGCGTCAGGATCAGCGCGCCGACGAAGGTGCCGAACACGGTGCCGACGCCGCCGAACAGCGAGGTGCCGCCGATCAGCACGGCCGCGATCGCCGGCAACGTCAGGCTTTCGCCGATGTCGGCCTCGGCGGAGTTGAGCCGCGACAGGAAGATGATCGAGGCGAGCCCGGCCATGGTGCCGGATACGGCGTAGACCAGCAGCAGGCGTCGCGCGACGGGGATGCCGGAGAGGCGCGCGGCAACCGGATTGGCGCCGATCGCGTAGATCTCCTGGCCCCAAATCGTGCGCTGGGCAAACAGCGTTCCGATCCCGAGGAACACGAGCAGCAGATATACCGGGATCGGCAGACCGAAAAGATAGCCGCTGCCGATCTGACGGAAACCGGCCGGAAAGCCGTGCAGCGTTTCGCCCGCCATGTACCAATAGGTCACCCCGTTCAGCACCCAGAGCATGCCGTAGGTGGCGATGAAGGAGGGGATGCGCAGCGCCGTCACCATGATGCCGTTGAGCAGGCCGACCATGCCGCCGCAGCCGAGGCCCGTCAGGATGCCGAGCGCTGGCGATCCCGTGGTGTGGATCACGGTCCCGGCGATGCAGGCTGATAGCGCCACGTTGGCGCCCACGGAGAGATCGAGGCCGGCGGTGAGCACCACCAGGGTCAGTCCGGAGGCGATGAAGAAGGTGAGGCTCGCCTGGCGCAGCACGTTGAGGATGTTGCCGAGACTGAGGAAAGAGTCGTTCAAGATGGCCAGCACGGCGCAGATCAGCAGCACGGCGAGCAACCGGTAGAACAGCTGGATCGCGTCCTGCGACAGGAAGGAACGCGGCGGCGACAGCGCCTCCTTGGTGATGTCGGTCATGCGCGGCTCCTGAGGCCGTCGAGGAAAAGTGCGACGATGACGAGGACGCCGACGCTGGCGACCTGCACCGAGGAGGGCAGCGAGATCAGGTTCAGTCCGTTGCGCAGCACGCCAACGGCAATGACGCCCAAGAGTGTGCCGAGCAGCCAGCCATTGCCGCGCTCGAACGAGGTGCCGCCCACCGCGACCGCTGCGATCGCGTCGAATTCGAGCCCGAGGCCCGCGGTCGGATGCCCTGAATTCATCCGGGCGGTCATCAAGAGGCCGGCGACGCCGGCCATGGTGCCGCCGAGCGCGTAGACCGCGATCAGCAGCCGGTTCGGCGAGAGGCCGGCATAGCGGAGCGCCTCGCGGTTACCGCCAAGGGCAAACACGTAGGTGCCGAAGCGGGTGTGATAGAGCAGGCCGTGAAAGACGGCGTAAGTCACGAGCGCCAGCACGATCGGCAGGGGAATGCCTGCTAGCGTCGCCGAATAGATGTCGCGGACGCTGTGGGGAATGCCGACCACGCTCTGGCCGTCGGAGACGATCAGCGACAGGCCTTGCGCCATTCCGAGGGTGCCGAGCGTGGCCACGAAAGGCGGGATACCCAGGATCGCAACCAGCCAGCCGTTGACGGTGCCGAAGGTAGCGCCGACCAGGACGCCGGCGCCGAGGCCGAGCAGCATCGACTTGGTCGCGAGCGAGACGATCGCGACGCAGAGCGAGGTCAACGTCAACACCGCGCCCATCGAGAGGTCGAGGCCCTCGGTCATGATGATCAGCGTCATCGGCAGCGCCAGCATGGTCAGGATGGTCGACTGTACCAGCACGTTCGAGAGATTGGCCGCGGTGAGGAAGCCGGGCGCGATCGCGCCGAACAGCACGATCAGCGCACCCAGCACGATGGCGACGCCGGGAATGCGCTGCAGCGGATTTGCTTGCGAGACGATCGCGACCTCACGCATGATGCATCCCCAATCGCACGATATTCTCCTCGGTCAGCTCGTTGCGACTCAAGTGCCCGGCGACGCGCCCCTCGCGCATCACATAGGCGCGGTCGCAGACATGGCAGATCTCGACCTGCTCGGAGGAGATCATCAGCGCAGCCGCGCCTTCGGCGACCAGCCGGTCGATCAGCGCGAAGATCTCGGACTTGGCGCCGACATCGATCCCGCGGGTCGGCTCATCGAAGATGAAGAGCTTTGCCCCAGCCGCCAGCCATTTGCCGATCACGACCTTCTGCTGGTTGCCGCCCGACAACAGGCCCACCATCTGCCGCGCGCTCGGGGTGGCGATGCGGAGCTGCCGGATCAGGCCGTCGGCGGTGCGCTGGCTGCTGCGCGGATCGAACAATCCGCTTGGGAACAGCTTTCGTAACGCCGAGACCACGAGATTGTCGCCGACCGAACGCAGCAGGGCGAGGCCCTCGCTCTTGCGGCTTTCCGGGATCAGCGCGATGCCGCGGCGGGCGGCGATATCAGGCTCGCCCGAGATCGGCTTGCCGTCGAACACGATCTCTCCCGAGGCTACCGGATCGGCGCCGAAAATCGCGCGCGCGACTTCAGTGCGCCCGGACCCGACCAAGCCGCAGAGGCCGACGATCTCGCCGCGGCGCACTTCGATGTTGATGTCGGAAATGCCGCTCGGCGCGCTCAGGCCCTTGACCTCGAGTAGCACCTCGCCGGGCCTGCCGGCGAAATTGCGCGGGTAGGTCATGTCGACGGTGCGGCCAACCATCATGCGGACGAGCTGGTCGGGCGTCACGTCGGCCGGCTTGACGCCGTCGATGCGGCGGCCGTCGCGCAGGACCGTGATGCGATCGCCGAGTGCGAACACCTCAGCCATGCGGTGCGAGATGTAGACGATGGAGACGCCGTCGGCTTTCAGCCGGGCGATCAGTGCGAACAACAGCTCGGTCTCGCGGTCGGAGAGCGCGGCTGTCGGCTCGTCCATGACCAGGATGCGCGCGTTCTGGCTGATGGCCTTGGCGATCTCGACCATCTGCTGCTGGGCGACGCCGAGTGTGTTGACGATGATGGACGGATCGATGTCGAAGCCGATCGTGTCGAGCAGCCGCTTGGCGTCGGTCAGGATCTTGCGGCGGTCGATCGTGCCTGGAACACGGCCCTTCGGCTCGCGTCCCAGGAAGATGTTCTGTGCGATGTCGAGATAGGGGACCAGGGAGAACTCCTGGAAGATCACGGCAATGCCGAGCTTCTGCGCGTCCGCCGTGGATGCAATGGTGACCTTCTCGCCCTTGTAGAAGAACTCGCCTGCATCGGCACTATAGGCGCCGCACAGCACCTTCATCAGGCTCGATTTGCCCGCGCCGTTTTCGCCAAGCAGCATGTGCACTTCGCCGGGGTAGAGCGCAAAGGACACGTCGTCGAGCGCCTTGACCCCCGGAAACTCCTTGCTGATGCCGCGCAACTGGAGCAGCGGCACCGCCGAGGTTTCGCCGGGGACGTTCACGTGGACGTTCATGGCCGCGCTCCCGCAAAGATCTTGCCGGGGTTCATCAATCCCTGGGGATCGAGCGCGGTCTTGATCGAGCGCATGACGTCGACGGCTTCAGCAAGCTCATCGGCGAGGTAGTCGATCTTGCCCAGGCCGATGCCGTGCTCGCCGGTGCAGGTGCCGTCCATCGCGATGGCGCGGGCGACCATGCGGGCCTGCAGCGCTTTGGCGCCGTCGATCTCCTGAGGTCTTGCGGGATCGACCAGGATCAACATGTGGAAATTGCCGTCGCCGACATGGCCGACGATGGGCGCGGTGAAACCGTGTTCATCGGCATCCTTACGCGTATCGGTCAGGCATTCCGCCAGACGCGAGATCGGCACGCAGACATCAGTGATGACGGCGCGTGCGCCGGGCCGCAGGCCGAGCCCCGCATAGAGCGTGTTGTCACGGGCGTGCCAGAGCCGGCTGCGATCCTCCGCCGCTTTGGCCCATTCGAAGCCGCGACCGCCATGCTCGGCGGCGATCGCCTGCGCCAGCTCAGCCTGCTCGGCCACTGCGCTCTCCGAGCCGTGGAATTCGAAGAACAGCGTCGGCGCCTCGCGATAGCCGAGCTTGGCATAGGCATTGATGCCGCGGATCATGACGTCGTCGAGCAGCTCGACACGGGCGACCGGAATGGCCGCCTGGATGATGCCGATCGCGGTATCGACCGCATTGTGCAGCGTGTCGAAGCTGCACACTGCGGCCGAAATCGCCTGCGGTAGCGGATGGAGCTTCAGTGTGATCTCGGTTATAACGCCGAGCGTGCCCTCGGCGCCGACGAACAGCCGCGTCAGATCGTAGCCGGCTGCGGATTTGCGCGCGCGCCTACTGGTGCGGATCACGCGACCGTCGGCCAGCACGACCTCCAGCGCCATGATGTTGTCTTTCATCGTGCCGTAGCGCACCGCCATGGTGCCGGAGGCGCGCGTCGAGGTCATGCCGCCGATCGAGGCGTCCGCACCGGGATCGATCGGAAAGAACAGCCCGGTGCCGCGCAGCTCCGCATTGAGCTGCTTACGGGTGATGCCGGGCTGGACCACGACGTTCATGTCGCTGTCGTGGACAGCAAGCACCTTGTTCATGCGCGCGAAGTCGATGCAGACGCCGCCGGCGACCGCGGAGGCATTGCCCTCGAGCGAGGTGCCGGCGCCGAACGGCACGATCGGCATGTTCGAGCCGGCGCAGAGCTTGACGATCTCGACGACTTCCGCCGTGGTTTCGGGGAAGACGACGATATCGGGGGGCAGGGCGCGGTAGTAGGACTCGCTCTGGCCATGCTGGTCGAGCACGCCGCGCGCGGTGGTCGCACGCGGACCGATCACGCCCGTGAGGCGCTCAGCCAAAGCGGCACTGTCGACCCGCGGTCCCATTGTCTCTCCCCATTATCCGTCTTCGTTGCGGACTGTTGTCAGCCCGTCAATTCTACGTCCGGCTTACGCTGCCTGCGCGCTGCTTGCGGCCTGCTTCAGGCCGAAATCGTAGGTGAGGTGATAGTAGGCGTTGTCCACCATGCGACCGTCAGGCGCACGGCCAGGCGGGCAGCGCACGAAATCGTGGATCAGGCTGTCCTTGACGCCGAACACCACGTCGCTGTCCAGATATTTGTCGCCGGCGACGAACACATGCGTGACGAGCTGCTCGAAGCCCGGCGCGGAGATCATGAAATGCACATGAGCCGGACGCCAGGGATGGCGGCCCTGCGCCTCCAGCATCTCGCCGACCGGACCGTCATGCGGGATCGGATAGGCCGCCGGCTTGATCGACCAGAAGTGGAAGCGGCCGTTGGCGTCGGTGTGGAAGCGCGCGCGCATTGCGAGCTCGCCGATCTCGTCGAGCTGCTGCACGTCGTAATAGCCGTCATTGTCGGAATGCCAGACATCGACCACGGCGCCGGCGAGCGGCTTGCCGTCGGCGGTCGAGACCGACCCGGTGACGATCATGGGATCGCCCTCCAAGGGGCCTGAGATGTCGTCGCCGTTCTGCTTCTCGGGCGCGGCCTGGACGAAGAATGGCCCGAGCACGGTGGTCTCGGTCGCGCCATCAGGCACGGGATGGTTGATCGCATCGACCAGCATGGAAACGCCGAGCGTGTCCGACAAAAGGATGAATTCCTGCCGCTTGTCGTCGCACATGTGGCCGGTGCGGGTCAGGAAGTCGATGCCGTATTCCCATTCCTTCTGGGTCGGCCGGATTTCGCGCACGAAGGCGTGGAGGTGACGTACCAGGGCTTCGCTGACCTGCTTGATGCGGGGATCGGTGGCCCCGGCGATGCGTTCGAGCACGGCGTCGGTGATGTTGGTCTCGCTGAAATTTCGCAAATTGGCCTCCCGTCGATCAGAGTTTGGGCTCACCGAGACCGGACAGCCGTTCGAGATGCTTCACGGTCGCGATGAAATCGGTCTCGCCTTCGCCCTGCGCGACGAGCGCGCCATAGGTCTCACGTACTTGCGCTGCAAGCTGCAGCGGCACGCCGACGGCATGGCCGGCGCCCAGGATGAGATCGAGGTCCTTGGCCATCTGCTTGCAGGAGAAGCTTGAGACGAAGTCGCGGCTGCGCAGCGGTGCGGTCTTGTACTTCACCATGGGTGAGGCGACGGCGCTCTCGTCCAGTACCTTCAGAATGTCCTGCCAGCCGATGCCGCCCTTGCGCGCTAGCGCCAGGCTTTCCGCCATCATGGCAGCCGAGACTGCGATCATGAGGTTGACCGCAAGCTTTGCGTAGCGTGCTTCCTCGTTCGGGCCGAGAAAGGTCTGCGCACGGGTGAAGCTCGCAAACAGAGGCTTGGCATTTTCGAACGCGTCCTTGGGGCCGGACACAAAGCAGCTCAGCGCGCCCGTGTGCACGATGCTGGCATTGCCGGAGACCGGAGCCCGCAGATAGGCGACGCCGCGTGCGTGCGTAGCGGCATTGACCTCCGCCGAGGCCTCTGCGCTGACCGTGCTGGTCTCGATCAGCACCGCCTTGGGCGCCATCGCGCCGACCAGCCCGGCCGGGCCGAGCATCACCGCGCGCAAGGCGGCATCGTCGGGCAGCGAGGTGATGACCAGAGGGCGGCCGTCGACCGCCTCCGTGGACGAGCTTGCGACGGCGATGCCCTGTTCGCGCGCCTCCTTCAGGCGGGCCGCGCTCTGATCGAAAGCAGTGACGGCATAACCGGCCTTGGCGACGAGTTGCGACATTGGCAGGCCCATCTTGCCGATGCCGATGAAAGCGACCTGTTTGCTTGTATCAGTCATTGTTCTTGTCCGTTGGCCGCTATGGCGCGGCATGCCCTTGTCGTTCGATGTCTCGCACCAGCCGCCGGCCGGATTGCGCCAGCAGCCGCTTCTTCGCCTCAAGCCCATCCACCAGCAGTTTCCCCTTCCGCTTCTTCCAGGTGCCTCCAATCATGACAGCCTCTATATTCGCAAGGCTCGTCTGCATCACCACGGTGGCGACGGGATCGTGGACCGGAAAGAGATTGAGGTCGTCAGCATTGATGACGACGAGATCGGCGAGTTTGCCCGGCGTCAGCGAGCCGATCTGGCTCTCTCGGCCGAGCATGCGCGCGCCTTCGGTCGTGACCCAGGCGAGCGCCTCGCGCGCCGGGATCGTCGTCGTCGCGGGGATCGTCCCCTCGTTCTTGCGCGTTTCCGCATTGTCGAGCGCACGCTGCATCGACAGCGCGACGCGAGCTGCTGAAAAGAGATCGCCGGCCAGCACGGATTCCAGGTCGATGCCGATGGTCGGGCGCATCCCTCGCCTGAGCAACCGTCCGGTGATTGGAAAGCCGTGGCCCTGGATCATCTCGTTCTCGGGCGTGACCGAGAAGGTGACGCCGAGATCGATCAGCTTCTGCAGAAGATCATCGGGAAGATCATTGCCATGGACGATATTGACGTTGGATCCGACGAGCCCAGCCTCGATCAGCTTCTCCCAGCCGCCCGGCGTCTTTGCGGGGCCGCCGCCCTGATGCATCGAGGCGATCAGGCCGAGCTCCCGCGCCAGGCGAAAATCATGCATGGACACGTCGAGCGTCGAATAATGCGGGCCGAGAACGGCAAGTCCGAGCGTGACGAGGCCATTGCGGTCGGCGAGGGGGCCGGCCAGCAGTCGCTCGACCTCGCGGCGGGGATGCGGCACCTCCGAGAAGTGCGGTTCGCCCGGCTTCGGCTCAGGCTTCGGCGAGCCGTGGAAGAAGGCGGCGCGGATGCCGCTATCGATGAGCCCGCGCACGGCGGCATCGGTATGAGCTGGTGTCGGATTGTTGTGGCACCAATCGACCAGCGTGGTGGCGCCGCAATTGATCTGGTTCAGCGCGCCGACGAGCGTGGCGATGTAGATGTCATCAGGCGTGAACAGGGTCGCGAGCCCGGCATGCATGCGGCGGAAATATTCCAGCAGTGTCCAGTTCGCCGCAAAGCCGCGCAAGCCCGTCTGCCAGGTGTGCATATGCGCGTTGATGAGCCCCGGGATGACGATGCGCCCGCGCCCGTCGATAATCTCGGCGTCCGCCGCGCCGCTGCCAAGATCGATGCCTGGACGCACCTCGGCAATCCGCCCGTTCTCTACCAGTACATCGCCATCCGTGAGATGGCCGATGCGATCGTCCATGCTGATGATAGTTGCCGACTGGATGAGGGTACGCTTCATCGTGGTCACGCCGCAGCTCTGGTGGCGGCGACCGGCGGTTCGCCGGCCCAGGCCCGCGCGATGAGGTCGCGGATGGCGGCGCGCTCGAGCGGTCGCGGATTCCAGTATGCGTTGGTTACGGCGAGGTCGGCCGCCTTGTCGATGCCGCTCTCGGGCATGCCGATGTCACGCAGCGCGACTTTCGCGCCCAGTCGTTTGGCGAGATCGAAAAGGCCCCGCGACGCACCGGTCGCACCGATGGCGCGCGCGATCCGCGCCATCGCTTCTGGCACCGCGGGCGCGTTGTAGGCCAGCGCATGCGGCAGCACGATCGTGTGCGTCTCCGCATGCGGCAGATCGAACGTGCCGCCGAGCGTGTGACAGAGCTTGTGATGCAGGGCCATGCCGACGGTGCCGAGGCACACGCCGCACAGCCAGGCGCCGTAAAGGGCCTCGCTGCGCGCGGCGCGATCGTCGGGCTTGGCCGCGATCGCGGGCAGGGCACGCGCCAGTGCGCGGATGCCTTCCTCGGCCATGAGCGACGTGACAGGGTTGGTGTCGCGCGCATAAAGCGCTTCCACCGCATGCGCGATGGCGTTGATGCCTGACGTGGCAGTGAGGCCCACCGGCAGCGTCATCGTCAGGTCGACGTCATAGATCACGGTCTCTGGCAGCACAGCGACGTCACGCACCGTGGTCTTCAGCCCGTTCTCGGTCTGGCCGAGGATCGGGGTCATCTCCGAGCCGGCATAGGTCGTGGGAATGCAGAGCTGGTTGACACCGGTGCGTAAGGCCAGCGCCTTGCCAAGGCCGGTCGTCGAGCCGCCGCCGAGCGCAACCACGCAGTCGGCTTCGCAGGCCTTCATCGCCGCGATCGCGCGCTCGGTCACCTCGACCGGCGTGTGCATCGTCGCGCCGGCGAAGAGGCCGGCATAGAGCGGGCCGAGTGCGGCGCCGAGCGCCTTGCCCTGCGCTTCCTGCTGCGGCGTCGTCAGCACCAGCGCGCGCTTGCCATTGAGGCGCTCGATCTCGATTTTGGCCGCGCCCAGAGTTCCGCTGCCGAACACGACGCGGCAGGGCAGGTTTTCAAAGGTGAACGAACCGATCATGCGCCGGTCTCTTTGACGGGATAATCGACCTGGAAACGTCCGATGCGCAAGTCGCCGAGCTGCTCCCTGACACGCAGATGCTCCGGATGGGTGGCGTAGGCCTTGAGGGCGTTGCTGTCGGTAAACTCGGAGACGAGGACAACGTCGCAGGCATAGTCGACATCACTGATGTCCTCGCCGACCTCGATATGGGTGAGACCATCGATCCGGCCCTTGAGGCCTTCGAACAAGGTCTTGACCTTGGTGCGGGCCGCCGAGCGCTCCGCGGCCGTCTCGCCGCGCAGCCGCCACATCACGATGTGCTTGATCGGACCCGACATTTCCCTGAATTCCTCGCCTGCAATCTTGTTTGTTGCGGCCATTTTGCCTTGCAGAAAGCGGAAATAAAGGTCAAAAATCGTAAGTCTCTTTTCCGGTATAAGGAAGAATGGATCGGCTTCTCCAGCTTGAGGTGTTCTCCAGGACGGCTGAGCTTGGCAGCCTTTCCAAGGCCGCCGAGCTCTTGCGGATGTCGAATGCCGCTGCGAGCCGGCATCTCAGCGCGCTGGAGGAGCGGCTCGCGGTCCGTCTGATTGAGCGCAACACCCGCCGTCAGTGGCTGACCGAGGCCGGGCAGGAGCTCTTGCAACGTTGCAGCACGCTCTTGAACGAGCTGGCCGAGGCCGAGGATGCCGTCAGCGATCGCGCGCTCTCGCCCAAGGGCATGCTGCGCGTCACGAGCTCGCTGTCATTTGCGATGATCTACATGGCGCCGATGCTGCCGGCGTTTCGCAGGCTCTATCCGAAGCTCGACGTCCAGATCATCGCCGCCAACCGCTATCCCGACTTCATCGAGGCTGGCATCGACGTCGCGATCCGTACGCGCGAGCAGGAGCCTGACTCCAACATCATCATCCGCCGCATAGGGCAGATGCGCCGTGTGCTGGCAGCCGCGCCGTCCTATCTCGCGGCGCGCGGTATCCCCGAACATCCCGCCGATCTCGCGCGCCATGACATGCTGGTCTACAACCTCGCCAACGATCCATATTCATTGCGGCTGAGCAAGGGCAGCACGACGCAAACCGTGCGCATCGCGCCGACGCTCGACAGCAATGACGGCCAGATCATCTGCGGCGCCGCCCGCGCTGGGCTCGGCATCCTGATCCAGCCGCTCTACATCGTTCAGGGCGACATAAAGGCCGGCAAGCTCGTGCCTGTATTGACGGACTGGGAATTGCCGCTGCTCACGATGAACGTGGCCTACCAGAACCGCGTCCGGTTGCCGGCCAAGATCAGGGTATTCTCGGATTTTCTGGTCGAGCACATCCGCGCTCATTCCGACGCCGGAATCTGGATCGAAGCGACCTGAGCGGTGGGGCGCTACTCGGTTCGGCCCTGGACCCGCGCACGACTGATCGACGATCGTGACCTCGGCGCCGCACGCTCTTCCTGTGGAGCAGCAAGCTTCGCCGCTTCAGCCTCGCGCAGCTCTTTCCGGACTTGCCGCGCGCTTCGCATCGCGCGCTTGATGAAGGGATGCTGCGCGTCGTCTGCGAAGAACAGCACCACCTCGCAACAAGGACACTGTCTGGAATAGCCGTCCTGCAACCGTCCCGCGCGATCGCGAAACATCGTTTTGCAGCGCGTGCACTGGATCTGGACGGAATTCATGACGCCGACAAATGATCATTGGAAATCGGCGGCCACGGTGAGCCGAATGTCTGAAGAAAGCCTCAACGCCGGTTGCGGGCCTGATCGCACGCACTGCGTGCAGGTGCGCGGGGGCCCCTATTGTTTGGCGGCCATGGCTTCCAGGCAACGATTCAGATAGGCGGTCCGATCTCGCGGCAGCACCTTTTCGAGGTCCGCTTTCAGGGCGCATTCGCGCTGACGGATCTGCTCGGCGCGGCGTTTTTCGGCTGCGTCCCGGTATTCGGGTGCAACCTTGCTGGGATCGACCAGAGCCTGGGTTCGGGCGGGCCCGCCGGCAAGCAGCGCGATGGCTGCAATGAAAAAAGCCTGTTTCAAATGAGCCTCCTGAAAAGGCTCATCCTAGCGCCCGGTTGCGGGCGGCTCAACGATGCGTTCGGTGGAAGCGGATCGGGCGCTAGGCTGCCTGCTCCTCGAAAGAGGTGTAGACCCGGCCATTGGGATCAACGATCTGAACGTCGCGGCACCCGTCTTGGATCAGTTCCCTGGCCTTCTTGAGGGCAGCGGCAAGCGATTCCCGCTTGAGGTTGACGACGCCTGCCGTGTCGAAACCGGTGATTTCAAACATGCCGCTCCTCCTGTTTTGGTGAATCCTACACCTTTCTCACGCGCTGTCTCGTGGCTTTTTCGCGCAGGGGTATGGAGCAGGGGACAGATGCAGCGCCGCGGGCACCGTCGTCCGGCCCCGTAATCGGCCGGAGTGGCCGGGCAGGCACGCCGGCCGCGTCGCTAACGTGGAATTAATCCGAAATGCTCACAATTTGAGGCAGTTGTGTAAGTGAGTGCTGCGTAAAGGAGGCGTCGCGAAGACGTTCCGGCGACGGCCTCCTTTTGCTCGCTCATGAGGTCAATGCAGATGGCCACGACGTCCGACACCCTGTGCTTTGCCGAACACCTCGATGCCGCAGCACTTGCCGCCGCAGCGTCCGAAACCGAGCCCGAAGCGGCGGAAGCTCCAGCACCTGCCAGGCAGTCCAGCCGAAAATCGGTCCTTGTATTCTCGGTATGTGCCTTGGCCATCAACGGCGCGGCGGCCATTTATACTTCGCCGTTTGATCTTCCATCGCCTGCCATCAGCAGCTTGGCTGCGCTGTTTCCGTACCAGGAAAACTCCTCGCCGAAACCGGATCCCGTCGTCGCCGCCCTCAGGGAGATCCAGTCGGCCCAGCAGCAGCAGGCCGCTGCGCTGCAAGAGATCAATGCCTCCTTGCAGCAGAACACGGCTCTGCGGCAGCAGGATTCAACGGTCCTCGTCTCTCTCCGGCAGAGCATTACGGACGAACGGAGCGATGTGAAGAGGATATCGCCGCAGCTTTCGACGCTGATCGCCAAGATCGACTCGCTGCAAAGTGCGATGACCTCGGACCTCACGTCGTCCATCCGCAGGGCGCATGCGCGCTATGGATTGCCCGCAGCGTTGCGCAAGCGGATGCTTCGCGAGCCGAAATCCGTTGGGCCGGTTTCGATTGGCGGGGCCCCGCTGAGTGCGCCGGCGACCGTGCCAGCCCCGGAAAGCTGAAGGCACTTCTAGCCAAACGCTGCGAGATGTCCGCGTGAGCGCGGAGCGGATCGCTGTCGCGCTCTCCGCTCCGCATTTGAAGGAACAGACCGGCCTTGCAGCCAGTCGGCGTTCGTGCCTCTAAGCCAGGATGAAGTTCGAATCGTGCAGTGTTCCCACGTAATTGGTCAGATGGATCTCCACATCGTTTGAATCCATCACGCCGTCTCCGTTGACGTCGACTTGAAGGGTTGCATTTCCGCCCGAATTGTCGACCCGCGCCTCCGATTGCAGGGCTCCCACCGTCCCGTCGAAACCGGCCGTGCCCCCGAAGTGAACCGGTCCGGTGAAGCCATTCGGCCCGGTCATGTTCGTGAACGTGTCAAGTTAGAAACAAAGATTAGGGAAAACTACGTACTGGAAATGAACGGGATCACGCGCTGCACCATCGCGCGGTTGCGCCCTGTCGATGTCACGACTGCTCTTGTTTTTTGCAGCAGAAGCACAGCGTCGAAGTACGATGGATCAACCCAAAAGAGAATTCGCAGTGCCAAACAGCTTTTGTTGGAGCGGCGAGCAAAATCAGGAGAAGCGGCATGAGCGTCGCGCAGCCGCATTGTTCAAAAGTGAACACAGCTGCGCTTGGCCGCGGGGCGAACTGTCCGGCTGAGTGGGGACGTGAAGTCACAGAGCGGCTTTGATGGGCGCGCTCTGGCAAGCGATGATGGGGCGGGGAGGGGCTCTCTGAGCCCGTTGTCATCGGAGAGCCCCTAGGTGTTTAGTCCCGGAGTGTGGGGGAATCAGTCAATCTGATCCCGTATTCCGGGAGGGATTATGGGACAGGTACTCCACGGCAGCGCCACGACAACGTATGCCATCCGAACTGCGATACAGCGATCGAAGGCTCCGCTCAAAGACCTAGCGGTCCAGTACGGCCTGAACCAAAAGACCGTAGCCAAGTGGCGCAAGCGCAGCTTCGTCCACGATGCGCCCATGGGGCCGAAGGCCCCACGCTCGACCGTTCTTTCGACCGAAGAGGAGGCGGTGGTCGTTGCATTTCGGCGACATACGCTCCTGCCACTGGACGACTGCCTATTTGCCTTGCAGGCCACCATTCCGCACCTGACGCGCTCCTCGCTGCATCGCTGTTTGCAGCGCCATGGCATCAGCAGGCTGCCCGACGTCGCGGGCGACAGACCGTCCAGAAAGAAGTTCGAGGCCTATCCGATCGGCTACTTCCATATCGACATCGCGGAGGTCCGCACCGAAGAAGGGAAGCTGTATCTCTTTGTGGCGGTGGACAGGCTCTCGAAGTTTGCCTTCGCGCAGCTGCACGACGTCGCTACGGTCAAGACCGCCGCGGCCTTCCTGCAGGCCTTGACCGAAGCAGTTCCCTTCAAAATCCACACCGTCCTCACCGACAATGGCGTACAGTTCTGTGATCAACCCTCACGTCGATCTGGACCGACCCCCCGTTGGCGTCTGCACATGTTTGACCGCATCTGTCGCGAGCACAACATCGAGCATCGCCACACCAAGCCCAATCACCCCTGGACCAATGGTCAGGTCGAACGGATGAATCGTACCCTCAAGGAGGCGACCGTGCGCCGCCACCACTACGAAACCCACCGGCAGTTGAGAGACCACCTAGGCGCCTTCATGGACGCTTATAACTTCGCCAAGCGGCTCAAAAGCCTTCGCGGCCTCACACCATTCGAGGCCATCTGTAAAGCATGGGCTGGCGAGCCAAGCCGCTTCAGTCGCGATCCGATCCACTTGACCTCGGGACTGAACACCTAGACGGGCTCTATGCTTTCGCTTGGCGAGCAGGCTCGCGAGCCTCGATCGCTTTACGCAGATCCTCGGCCACGACCAGCAAAGCATCTCGCTCCATCGGCAACGTGGTGATCGCAGCGGACTCGCGACAAACACGCTCCAGCCTGCGGAATTCCCGAATCTCGCGGTTCAATGTTTCCCCCATCCCCTGAGGCAACACCGGGGCGGATTTTCAGAATTGATTAGGAGGAATGCCGAAAGTTCCCGCATTATCAAATGTTATGTGAGCTACGGATTCGGACTAATATCGTGATTCAGCCATGCGAGCGGCCCTGCATAATGAACGGGCCGTCGGTTCACGCCGGCGCGCAGCCCGGACAAAGGGCCCGGCTTCGATTCAATGCGAGTTGACCAGGTTGTCGGCAACCGTTTCAGGCTCGCCTTGCCGCACAACGACCCAATATTTGCGTCCATTTCGGTTCGGGTCGCTGTTGTCGCGGCTGGAGAAAACGATGCCCTGATCGGACCAAATCGCGAAATTGCCGCCACCTTTGCTGATGCGCAGGAATTCGGAAACGCGGCGCAGCGGTGACTGTTCCTCGTAGACAATCAAATCGGATTGCTGTGGAAGCAAAGCCTTCTCACCTGGCAATAAATTAGCTCGATAGGCAGAACCGCCGAGCGGCTCATACGGTCGGAGCAGGATCACAGCAATCTTGCCCGCAGGGCTGGGGTCTTCAAATGACCTAGTTGAATATATCGCGGCAGGAACATAAAGCGCGAGGACAACGGCGACCCAACTCAACGCATACTTGAGGCTCATCGGGCCCCCCGGACGTCTAGAGTGCCTTTGGTGGCAAGCCTCGTCGCCCGAAGAATGGCGAATAGCGTTGAGGTCTGCTCAAGCGCCCATAAACGCGCGAGCTCGCGGTGGGTTCCGATCGGTCTCGGAAGCCGCGTCGGAAAACTTCGTATCGGCGCTCGATCCGAGGAGCCCGATCGCCGGTTCTTCTTCAGGCTCGTAATTTCGCTTAAGGCATTGATCCGGCTTGGTGAGCGCGCTGGGGCTCGAACCCAGGACCCCGTGATTAAAAGTCACGTGCTCTACCGGCTGAGCTACGCGCTCCCATGGCCGCTGATGGCTTTGTTGTCGATCGCCATCGTCTTCGGACATTCGAGAAGCATGTCTTGCCGCTACGCTTCGGCTTGCGTCGCAGGGAAAACCGGCTGTTTCCGGATCATGCTTTCGGCCCGCGCTGTGTAGGGGGATGGGGCGCTGAGGTCAATAGCGGGCGCGGTTGCCGCAGATCGTGGCAGGGCCCGGGATTTGTCCGCCGTAGCCGGCACTTAGCGGGAGAATTTAAACTCGATTGACGTGGTTCATCCACGCCGAAGAGTGATCGGCCTGTGAAACGCCGGCTCGCGGAGCCGCGTGGCCGGACCCGAGGCCGGCCCGGATCAGTTCGCCTCCCGCCGCACCTCGCTCGGCACCGGCTGGGCATTGCCCGGTGTCGGCAGCGCGACCGGGCGCAAGCCGATCAGCTCTGCGGTGCGGATGGCGCTGTCGCGCCAGAACTGGAACGAGTTGATGCGGCTGAGCTCGAGGATGGCGATGGCGACTGCGGCGAGGAACGGCAGGCTCTGCAGCACCAGGACGCCCGCGAAGATATAGATCTCGGTGATCTGCCGGAAGCTGTTCGAGGCGATCAGCACGCCGGCGCCGACCAGGAGCAGGGTGCCGATCACCGCCTCCCAGAACGCCTGGAATTCGATCGACATCCGGGACAGACCGCCCTTCGAGGTGCGTGCGAACGCGATGTGCTCGGTGATCAGCCCTTGCGCCACCGCGCGCGACACCGTCCATTGCACGCTCATCGCGGCGATCATGGCGCCCAGCATCTGGCCGGGCTTGATCGCAACGCGGGCGCGATACATCGACAGGAAATGCGCAAGCGAGACGACGAAGGCGCCGATGATCGGCAGCGTCAGAATCTTGTCCGGGATGGCGATATCGGCGAACGCGACGATCGGCACCCAGACGAGGTTGAGCAGCGCCACGACCACGCCGAGGCTCTCGGCCCCGAGCCAGTTCAGCCAGCCGAGCCCGTATTCGCGCTTCTGGTCTGGGGTAAGTCGGCTCGCGCCCGGCAGGAAGCGGCGCCAGTGCTTTTTGACGATCTGCAGTCCGCCATAGGCCCAGCGGTGACGCTGTTTCTTGAAGGCCTCGTAGGTGTCGGGGAGCAGGCCAGCGCCGTAGCGGTGATTGGTGTAATGGGTGGTCCAGCCGAGCTCCTGGATCGCAAGGCCGAGGTCCGAGTCCTCGCAGATCGTGTCGGATGACCAGCCGCCGGCCATGTCCATCGCGGCGCGGCGGATCAGGCACATCGTGCCGTGCACAATGACGGCGTTGAGCTCGTTACGCTGGACCATGCCGATGTCGAAGAAGCCGGCATATTCGCCGTTCATGATGTAGTGCATGATCGACAGGTCGCCGTCGCGATGTTCCTGCGGCGCCTGCACCAGGCCGACGCTGGGATCGGCGAAAGCAGGCACGAGGTCCTTCAGCCAGTCGGGCTCGACGACATAGTCGGCATCGAGGATGCCGATGATCTCGGCGTCGACAGCGGTGCGGTCCATCGCGATGCGCAGCGCGCCGGCCTTGAAGCCCTGCACCTTCTCGGCGTTGATGAACTTGAAGCGTTCGCCGAGCGCGCGGCAATGGTCCTGGATCGGCTGCCAGAACGCGGGGTCCGGCGTGTTGTTGATGATGACCACGCATTCGTAGTTCGGATAGTCGAGCCGCGACAGCGCATCGAGCGTCTGCTTCAGCATCTCGACCGGCTCGAAATATGCCGGGATATGGATGGAGACCTTGGGGTAGTAATCGTCAGGCACGTTCGGGATCGGCTTGCCCTTGGAAAGCAGGCGCTGCGGCGGCCGGCCGAAGGCGACGGCCGCGATCTCGTCGATGCGCGCCATCGCGATAAGGACAAGGGGAACAAGAAGGATCATGCCGAGCGTCAGCGCGAAGGCCGAGCCGAAGATGAAATAGTGGCTGTTCCAGAACGCGAACACGGTCGCCGCCCAGGCACCGACGCCGTTGGCGGTCGCCGACAGCAGGAAGGCCTGCTTCGCGGTGGGCTTTTCAAGCCGCAGGATCGGCAGCGAGAGGAGGATGCCGACCAGCAGTGCGATCGCCATCAGCTTCCAGTAATCGGGGTTCTCGACCGGACCGGTCCAGGCGAATTTCGGCTCGCGACTGGCGTTGAGGATGCCCCAGTAAGGACCGACGCCGCCTTCGAAATACTTCCAGGGCTGATCGATCGCCTCGACGATGTTGTACTCCATGCCGAGCGCTTCGGCGCGGCTGACGAAGTTGCGCAAGGTCAGCGCCTGCTGGAACGGACCCGGGTCGGCGTTGCGCAGATTGTAGCCCTGGCTTGGCCAGCCGAACTCGGCGATCACGATGCGCTTGCCCGGGAACAGGTTGCGCAACAGGTTGTAGCGGTCGACGGCTTGGTCGACCGCCTGGTCCGAGCGGAAATTTTCCCAGTAGGGCAGCACGTGGGCGGCGATGAAGTCGACGTTGGAGGCAAGGTCCGGATTGTCGCGCCAGATGTTCCAGATTTCGCCGGTGGTGACTGGCACGCGGACGGCGCCCTTCACCTTCTTGATCATCTCGATGAGGTCTTCGACCTTCTGCTCGCCGCGATAGATCACTTCGTTGCCGACGACGACGCCGTTGACATTGCTGTTCTTGCGGGCGAGCTCGATCGCGGCCTTGATCTCGCGCTCGTTGCGATCAGGGTCCTTGTCGATCCAGGCGCCGACGGTAACCTTGAGGCCGAACTCGGCCGCGATCGGCGGCACCAGTTCCACACCGCCCGTCGACGAATAGAGGCGGATCGCGCGCGTCATCGTCGACAGCGTCTTCAGGTCCGAGCGGATTTTTTCGATGGTCGGGATGTTGTCGATATCGGGATGGGCCGAGCCTTCGAACGGCGCATAGGAAACGCTCGGCAACAGGCCCTTGAAGTCCGGCGCGGGCTCCTTGTCGCGCAGGACTCCCCAGATGCCGGCGTGGAGCACGGACACGAGCAACAGAACGGCGGCGACAACGCGCATCGCGGCTAAACCAAAAGGGGCTGAGGGGGCAGGGAAGCGGATCCGACCCCGAGATCCGACCAAGTCCGCGGCAAATGGAGCATACCTCTGCCGCGCGGTTTCACAACTGTCATGGCCTCATGTCCTTATGAGGGCATGGCATTTTGCAAGCGTGGCAGTGCCAACCGTCTCTATTGCCGATCGTTCCTGAACGGAGGCTGAAACGATCGAGACTATTTCTGGGGCGCGGGCGACGGGCTTGCCGCCGGGGCCGGGCTCGCGACCGGCTGCGGGGCCTGCGCATTGCCTGACGCCGGCGCCGTCGGCTGGGAAGCCGCGGCCGCGGCCTGCTGCGGCTGGGCGGCCGGATTGATCCAGCACGCGTGCACGCGGCTATCGAGGGTCTCGGCGACCTTGGGGTCGATCTGGGCACCGAAGCGGGTCAGGCAGCGGAACGCGGCCTGGATGTGGCCGCCCGGGCAGCCGAAGCGGTCATAGAGGTCGAGATGGCGGAACGCGGTATCGAGGTCATCCCGCCACATCAGTCGCACCACGCGCCGGCCGAGCCACACGCATTCAGGATTGCCCGCCGGGCCGTTGATGGCCTGGGCGGCTTCGGCGAATTCATCGGTGCGGCGCTGGTTCTGGGCGGTCGCTTCCTTGGCGGCGTCAGCGGGCTGGGCCGCGGCCTTGCCCTGATCGGGAGCCGGGGTGCCGCTCTGGGCGGAGGCGCCGCCGAGGCTGGCGAGCAGCACAAGGGAGGAGACGGCCAAGGCGGCGGCGAACTGCCGCAGGACCGCATTTCGTGACTCGAACACCCGTCGCCGCATGAATTCCCCAATTTCTCAATGTCCGCCCGCGGAAAGGGACCTCGCGGACGCGTCGGTGATGGCGTCCAAATGGGTCTCCAATGCGGCGGAAATGCCCTGCGGAATGCCATGACCTGTATTTGGATTTTTGTCCAGCAAAGTCACCATTCTCCGGCGCGGTCGAAGGGCGGCAGGTTAATTCGCCGGCAAGATGGTGGGGGCGAGCGTCGCGCCCCCTTGGCAGACGGCGTACGAGCAGGTAATCGACGGCTCCTTCGCGGAGGACGGAACCAATTTCTCTTCGTACGCCATTGGCGCTCCTGCTCGTCTCCCTGGGTGCAATTGCTGCCGTGTGGTGGTGGCTGGCCACGCCGATCACGCTTGCACGTGCGCCCATCGATCCCAACGACAAGGTTCAATGCGTCTCCTATGCGCCGTTCCGCGGCGAGCAGACGCCGCTGGACCCATCGACCCACATCGAGGCCGACCAGATTGAGCAGGATCTGCGCCAGCTCAAAGTAATCACGGACTGCGTGCGCACCTATTCGATCGAGAACGGGCTCGACCAGCTGCCGGCGGTCGCCACCAAGGTCGGCGGGCTGAAGGTGATCCAGGGCATCTGGCTCGGCAGCAACCGCGCCAAAAATTTTGCCCAAGTGTCGACGGCGGTCCGCCTCACCAAGGAATTTCCCGACACCATCTCCGCCCTCGTCGTCGGCAACGAGGTGCTGCTGCGCGGAGAGATGACGACGCAGGATCTGATCGCGATCATCCGTTCGGTGAAGGCCCAGGTCGCCGTCCCCGTGACCTATGCCGATGTCTGGGAATATTGGCTGAAGAACCGCGAGGTCTATGACGCGGTCGACTTCGTCACGATTCACATCCTGCCTTATTGGGAGGACATGCCGGTGAAGGCGAAATTCGCCTCTGCCCATGTCGAGGCGATCCGCGAGCGCATGGCGGTGGCGTTTCCCGGAAAGGAGATCCTGATCGGCGAGACCGGCTGGCCGAGCGAAGGCCGCATGCGCGAGAGTGCGCTGCCGTCCCGAACCAACCAGGCGCGCGTGGTGTCGGAGATCCTTGCGCTGGCGAAGGCGCAGAAGTTTCGGGTCAACCTGATCGAGGCCTATGACCAGCCCTGGAAGCGGCGGCTCGAAGGCACCGTCGGCGGCTATTGGGGGCTGCTCGATTCCGTGCGGCGCCAGTTGAAATATCCGCCCGGCGAGCCGATCACCAACTTCCCGCTCTGGAAATGGTACATGGGATTAGGCATGGGCCTCAGCGTGCTGGTGTTCGTGGTGGCCGGCATCACGCTGCGCCGCCGTCCCTGGACGCCGCGCTTCTCGGCCTGGCTCGGTGTCGGCATCTCGGCGACATCAGCGGGCATCCTGCTGGGGATCGCCGCCGACAAGATGTACTACGAGAGCTACGGCTGGGGCGGCTGGCTGCAATGGGGCGCGCTGCTGCTCGCCGGCATCCTTTCGCCGATCTTCTGCGCGCAGGCGCTCGTCATCGGCCGAAGTCTTCCCACCTTCCTCGACCTGCTCGGCCCGCGCGAGGGCCGGAAATGGTCGAAGCTCTCCGCCGTGCTTTGCCTGACCCTGGCGGTGACGGCGGTGATCGCGGCCGAGACCGCGCTCGGCTTCGTGTTCGATCCGCGCTACCGCGACTTCCCCTATGCCTCGCTGACGATGGCCGTGGTGCCGTTCGCGCTGTTGATGCTGAATCGTCCCCAGATCGGCCTGCGCCCGATCGCGGAAGCGGTGTTCGCGGGGCTGCTGGCGCTGTCGGCGGCCTACGTGATCTTGAACGAAGGCCGCGACAATTGGCAGGCGATGTGGAGCTGCGCGATCTACTTGCTGTTCGCGCTCACGCTGTGGCGGGCGCGGGCCGAGCAAAGCCAAGGATGAGCAGCCCGATCGCAAGGCCCGACAGCACGATGTTGTAGAGCACGATGCCGAGGCCGGCTGCGATCACGCCAAGCGTGAGCAGCACGATCGAGGGCCGCATCAAGTTCAGCATCGCGATGACCAGCGCGACGATGCCGAAAACGGAATTCTTGAACAGCGACGTCGACACCGAGCGCGCCTTGCAGATCATCGTCTGCAAGCCGGCATCGCAAGCCAGCGCCACCTGCGAGAATTCGATCGCGAGATAGCGCACATAGAGCGCCCAGCCGACGGTGGCGAAACCGACGACGATGAGAAACTGCACCTGATAGGGCGTAAGGCGGAACGGCTTTTTTGTCATGTCGGCAATATGGTCGGGAAGGGGGGAAGGAGCAACCGGCAAAGTCGATTTTCTGACCCCGCCAACCGTCACGGGCCGCTGGCGGTTGCCCTATCGCCTGAAGAATGACGATATCGTCGAACTCGCCGAGGCCGTCTCGGGCTTGGGGGCGGCCGCCGGCGGTGGTGCCGCAGGTGCCGGTGCGGGCTCCTCGCGCTTCGACGAGCGCTTGGAAGAGTAGCTGTGGCGTCGCTGCGGCTTCTCGGGTTTTGTGCTCGGCACGGGCGCGGTTTCGGCTTGCGGTGCCGCGTCCGGAGTCTTCTCCGTGTTCTTCTCCTGAACACGGTCCTGAGATTTTTCTTGCCCCTTCTCCGATCCGCCGCGCATCGACAGGCGCTGGCCGTCGAACACCGTCGTCTCGCAATGGCGATCGCTCTCGGCGAGACCCGCGCAGAGCTTGGCGGCGGCGGCAGCGTTGATCAGCGGACCGGCGCCGAGGCGGAGCTGCATGCCGAGACCTGTGTTGCCTTCCTTGATCATGATGATCGGCCGGAGCGCGGCGATCTCCGGATTGGATTTGGACAGGCCACGCCAGAGCGCGCGCAGGCCGTCGATCGAATTTGCACCGCCGAGGTCGATCGCAAAGCGCGTCTGCTGGACGGGAATCGCAGGCGGTTCAGCCTCAGCGGAGTCCGCCGGCTTCGCCGGCACCGCAGCAACTTCGGCCGGGGCGGGCGGCGGCTCGGGCTTCTTCTCCGTCGCCTTGTCGGTCGATTCAGGCTGAATCAGCTTCGATGCGGCTGGATCGGGCGGCGCCATGATCGACTTCGACGGCACCAGCGGAAGAATCGGCAGCGCCGACGTCGTCACCGGCGACTGCGCAACGAGCGATGCTGCAGCAGCGGTCTGCGGCGGCGGGCCTGACGGAGCTTTGGCAGCCTCTTTCGAATTGTCTTTCGCGTTTTCCTTGGTCTCCTTGCCGGCCGTTGTACGCGGCCTGTCGACCAACGAAGCGGCGGTGGAGGCAACCGGCGCGACTTCAGGCACGGGAGCCGAGGGCTGAGTGGCCGCGAGGGGGGGGTCCTGCGGCTTCGACTCGGCCGTCTGTGGCGATGTCGCGGTCTGCTTTGCGATGGTGCCGGTGACGGAATCAAGCCCTTGCTCGAGCACGGTGACGCGCGCATAGAGCCGGTCGCGATCTGCGTTCAGCGTTTCGATGGCAGAGGTGAGCCGGCGCGCTTCGAGCTGGCTTTCCTTGGTCAGCTGCTGGAGCCTGTCAGCTTGGCGGGCGAGATCGGCGGAGGCGGCCTGGTCGCGCCGCCAGCCGAGCTGGGCTTGGTTGGCCATCACGGCCACCACCACGGCGCCGACCGCGGCCACGCCCCACGAGCCCAGCCGCCACAGCAAGCGTCGATCGAACGAGCCTTCCTCGGCCAAAAGTCCGGAGAACAGCCCGCCGGTCTCCTTGTCGCCGAAGGCATCCGCCAGTGGGTCGGAATCCTTTGCCATGAACCTTGAGTGCCCAGCCCTGTCTGGCTTCCCCGAATCAATCAAGGAACATTAACAGGAAAACCCGCGCGCACTTGAATTCCGGGCGTTTGCGGGGGTAGCAAGGCGACAGGTCGGGCGATACTGCCCCGCCGCCCGCCGGTGCGACGATCGATTCGGCCATATTTGACAGGATTGCAATGACTGCCCGCTCAAGTCTCACGATCGTTCTGGCCGCTGGCGAGGGTACGCGCATGCGATCGAGCGTGCCGAAGGTGCTGCATCCCGTAGCTTCCCAGACCTTGCTTGCCCACGTCCTCGGCGCCGCACCGCAGGGAACCGGGACTGCGCTCGCGGTCGTGATCGGCCCGGACCACCAGGCCGTCGCTGAAGAGGCAAAGCGCATTCGGCCCGACGCGCTCACCTTCGTACAAAGCGAGCGGCTCGGCACCGCGCATGCGGTGCTGGCAGCGCGCGAGGCGATCGCACGCGGCGTGGATGATCTCCTGATCGCGTTCGGCGATACGCCGCTGATCTCGGCCGAGACCTTTGCGCGGCTTCGCGCGCCGCTCGCCAAGGGAGCTGCGCTTGCCGCGCTCGGCTTCCGCGCGGCGGATCCGACCGGCTATGGCCGCTTCATCGTCGAGGGCGATCGCCTGGTCGCGATCCGCGAGCAGGCCGATGCCAGCGCGGACGAGCGCAAGATCAATCTGTGCAATGCCGGGGTCATGGCGATCGACGGACGCCGCGCGCTCGCGATCCTGGACAAGATCGGCAATGCGAACTCCAAGGGCGAATATTATCTGACGGATGCAGTCGGCATCGTCCGCGAACAGGGATGGGAGTCCGTGGTGATCGAGACCAGCGAGGACGAGGTGCGCGGCATCAACACCAAGGCGCAGCTTGCGGAAGCGGAAAGCGTGATGCAGGCGCGGTTGCGCATGGCCGCGATGGAGGCCGGCGTCACGCTGATCGCGCCGGAAACGGTCTATCTTGCCGCCGACACCGTGTTCGGCAAGGACGTCACCATCGAGCCGTTCGTGGTGATCGGCCCGGGCGTGTCGATTGGCGACGGCGCCGTGATCCACTCGTTTTCGCACATCGTGCAGACAACACTCGGCAAGAACGTCTCAATTGGTCCTTATGCGCGGCTTCGACCCGGCACCTCGCTCGGCGACGGTGCGCGCATCGGCAATTTCGTCGAGACCAAGGCCGCGACGCTGGAGGCGGGCGTCAAGGTCAACCACCTCTCCTACATTGGGGACGCCACCGTCGGAGCCAATTCCAACATTGGCGCCGGCACCATCACCTGCAACTACGATGGCTTCAAGAAGCACAAGACGGCGATCGGGCAGGGCGCCTTCATCGGCACCAATTCCTCTCTGGTCGCGCCGCTCAAAATCGGCAACGGCGCCTATATCGGCTCCGGCTCGGTCATCACGCGCGATGTGCCCGACGACGCGATGGCGCTGGAACGCAATCAGCAGACCATCCGCGAAGGCGGTGCGGCGCGCTATCGCGAAATGAAGACGGGCGGCAAGAAACCGGAGAAATAGCCGCAGCCCTATTCGTCGTCCGCGAATTCGGAGAAGATGGCGCGCGTCAGCCGCCAGCCGCGCGGCTTGGCGCGCTTCACAGGTTCGCCTTCCGGATGCTTAATGAAGACGGGCTTGTTTTCCTTGCCGCGCTGAGGCGGCGGCCAATGAGCCAAATGCGTGCCTTCGGTCTCGCTGGCGCGCAGATAGAGCGATGACAGACCTTTGCGGTCGGACGTGGCTTTCATGGCCGTGATCTCCTGGCGGCGAATCGTTGGCCAAATTTGTTGACAGCGGGTTAATGCGCGCGATTAAAGGCCGGCCACATCGACGCAGGCCAGGGATTGCAATCATGAGACGCTGTCGCAATCCGTTATAATTATTGAGTATCTGGTTCCTTGGGAACTTCGCTAAAAACCGAACGCTTCGTTTAGGCGACTTTTCGACGATTTGGGGGATATTGATCCGCATGTGCGGGATTGTCGGCATTCTCGGGCGCGAGCCGGTTGCAGAGCAATTGGTGGATTCGCTCAAACGTCTGGAATATCGCGGCTATGATTCCGCGGGCGTCGCTACGCTTGAAGGCAAGCATATCGAGCGCCGCCGCGCCGAGGGCAAGCTGAAGAATCTGGAGAGGCGGCTGGAGGCGGAACCGCTGATGGGCACCACCGGCATCGGTCACACCCGCTGGGCCACCCACGGCAAACCGACCGTCAACAACGCCCATCCGCATGCGACCGAGCGCGTCGCAGTCGTTCACAACGGCATCATCGAGAATTTCCGAGAGCTGCGCGAGGAGCTCGAGAAGAAGGGAACGGTGTTCCACACCGAAACCGATACCGAGATCGTGCTGCATCTCGTCGACGATCTGCTCTCGCGCGGCAGCAAGCCTGTCGAAGCGGTGAAGCAGACGCTGGTGCGCTTGCGGGGCGCCTTCGCGCTCGGCTTCATCTTCGCCGGCGACGGCAATCTCATGATCGGCGCTCGCAATGGGCCGCCGCTGGCGATCGGCTATGGCAATGGCGAGATGTATCTCGGCTCGGACGCCATCGCGCTCGGCCCGTTCACCGATACGATCAGCTACCTCGAAGACGGCGACTGGGTCGTGCTGACCCACGATGGCGCGACGATCTTCGACAAGGACGGAGAGGCCGTCGAGCGTGACAAGATCAGGCACGCCGCTTCCACCTCGCTGGTCGACAAGGCCAATTATCGGCACTTCATGGCCAAGGAGATTCACGAGCAGCCGGAGGTGGTCGGCCATACGCTGGCGCGCTATGTCGACATGGCGACCGAGCGCGTTTCGCTGCCGGTCAAGCTGCCGTTCGACTTCAAGGACATCCAGCGCATCAATATCACGGCCTGCGGCACCGCGAGCTACGCCGGCATCGTTGCAAAATACTGGTTCGAGCGCTTTGCGCGCCTGCCGGTCGAGGTCGATGTCGCCTCCGAATTCCGTTACCGCGAAGCGCCCCTGCGCAAGGGCGATCTCGCCATCTTCATCTCGCAATCCGGCGAGACCGCGGACACGCTGGCTGCTTTGCGCTACGCCAAGGCCGAAGGCGCGCACACCATTGCCGTCGTCAACGTACCGACCTCGACGATCGCGCGCGAGAGCGAGACCGTGCTGCAAACGCTGGCAGGTCCCGAGATCGGTGTCGCCTCGACCAAGGCCTTCACCTGCCAGCTCATGGTGCTCGCCAACCTCGCGATTGCGGCCGGCAGGGCCAGAGGCGAATTGTCCGAAGCGGACGAGATCAAGCTGGTCCATGGCCTCGTCGAGGTTCCGCGCTTGATGTCGGATGCGCTCACCACCGAGTCGCAGATCGAGAAGCTCGCGCACCGGATCTCGAAATCCCGCGACGTGCTTTATCTCGGCCGTGGCACCAGCTTCCCGCTGGCGCTCGAAGGCGCGCTGAAGCTGAAGGAAATCTCCTACATCCACGCCGAAGGCTATGCCGCCGGCGAACTCAAACACGGACCGATCGCGCTGATCGACGAGACCATGCCTGTGGTCGTCATCGCGCCCTATGACCGTGTGTTCGAAAAGACCGTCTCCAACATGCAGGAGGTCGCCGCGCGCGGCGGCAACATCATCCTGATGACCGATGCCAAAGGTGCCGCGGAGGCGACGGTGGATTCGGTCGTCACCATCGTCATGCCCGACATGGCTGCGGCCTTCACGCCGATGGTCTATGCCGTACCTGTGCAGCTGCTCGCCTATCATACCGCTGTCGTGATGGGGACCGACGTCGACCAGCCACGCAATCTCGCCAAGTCCGTGACGGTGGAATAGGCAAGGGGGATCGGGCCGGACCGCTTCGTGATCTTCCAAAACCTGCTAGAAGACCCTAGCTTGGACGAAGCGACCGACCTGGAACCCGAATGACCGCCCGCGACGACGCGCCTGCGCCCCTTGATCCCGCCCCGGAACCGCATACCGGCCTGATGGGCCGTTTCCGCAATTATTTCCTGACCGGGTTGATCGTCACCGGTCCGATCGCGATCACCCTGTATCTGGTCTGGTGGTTCGTCACTTGGGTCGACGGTGTCGTGCGGCCATTCGTCCCGCTGGCTTACCGGCCCGAGACCTATCTTCCTTACGGCGTTCCCGGCTGGGGACTGATTGTCGCATTCTTCACGCTGACGCTGGTCGGCTTCCTCGCGGCCAACCTGATCGGCCGTACGCTGGTGGATGTCGGCGAGACCTTCCTCGGCCGGATTCCGGCCGTGCGCGCGATCTATCGCGGCTTGAAGCAGGTGTTCGAGACGCTGTTCTCGGGCAAGGGCTCGAGCTTCCGCAAAGTGGGTCTGGTCGAGTTTCCATCGCCCGGGATGTGGTCGATCGTGCTGATCTCGCAATCGCCGAATGAAGATATCTCGCGCAGCCTGCCGGGACAGGAGGAACACGTCTCGGTGTTTCTGCCGTGCTCGCCGAACCCGACCACCGGCTTCTTCTTCTACGTGCCCAAGAGCAAGATCATCGAGGTCGATCTCAGCGCCGAAGATGCCGCGACGCTGATCATGTCGGCCGGCGTGGTGCAGCCCGGTTCGGCGCCCGACCCGAAGAAGGCCGCCGCGCTTGCGGGCGTGGCGAATGCGGCGCGCATTGCCAACGCCTCCGCGCTCAAGCCCGAGCCTGCGAAGGCGGAGTAGGGCTATTCCCGCCCGGGATGGCCGCGGATCACGCGCGGGTCAGCATCCTCTGCTAGGGTCTGTACCTAATTAGCGATCTCTGATTCCCTCGCACCGAATTGATTCGGCGTGGGGGATTTCTGTGCGCAAGGGGCTGTTCTGGCTGAACGACAAGCAGTGGGCTCAGATTGAGCCGCATCTGCCAACGAACCAGACTGGCCCGGCGCGCGATGACGATCGACGCATTATCAGCGGTATCATTCACATGCTTCAGTGCGGCGCACGCTGGCGCGATTGTCCGCCCGACTATGGTCCTTACACGACGATCTACAATCGCTTTAATCGCTGGGCCAAGCGCGGACATTGGCAGGCGATCTTTGAAGCGCTCGCCCGCTGCGGCAAGGACGGCGTGACTTTGTCCATCGACTCCACCTCGATCAAAGCGCATCGCTCGGCGAGCGGCGGAAAAGGGGGGAGCATGAACAGGCGATCGGCCGCTCGCGCGGTGGGCGGACCACGAAAATCCACGCGCTGAGCGACCCTGATTGCAGACCTTGCGCATTTCATCTCACTCCCGGCCAGGACGCGGATATTGCCGCGGCGTCGGCCCTTTTGGAACTCGCGCCACCCATGTCTGCCCTCATTGGCGACAAAGGATACGACGGCGACGGCTTTCGCGCCGAAATCGTTGATCGTGGTGCAAAGCCCGTCATTCCGAACAAATCCAACAGGGTCATCCTCCACAGCTTTAGCAAACGCGCCTATAAAGGACGCAACGTCATCGAGCGCTGTTTCTGTCGCCTCAAGGATTTCAGGCGTGTCGCAACTCGCTACGACAAACTCGCCAGAAACTTCTTGGCTGCCGTCCACCTCGCCGCCATCGTCGCCTATTGGATCAATTGAGTCTGAACCCTAATATTCCGGTCGAACTGAGCACAACGCTCGGAATTCGAACCGGAGTGCCCGATGTCCAAGACCATTGCGATTCTCGCCCCTGGTGCCATGGGCAGCGCGGTTGCCCGCCGGCTCAGCGAGAACGGCGCACGCGTGCTGACGTCGCTGAAGGGACGCAGCGCGGCGACGCTGAAACGGGCGGCGGATGCGGGTATGGTCGGCGCCGAGGACGATGCGATCGCGGAGTCCGACATCATTCTCTCGATCGTGCCGCCGGGCGAGGCGGAAGCCTTGGCCGAACGGCTGGCGGCTCTGATCGTCAAGCGCGCGAAGAAGCCGGTCGTCGTGGACTGTAATGCCGTCAACGTCGACACGGTACGCCGGATCGAGGAAATCATCGGCTCGGCGCAAGCCCCGTTCGTCGACGGCGGCATCATCGGCTTTCCGCCGCAGCCCGGCGGCAAGAGCCCGGCTTTCTACGTGTCAGGCGAGCACGCCAAGAGCGTCGCGGTGTTGAAGGATTTCGGCCTCGACGTCCGCATCGTCGACGGCCCGGTCGGCGCAGCGTCCGCGCTGAAAATGTCTTATACGGGCATCGTCAAGGGCCTCGCCGGGATCGGCTCGGCCATGGTCGTCGCGGCGACGAAGGCGGGAGCCGCAGAGGCGCTGCGCAACGAGCTCGCGCTGAGCCAGCCTGCCATCCTGGCGCGACTTGAGATCGCGCTGCCGGACATGCTTCCGAAGGCCTATCGTTGGGTCGCGGAGATGCGGGAGATCTCGGGCTTCCTCGGCCCCGATCATCCGGCGAGCCAGATCTACGAAGGCTTTGCGCGCTGGTTCGAGCACCTCGCCGAGGATGTCGAAGGCGAGGCGACCGATGCCGAGCTGATAAAAGCATTCGCGGCTGAGGCCGCGAAGGCCAAGACCTGATTAGTGGGTGTTTCGCCGTCAAAACGCCAGTCCGGCTGAACTTGTCCGGGAGCATGACGCAGGAGCTGGAATGAGAGTGCTTGTGATCGGCGCGGGCGCGCTGGGAGGCTATTACGGAGCTCGTCTGGTTCGAGCCGGCGGCAACGTGACTTTTCTGGTGCGGGCCGCGCGCGCAGAGCAATTGCGCCGGAATGGATTGCAGGTCGTGAGCCCGCATGGCGACTTTGCCGTGCAGCCGAAGATGGTGCTGGCGAACGATCTCAAGGAACCATTCGACGTCGTCCTTGTCGGGGTGAAATCCTACTCCCTCGACGATGCGATGACCCAGTTTGCCCCGGCCGTCGGTGCGAGCACGATGATCCTGCCTGTCCTCAACGGGTTGAAACATATCGACGCTCTGACTGCGCGTTTCGGCGCGGGGTGCGTCCTTGGCGGATTGGCGAATGTCAGCGCCGGGCTCGATCCGGAGGGGCGCGTCGTTCAGTTCATGGCCAATCAAACCATCGTCTTCGGCGAGATCGACGGTTCGTTGAGCGAGCGTGTGGTCGGGCTGGAGACGCTGCTCAACGTCCCCGGGATCGACGTGCGCGCCAGCGAAGCGATCATGCAAGATATGTGGGAAAAGTTCGTCCAGCTCTCGACGCTTGCCGGGATCACCTGCCTGATGCGCACAAGCATCGGAGACATCCTGGCTGTGCCGAACGGGGAGCAATCCATCTTCCGCCTGTTCGCGGAATGCTGTGCGATTGCGACCGCCTGCGGCTTCGAGCCGCGCGCCCCGTTCATCGAGTTTGACCGGAAGCTGTTCACCACCCTGGATTCGCCGCTGAAGGCCTCGATGCTGCGCGATATCGAGCGTGGCTCGATCACGGAGGCGGAGCATATTCTGGGCGACATGGCCAATCGGGCGCGCAAGCTCGGCATTGAAACGCCGCTCTTGGACCTCGCTCGCGCGCATGTCGCCGCCTACGAGGTCGGGCGATCAAGGGTCGCGAGCTAACCCGCCCCGATCAGCGGGATCGCCTCGTCGCGTTCGTAGAGATACAGCAAACATCGCAGCGCTTCGCCGCGCTCGCCCTTCAGCTTCGGATCGTCCTTCATGATGCGCAGCGCTTCGTCGCGGGCTTGCGTGACGAGCTGGCCGTGCACCTCCGAGCGCGCGATGCGATAGCCCGGCAGGCCGCTCTGGCGAACGCCGAGCACGTCGCCTTCGCCTCGCAGCTTCAGGTCTTCCTCGGCGATGCGAAAGCCGTCGGTGGTCTCGCGGATCACCTTCAGCCGCGCCTTCGACATTTCGCCGAGCGGCTCGCTGTAGAGCAGGATGCAGGTCGACGCCTCCGAGCTGCGCCCGATCCGGCCGCGGAGCTGGTGCAACTGGGCGAGGCCAAAGCGCTCGGCGTTCTCGATCACCATGATGGTCGCGGCCGGCACGTCGACGCCGACCTCGACCACGGTGGTTGCGACCAGGAGCCCGATCTCGTGGGCGGCGAACCGGCCCATGACGCGATCCTTCTCGGAGCCCTTCATCTGTCCGTGCACGAGCCCGACGCGGTCGCCGAAGCGTTTTTGCAGGCTCTCGAAACGCTTCGTCGCGTTGGTGAGATGCTCGGTGCCCTCGGCCTCGGATTCCTCGACCAACGGACAGATCCAGTAGACCAGTTTCCCGGACTCCAGTGCGCGCCCGACACCGTCCATGACTTCGCCGAGCCGGCTCATGGCAACGGCGCGGGTGTCGATCGGCTGGCGGCCGGCCGGCTTTTCGCGCAGCTCGGAGATGTCCATGTCGCCGAAATAGGTCAGCACCAGCGTGCGTGGGATCGGGGTGGCGCTCAGCACCAGCACGTCCACCGCTTCGCCCTTCGAGGTCAGCGCCAGCCGCTCACGCACCCCAAAACGGTGCTGCTCGTCGACGATGGCGAGCGCGAGGTCGTGGAAGACCACATCATCCTGGATCAGCGCGTGAGTGCCGACAAGCAGGTCGATCCCGCCGGCTTGGAGTTGCGCGAGCAGCTCGCGCCGCTCCTTTCCCTTTTCCCGGCCGGTGAGGATCGCAACCCGCATGCCGGCGCGCTCGGCGAGCGGGGCGATGGTCTTGATGTGCTGGCGCGCCAGGATCTCGGTCGGGGCCATCAGCGCCGCCTGCTTGCCGACTTCGGCCACAGCGGCGGCCGCGAGCAGGGCGACCACGGTCTTGCCGGAGCCGACATCGCCCTGAAGCAGACGCAGCATCCGCACCGGTTGTTGCAAATCCCCGGCGATGGCAGCCGCCGCGCTACGCTGCGAGGGCGTGAGCGCGTAGGGCAGGGCGTCGATGATCTTGTTGCGCAAATGGCCGTCGCCGGCGTTGCGCACCCCGGCCGGTCGACGCAGCTGTGCGCGGATCAGCGCGAGCGCCAGCTGGCCGGCGAGCAGCTCGTCGAAGGCGAGGCGGGACCGATAACGCTGGTCGGGCAGGATGTCGGTGAGCTCGACCGGCTGGTGCACGCGATGGAGCGCTTCGGCGACAGGCGGGAAATCGCAGCGGCGCAGCACCTCCGGGCTGATCCATTCGGGCAAAGCGGGCAATTTGTGCAGCGCCTGCGCGATCGCGCGACGCAGCGAGCCGAGCGCCAGCCCCTCGGTCAGCGGATAGACCGGATCGATCCCTGAGAGTTTTGAGATCGCCTCCTCGTCCAGCACGCGGTCGGGATGCACGATCTGCGGAATGCCGTCATACATCTGGAGCGTGCCGGAGACATAGCGCTTCTCACCCACAGGCAGCAGCTTTTCGACATAGCCGGGCTTGGCGCGGAAGAACGTCAGCACGACGTCGCCGGTGTCGTCGCTCGCATAGACCAGATAGGGCGCACGGGAATTGCGCGGCGGAGGCGGGCGGTGGCGATCAACCGTGACCTCCAGCGTCACCATGGTTCCCTGGACCGCGTCGCGGATCTTCGGCCGCGCCCGGCGGTCGATCACCTGGCTCGGCAGATGCAGCAAGAGGTCCACCAGCCGCGGCGTCTCGCTTCGGCTGAGCAGATATTGCAGCAGCTTGTTCTGCTTCGGACCGACGCCGGGCAGGCTGGTCACGGGAGCGAACAGCGGATTGAGCAGGCTGGGGCGCATGGACGCGAATCTAGGATCGTTTCGGCCCGTCATGCCCGGCTTTATGCCAGGCATCCACGTCTTTTTTCGGTGGTTTTCCCGGCATCCGGCCATGTCAAATCGAGGGCTGACATGGCCGGTTCCAGTGGCTATATCACCCCGGCCCGGCACGTCCGGGCTTTCGGCGTTTGACTGGATTTGAGACATGACGGGAACGACACGATCGAGCGACGGGCTGGACGATCGCCGCAAGCGGCTTCTGTTCCGCTGCTGGCACCGCGGCACGCGCGAGATGGATTTGATCCTCGGCCGCTTCGCGGACGCCGAGATCGGCAACCTGTCCGAGGCCGAACTGACCGAGCTGGAGATGCTGCTCGAGGTCAACGATCCCGATCTCTATGCCGCCCTCACTGGTGACAAGGCGCTGCCAGCCGCTGTCGCGGGTCCGCTGTTCGCCCGCATCAAGGCGTTTCCGGTTGCGGACAGCGCCGTATGAAGCAAGGCATGAAATCTCCAGCCGAGCTGCTGACGCCCGGCCGCGCGCTGACGCTTGCCAATGTCGCCGAGGGCGCCGAAGGCCTTGTCGTCTCCGATCTCGCGCGCGCCATCGCCGCGCGGCCCAAAAAGCCCGCGGTCAGCCTTGCCGTGGTCTGCCGCGACGGCGGGCGGATGCAGCAGCTCGAACGCGCGCTGCAGTTCTTCGCGCCCGATCTGCCGGTGCTGACTTTCCCGGCCTGGGACTGCCAGCCTTATGACCGCGTCTCGCCGCACGGCGGCATTCTGGCGCAGCGCCTGACAACGCTGGCGCGGCTCGCCGCGCTCACCGGCAGCGACAAGCCGCTGATCGTGCTGACCACGGTGAACGCGGTGGTGCAGCGCGTGCCCGCGCGCGAGCTCGTCGCGGCCCAGGCGCTTTCTGTGGCGCCGGGCAATGTCGTGCCGATGGACACGATCGTCGCCTGGCTCGAGCACAATGGTTACAACCGCTCCTCGACGGTGCGCGAGCCCGGCGAATATGCGGTGCGCGGCGGCATCCTCGATCTGTTTCCGGCCGGTCTCGAGCAGCCCGTTCGCTTCGACTTCTTCGGCGACAGCCTGGAATCGATCCGCTCCTTCGATGCCGAGACCCAGCGCACGCTGCTCGACATGCGCTCGCTCGATCTGGTGCCGATCTCGGAATTCCAGCTCGTCACCGATACGATCCGTAGATTCCGCATGGGCTATGTCGCCGAGTTCGGCGCGCCCGAGCGCGACGATGCGCTCTACGAGGCCGTCAGCGAGGGCCGCCGCCATCCGGGCATGGAGCACTGGCTGCCGCTGTTCCAGGACCGGATGGACACGCTGTTCGACTATCTGCAAGGGGCGGCCGTTGCGATCGAGCCTCAGGCCGAGGATGCCGTCCGCGAACGTTTCAAGCAGATCCAGGACTATTACGAAGCCCGCCGCGAAGCGATGGAGCATCCGGGCGGCGGTGCCATCTACAAGCCGCTGCCGCCTGACAGGCTCTATCTGACCGATGAGGAGTGGACCAAGCGCGAACATGATATGCCGCTGATCCGGCTGACGCCGTTCTCGGTGCCGACCGACGGCACCAGTGTCATCGATGCCGGCGCCCGCAAGGGTCGCGACTTCGCACCGGAACGCAACGACACCGCCGTCAACGTATTCGAATCCGTCGTCAGCCATGTCATGGCGCTACAGGCCCAGCGCAAGAAGGTCGTGATCGCGCTGTGGAGCGAAGGCTCGCGCGACCGCATGACCTCGATGCTGCGGGACCACAAGCTGGCCCATACCACCAGCGTCAATGCCTGGCGCACGGTGCAGGCGACTCCGCGCAACGAGACCATGCTCGCCGTGCTCGGCCTCGAGAGCGGCTTCGAGACCGACGAGATCGCTGTCATCAGCGAGCAGGACATTCTGGGCGACCGCCTGGTGCGGCCGCGCAAGGCGAGCCGCAAGCTCGACAATTTCATCTCGGAGGTGACGAGCCTCACCGCCGGCGACATCGTCGTTCACGTCGACCACGGTATCGGCCGTTTCATCGGCCTGCAGACGCTGGACGTTGCCGGCGCGCCGCATGACTGCCTCGAGCTGCATTATGCCGCCGATACGAAGCTGTTCCTGCCGGTCGAGAACATCGAGCTGTTGTCGCGCTACGGCTCCGATCAGACCACGGTCGAGCTGGATCGTCTCGGCGGAAGCGGCTGGCAGACCCGCAAGGCGAAGCTCAAGAACCGCATCCGCGAGATCGCCGGCGAGCTGATCAAGATCGCGGCCGCGCGCCATCTGCACGAGGCCCCCAAGCTGCCGGTGCAGCAGGGCCTCTACGACGAGTTCTGCGCGCGCTTCCCCTATGACGAGACCGAGGACCAGCTGGGGGCGATCGAATCCACCCTCAAAGACCTCGAGCTCGGCCGTCCCATGGACCGGCTGATCTGCGGCGACGTCGGCTTCGGCAAGACCGAGGTCGCGCTGCGCGCCGCGTTTGCCGTTGCGCTCGAAGGCAAGCAGGTCGCGGTCATTGTGCCGACCACGCTCTTGGCGCGTCAGCACGCCAAGACCTTCACCGAGCGCTTCAAGGGCTTTCCGGTGAACGTGGCGCAGGCCTCGCGCCTGATCGCGACCAAGGAGCTGAACCAGGTCAAGAAAGGCATTGCCGACGGATCTGTCGATATCGTCGTCGGCACCCACGCGCTGCTCGGCAAGGCGATCAAGTTCCGCGATCTCGGCCTCGTCATTGTCGACGAGGAGCAGCATTTCGGCGTCACCCACAAGGAGCGGCTGAAGGCGCTGCGCTCCGAGGTGCATGTGCTGACGCTGTCGGCAACCCCGATCCCGCGCACGCTGCAGCTCGCGCTCACAGGCGTTCGCGAGCTCTCGATCATCGCCTCGCCCCCGGTCGACCGCCTTGCGGTGCGCACCTTCGTCGCCCCGCACGATCCCCTGATGATCCGCGAGGCGCTGCTGCGCGAGCGCTATCGCGGCGGTCAGGCGTTCTACGTGGTGCCGCGCATCGACGATCTCGCCGAGGTCAAGGATTTCCTCGACAAGAACGTGCCGGAGATGAAGGTCGCGGTCGCGCACGGCCAGATGCCGCCCGCCGTGATCGAGGACATCATGACCGCGTTCTACGACGGCAAGTTCGACATCCTGCTGTCGACCACAATCGTGGAGTCCGGTCTCGACATTCCTAATGCCAATACGCTGATCGTGCACCGGGCCGACATGTTCGGCCTCGCACAACTCTACCAGCTGCGCGGCCGCGTCGGCCGCTCCAAGCTGCGCGCCTACGCGCTGTTCACGCTGCCGGCGCTGCAGAAGATCACCGCGCAGGCCGAGCGCCGGCTCACCGTGCTGCAATCGCTGGAGACGCTGGGTGCCGGCTTCCAGCTCGCCTCGCACGACCTCGATATCAGAGGCGCCGGCAATCTGCTGGGCGAGGAGCAGTCGGGCCACATCAAGGAAGTCGGCTTCGAGCTCTATCAATCGATGCTGGAGGAGGCGATCATCAACCTCAAGGCCGGTGTGTCCGAGCCCGCCGCCGACCGCTGGTCACCGACCATCACCATCGGCATGCCCGTGCTCATTCCGGAGGACTATGTCGGCGATCTCTCGGTGCGGCTGTCGTTGTATCGGCGTCTGGCTGACCTCGACAGCGAAGATGAGCTCGAGAATTTTGGCGCCGAGATGCGCGACCGTTTCGGCGTCCTGCCGGACGAGGTGCGCTATCTCTTCAAGGTCGCCGCAATCAAGGCGTTCTGCCGCCAGGCCAATGTCGAGAAGATCGACGCCGGACCGAAGGGTGCCGTCATCACCTTCCGCGACAATTCCTTCGCCTATCCAGACCGGCTGGTGTCGTTCATCAAGAGCCACGGCCAGGCGGCCAAGGTACGGCCCGACATGAAGGTGGTGTTCCTGCAGGATTGGGAGACGCCGGAAGAGCGTCTCGCCGGCACCACGGAGATCATGCGGCAGCTGGCCCAGCTCGCGCAGAAAAAGAAGGCTGCGTAGGGAGCAGGGCGAGATGCCGTAGGGTGCGCAAAGCGAAGCGTGCCCACCAGTCGTGCGGTCGGAGAATGGTGGTGGGCGCGGCGCAAGTGCGCCTTTGCCCACTCTACGGCACTCTCTCCACGTCATTGCGAGGAGCTCTTGCGACGAAGCAATCCAGAGTCTTTCCACGGAGAGATTCTGGATTGCTTCGCGGCGCTCGCAATGACGGTGCTTGTCGGGACGGCTCGCGAAATCTACGACGCCGCCCGTGACGCGTCCGCCGACAGCCGCGCCAGCAGCGACCGTGCCGTATCCGACGGCGACAGCGAATCCACCGAGACGACGGGATCGCTGCGCATCTCGTGCTTGCCGTTGGACGTGTGCTTCATCACCGCCGACAGGCGGCGGGCGATCATGTGCGCCGTGCGGAAGTCGGTCTCGGCGAACACCACGATAACGGAGCCGTCCTTCTGCGCAGCGCCAAAATCCATCTGCCGCATCAGGCGGCTTAAAATACGCGCGGCATCGAGCTGGGCGCGGGGGTTGCCCGGATCGAAGGCGAACCGCGCCACCGACAGGCCGCCGCCGCGGGCAAGCGTCTCTTCGACCGCCTTGGCGAAATCGCGGGCGAAGGCTTCGATCGTGAGCAGGCCGCTGCGCGGATCGAGCCAGCCGCCGGCGTCGATCGAGCGCAGCGTGCGGCTCAGTTGCGCCTCCATCGCACGCTGGCGAATGAGCGGTAGTGCGTTGGCTGCAACCTTCGCAGGCTCGCCCGCGATCAGCTCGAGGTTGGGCAGGTCGTAGCTCTGGGTGAGCTGGTGCGCGGTGACGACCACGGGCAGGTTGCGGAAGCGGGTGTCCTCCGCCAGCACCGTGAGGAAGGCATCGGTGACGCGCGGGGTGAAGCCGTCGGAGAGGACGACGCCATCGATGTCGCGGGTGTTGAGATGCTTTGCGGCGGCCTCGATCGAGAGCGCGCCGACGACGCCGGTGCGTTCGCCGAGCGCAACGGACAGGGCAGGGTAGGCGGAGCCCCGGCCAATCAAGAGCACGATGGCGTCACGCACCGGATCGCTCTCCGGCAGCGCGACCTTCACCTCCGGCAGGCGTCGCAGCACCGTGGCGTGCAGCGTGCGAACGCGGATCGCGGCGCGCAGGCGTGCGATCAGGCGCTCGGCAGCATTGGCACGCGTGGCGAAGGGCAGGGCGTTGTGAGGCAGCGACGCCTGCGCATCCAGCGCGACCAGCGGGAGGTAAAGCGGCTGATCGGCGATCTTCTTTGCGAGCAACGCGACGTGCTGCTCGTGGCCACCGGACATGGCGGCGAGGACGGCGGCCGGCTGCACCTGCTCGACGGCCCGCACGGCGCTCGCCCAGTCGCTGTCGACGACCGGAAACAGACGGGCCTCGTCCAGCGCCGCGATGAAGGCGGGTCGCTCGGTATTGGAGACAAAAAGGATCGGGCCCGCCTGGGACATCAGGAAACTCTGATCACGCAATCGATGCTGCGCAATCTAGTCCGGCCGCCTTAATGCAGCGTCAATGTTCCCTGCGAAACTGCGCCTAGACCGGTCCGGACCGGTCGCGAAAAGCCTCGACCATCAAGGGGTTAAGCCCGAGCTCGCTGAGCGCCTCGCGAGCCCTCGCATTGTCCTGGGCCCGGCCCGCCAGCCGGTGACCGGAGAGGCGGTCGGGCAGGGCCGTCAGCAGCGCACCCTGGCCGAGCCGACGCGCCCATTCCTGGAGGTCGTTGGACAGGAAGCGATAGCCGCCGACGGCCATGATGCCCGCTGGCGGCGCGGTGATGCAGATCGCGCCGGTTGTGCGGTCGATCCGGGCAGCATAGCCGGTGTCGACATAGTCGCGCGGCGGCTGCGCGGTCAGGGTCTCGCCGACCGGCTGCGGCGGCGCATAGGCCGCGATCGGCACCATCGGGCCGCGCAATCCGAGCGTACCCTTCTGCGTCAGCAGGATCTCGCCGGCGATAGAGGAGCCGGACTGCTCGCGCGGGGCACCATGCGGCCCGGGCATGACCGCGACAGGCATGCCATCCTCGCCGCGGCGGACGCCGAACAGCCCGGCCTCGCCGAACAGGTAGACGTCCGTGAGCGGCGCATGCGGCGCGATCCAGGCCTCGCTCGCTGCCACCTGCTCGGGCGCGCGCCAGAGCCCGATGACGTTGCGCAAGGTCGGCATGCGCGCGGCAAGGCCGGAATCGCCGAGGCGCAGAGCGAGCTGGGCGGGCGCGATCAGCACGTCGCATTCATGCTCGTTGATCTGCTGCTCCAGCACCTCGCTCTCGAAGGGATGATGCAGCGCCAGTGTGCCGCCGCAGAGCAGCCACACCGCGAGCGAGGAGGCGAGGCCTGCGAACGACATCGGCGTGAACGCCGCCATCACCGTCGCGCCCTGCCGGATGTCGGCTTCCAGCGACATCGCAAGGCCCCCGGCGATCAGGCTGAAATGCGGCCGCGGCACCGGGCGGAAACCCTCCGCCGTGACGTCGAAGGAGATCATCGCCGCCTTGCGGCCGTCCTGGATCACGGCGCGCGTCGTGCCGGGCGGACGCGCCAGCACCTCGTCGAGCGGGGCCATGCCTTCGGGCAGATCAGAACCGAAGCCGAAGACGTGGCGGATCGAGAACGCCTCGGCGGCTGCGTGCATCGCAAGGTCGGAATAGCTGACGCCGTCGACCTTGCTCATGGTCACGATGGCGCGCGCCGCGGTGCGGTTGAGCGCGGCCGCCAGTTCCGCTTGTCGCCACAGCAGCGGCAGCACTGCGACCACGAGGCCGGCACGATGGGCAGCAAGCACCGTCAGCACGAACTCGACGGTCGCGGGCAACTGGATCGCGATCACCGAATTGGCCGGCAGGCCCGATTCGACGAAATGCGCCGACAGCGCCTCGATGGCGGTGTCAGCTTCGGCGTAGGTCAGCCGCCGCGGCTGGTGGCCGGTGATGCGGGATTTGTTGAGGGGGTCGAGCAGGGCAGGCGCGTGCGGCTGCCGCATCAGCGTCCGCTGGAACAGCGTGTCGAGCGTCGGTGATACGGCTGGCTGGTTCACGGCGTCACTTCGCTGGACTGGCTTGAGGCTGACCCTTCGCCCACCAGGTCTCCGGCAGATAGCCCGAGAGCGCGGCGGCCTGTGGTCGTTCTATCCGATTCCAGCGCGCGATCCATTGCTCGGATACGTTAAACAGGGGGATTGTGTAGAAGCCCGCCATCAAGGCGCGGTCGAGCGCCCGTACCGCGGAGGCAAAGTCCGTATGATCACGGGCCTCCAGCAAGGCCTTGATCATCGCATCGACCGCTGGGTCCTTCGCGCCCATGTAGTTGCGGGTACCCGGATTGTCGGCGGCCGCGCTGCCCCAATAGAAATACTGCTCGTTGCCGGGCGACAGCGACTGGTCCCAGCGGTTCTGGATCATGTCGAACTCGTAGGCCAGCCGACGCTGGTCGAATTGCACGGGGTCGACCGCGCGCACGCTCACATCGATGCCGGCGCGTTTGAGGTCGCGCTGGAAGGCGAGCGCGATACGCTCCTGGTCGCGGGTCGTCACCAGCATCTCGAAGGTGAAGGGCACCTTGGTCGAGCGATTGCGCAGCACGGTCCCTTCGAGATCGTAGCCGGCGTCCGACAGGAGTTTGAGCGCCGCGCGCAGCGTGGTGCGGTCGCGCCCCGAGCCGTCGGTCACGGGCAGGCGGTAGCTGCCATCCATGATGTCTGCAGGAATCTGCGCGGCAAAGGGTTTGAGCAGTTCATGCTCGCGCGCATCCGCAGGCCGCGCATAGGCCGACAGCTCGGAGCCCGCGAAATAGCCGCCGGCGCGCGAATACAGCGAGAAGAAATAGTTGCGATTGACCAGCTCGAAATCGAACAGCAGCGTCAGCGCCTGGCGCACGCGGATGTCGGCGAAGACAGGACGTCTGGTGTTGAATACCAGGAATTCCGAGGGCCATGGCGTGCCGGGCTTGAAGGTGTCGCGGATCACCTCGCCGGTTTTTGCAGCTGGAAAATCGTAGCCGTCATGCCAGCGCAATGGCTCGTTCTCGACGCGGAAATCATAGAGGCCGCGCTTGAAGGCTTCGAACTGGCCATTGGCCTCGCGATAATAATCGAGCCGGATCTCGTCGAAATTGAAGAGCCCGCGATTGACGGGTAAGCCGCGGCCCCAATAATCGGGATTGCGCGTCAGCGTCACGCTGGCGCCGGGCTTCACCGCCGTGACGCGGTAGGGACCCGAGGCGATGGGTCCGGTCAGCGTCGTCTCCTCGAAGCTCGGGACATCGACGGCATGCTTCGGCAGGATCGGCATCAGGCCAAGGATCAGCGGCAGCTCGCGGTCGTCGGCGCCGGTGAGGTCGAAGCGGACCGTGAGTGGATCCGGCGTCTCGGCCTTGGCGACCTTGGCGTAGTACTGGCGAAGGTTGGGGCGGCCATGATCGCGCAGGAGCTGCCAGGAGAACAGCACGTCCTCGGCAGCGACCTGTTTTCCGTCGGAGAAACGGGCGCGGGGGTCGAGATGGAACGTGACGTAGCTCCGTTCGTCATCGGTCTCGACGGTCCTGGCGAGCAGGCCGTAGAGCGTGAACGGCTCGTCCTGGCCGCGCGTCAGCAAGCTCTCGACCACGTAGGCGCGGATCGGCTGCACGGCCAATCCCTTCACGATGAACGGATTGAGGCTGTCGAACGTGCCGAGAATGCCCCAGGTCAGCCGGCCGCCCTTGGGGGCATCGGGGTTGGCATAGGGCATGTGGGTGAAATCGGCCGGCAAGGCCGGCTTGCCATGCATGGCGATCGCATGCGCCTCTTCGGCCCGCGTGCCGCTGACCGACAGCCCCAAGGCGAGGGCCATGATCGCAGGGGCCAAGATCGCGGGGGTCAAGGCGAGACGGCAAAGGCGGACACCGGGGCCCTCGAGCAGGCGCTGGAACATGAACATTCGGACACGTTGATTCGAGGACCGGTGGTGGGCGAATCCTATCACAGGGATTTCACTGCGAGCTTGTCCGGAGACAGCCAAAGACGCTTGTCGGCATTGATCTTTTCGGCGACCGCGTTAAGAAGGCACGCAATCGCGCGGAGAGCGCCGAGCCCGTCACGTATCCGCCTCAATTGACGGGGAGAGAGCCGCGCCCAGGCGGTTTGGTTCGGCGCTTCGGAGCGGTTCGGGCACTTCCCGTTCAGAAAGGGTTTTCTGCAATGAATTTCCGTTATTTGGCCGCGTCCGTCCGGCCGCGCGGGCGCCTTCTCGCCCTGTTGACGGCGACGGCATTGGTCGTTCCGCTTGCTGCTGAGGCCCAGGGTCCGACTCCGGCCGCGCCGGCGCCAAAAGCGGCCCCGAAAGCGGCTCCGAAGGCTGCCCCCAAGGCTCCTGCACCCGCGCCGGCTCCCCAAGCCCAGCAGGCCCCGGCCCAGCCGGGCGCACCGGCCGCGCCGGGCGGCCAGCCCGCCGATCAGCAGATCCAGCTGATCTACGCGCCCTGGACCAAGTTCTGCCTCAAGGGCCAGGACGCCAATGCCAAGCAGGTCTGCTTCACCGGCAAGGATGGCCGCATCGAATCGGGCCAGCCGGTCATCGCGGCCGTGATCATCGAGCCGGAAGGCGAGCCCAAGAAGATCCTGCGCGTGACGCTGCCGCTCGGCATGCAGCTCGTCCACGGCACCCGCATCATCGTCGACAACAATCCGCCGCTGCAGAGCCCGTATGTGATCTGCTTCCAGAACGGGTGTATGTCGGATTACGACGCAACGCCCGAGCTCATCAACAACATGAAGAAGGGCCAGAACCTCGTGGTGCAGGCGATCAACGCCAACGGCGCACCGCTGACCCTGCCGCTGCCGCTCGCCGGCGAATTCCAGAAGGCCTATGACGGTCCGCCGACCGATCCGAAGGTGTTCGAGGAAACCCAGAAGAAGCTGCAGGAAGAACTGCAGAAGAAGGCCGACGAGCAGCGCAAGAAGCTCGAGCAGCAGGGTACGCCTCCGGGCACACCCGCCGGGCAGAAGTAATCGGGCTCAAATCCCGGACATGGAAAAGGCGCTCGAACGAGCGCCTTTTTTGCGGGCCGCTTGATGCGGCAAAACTTGGTGAGGGGGACGGAGAGCTCAGTTCAGCGACGGATTGCGCGGGCGGTAGCCGCCATCCTTGTTCTTGATGAAGATCTCCGCGACCTGGGAATGGCGGATCGGCTCGCCTGATTCGTCGGGCAGCAGGTTCTGCTCGGAGACATAGGCGACATACTCGGACTCCGCGTTCTCCGCGAGCAGGTGATAGAACGGCTGGTCCTTGTGGGGCCGTACCTCCTCGGGGATCGACAGCCACCACTCCTCGGTGTTGTTGAATTCCGGATCGATGTCGAAGATCACCCCCCGGAACGAGAAGATCCGGTGGCGCACGACCTGTCCGATCTGGAATTTGGCTGTCCGCGCTTTAATCATCCTCCGTCGATAGACCAGGATTGTGGCCGATGCTAGTGGCCTTATCGGGAATTACCCCGCGGCCGCGGGGCAGATAGCCGTCAGGTCTTCAGAAAATACTTCATCAATGGTCGATATCCTCAATCTGGCGCTACCTTATTTCGGCTTGATTTTCGTCGGCTTCGCCTGCGGCAAGGTCAAATCGCTGCCGGAATCAGGCCTCGCTTGGATGAACTTCTTTCTGCTCTATGTGTCGCTGCCGGCGCTCTTGTTCGCGATCATGTCGAAGACGCCGTTCTCGGAATTGAACAACCCGCCGTTCCTGGTTGCGACCACGCTGTCGACGGTCGCCGCGTTCACCATCGCGCTCGTCGTCGGGAAGGTTCTTGGCAAGCTGACGCTACGCGAGGCGACGCTCGCGGGCCTCTCCGGCGGCTACGGCAATATCGGTTACATGGGGCCGGGGCTGGCGCTCGCGGTGCTTGGATCCAAGGCAGCGGCGCCGACGGCGCTGATCTTCTGCTGCGACAGCATCTTCCTGTTCACGATCGTGCCCCTGCTGATCGAACTGTCCGACCGGGACCATCCCTCGCTCGTGCATGCCTTCGGCGTCGTGCTGAAGCAGATCGTGCTCAACCCGCTGATCATGTCAGCGTGCTTTGGCGCAGCCGTGGCCGCACTCCATATCGAGCTGCCGGTCGCGCTCGACCGCACCATCACCTTCCTCCAGAACGCGGCGGCTCCGACCGCGCTGTTCGTGCTTGGCGTGACGGTTGCACTGCGTCCGTTCGATCGGGTGCCCTGGGAAGTGCCTGGTGTGATCGCGGTCAAGCTGCTGATCCATCCGCTCGTCGCCATTGGCCTGATGCTAGCATTCGGTCCCTTCGCGCAGCCATGGGCCGCCACCGCCATCCTGATGGCCTCGCTGCCGCCGGCGCTGAATGTGTTCGTGATCGCCCGGCAAAACGACGCCTGGATCGAATCTGCATCCGTCGCCGTGCTGCTCGGTACGTTTGCTTCGGTAGTCACGCTGACCAGCGTGATGTGGGCGCTCCAGACCGGCCGGCTGGCATTTCCGTAAGGACCGCTTCGCCGAATTACCTGCGCCAGGTCGGCGTCAGGCCTTCGCGCATCGCAAAGCGCCGCAGCGGGCCGATGGCACCAAGCAGGTGCATGCCGACGGCGCGGACCGGCTGCAGCGGCAGGGAATCGTTGAGCAGCGAGCGGTTGGCGATGTCGATCGCAAAGGTCCGGCTCAAAATGTCCGGCCGCCGCGCCCGGTCGTAGCGTTTCAGCACCTCGTCTGCGCCGGGATCCTGGCCCGCTGCGATGGCTTCGCCGGCGAGCCGGGCGATGTCGGCGGCATCCCGCAGACCGAGATTGAGGCCCTGGGCGCCGATCGGGGGAACCACATGGGCGGCTTCGCCGACCAGCGCGATGCGGTCGCGGGCGAAGGATTGTGGCCGCTCGATCGCGAGCGGGAACAGGTTGCGGCCGGGCTCGACCGTCATGCGGCCGAGGATCGAATGCGACTGCTTCTCGATCGCGGCCGAGAGTTGCTCGTCGCTCAAGCCGCGAAGCCGTTCGGCTTCGGCGGGCGCGGCGACCCAGACGACGCTGGACCGATTGCCGGGCAGGGGTACGAACACGCAGGGTCCGTGGGGCGTGTGGAACTCGGTCGAGACGTTGCGGTGCGGCCTGCTATGGCCGACGTTGAAGGTCAGCGCCGTCTGCGTCAGGTCGTGCCGCGTCACCGCGATGCCGGCGGCTTCCCGGCACAGCGAGTGCCGGCCATCGGCGCCGACCACGAGCCGGGCGGCGAGGAATTGCCCGGACGCCGTGCGGATCGCGACATCATCGGCTTCGATCACGACGCTCTCGGCCTCGTCGTCGAAGCGGACCAGATTGGAGAGTTCGGCCGCGCGCGCTTCGAGCGCCAGCATCAGCGAGCGATTGTCGATGTTGTAGCCGAAGGCATCGAGCCCGATCTCGTGACAGGAGAACCGGACCTCCGGCGCACGGAACAGCCGGCCGGTATCGTCGACAAGGCGCATCACCTCGAGGCCGGCCGCCTTGTCCTTGCAGCGCGGCCAGACGTCGAGGCTTTCCAGGAGATCGACGGAAGCCCCCAACAGCGCAGTCGTCCTGTTGTCGGCATAGGGCAGGCGCCGCGCCACCAGCGCGGTCCGCGCCCCTCGCTGCGCCAATGCAATTGCCGCCGCAAGTCCTGCCGGTCCGCCGCCGATAACGCTTGCGTCGAAGAGTGTCGATGCGTCTGTCATGGAACGACATTTGACACGCCCGGCGGCAAATTCAAGCCACCTATTTTGCCTGATTTTTATGACTGATAGCGCGGCGCAATGCCGCGCCGGCGGATGTGCAAACCGGTCCCGTTCTGGTAGCAGAAACCCATGGATACTCAGACGGACAGCCAAGAGGATTCCCTCAAGCCGAAGCCGGTGGTCCGTGCCGCGGCGTTTTCGGTGCACATCTTCACCGCCTTCGGCGCGGCGATCGCGCTGCTGGCGATGCTAGAGGCGGTGCGCGAGCACTGGGCCGCGATGTTCGGCTGGCTGGGCGTCGCCCTGATCATCGATGCGATCGACGGGCCGATCGCACGCCTGCTCGACGTCAAGAACGTGCAGCCGAACTGGTCGGGCGACGTGCTCGACCTCGTGGTCGATTTCGTCACCTATGTCTTCGTGCCGGCCTATGCGATCGTGGCGAGCGGCATGCTGCTGCCGGTGGCCGCGCCCGTGCTCGGCATCGCCATCATCGTCACCAGCGCACTCTACTTCGCCGATCTGCGCATGAAGGCGGACGACAATCATTTCCGCGGCTTTCCGGCGCTGTGGAATGCCGCCGCGTTCTATCTGTTCCTGCTGCACTGGCCGCCGCTGTCGTCGACGCTGCTGGTCGCCGCGCTGGTGGTGCTGACCTTCGTGCCGTTCCACGTGCTGCATCCCGTTCGCGTCGCGCGGCTGCGCTGGCTGACGATGTCCCTGATCGTGCTGTGGGGGCTGCTCGCCTTTTACGCGCTGGAGATGGACTTTCGCGTCGGCACCGGCGTGACGGTCGCGCTCTGCGCCATCGCGCTCTGGATCGCCTTCAGCGACACGTTGATCCGCCTGGCGAGATCGTTCGCATGATGCATCTTCTGACCAACCCCGAGGCCTGGGCCGCGCTGCTCACCTTGACCGCCCTCGAGATCGTGCTCGGCATCGACAACGTCATCTTCCTGTCGGTGATCGTCTCGCGCATCCCGGAGAAGCAGGCCCATCGCGCCCGCCAGATCGGGCTGGCGCTGGCGCTGGTGTTCCGGATCCTCCTGCTCAGCGTGCTGGTCTGGCTGATCGGCCTGACCGCGCCGGTATTTTCGCTGGCAGCTTACGATTTCTCCTGGCGCGATCTCATCCTGATCGGCGGCGGCCTGTTCCTGATCGCCAAGGCGACGCACGAGATCCACGCCGAGGTCGAGGCCGATGACGGCGAGGGCAAGAAGGATTCCGCCGGCAGCGCGTTCTTCTGGGTGATCGTCCAGATCGTCGTCATCGACATCGTGTTCTCGCTGGACTCCATCATCACCGCGATCGGCATGGCGCAGGATCTCGAGATCATGATCGCGGCTGTCGTGATCGCCTGCCTGATCATGTACATTTCGTCGGGGCCGGTGGCGCGATTCGTCGCTGAGCATCCCACCACCAAGATGCTGGCGCTGGCGTTTCTGGTGCTGATCGGCGTGGCGCTGGTCGCGGACGGATTCAAATTCCACATTCCGCGCGGCTACATCTATTTCGCGATTGCGTTCTCGGCGGCGGTCGAGTTCTTCAACGTGCTGGCCAAGCGCAATCGCAAGAAAGCGAAGACGCCATCCACCTAGCCGCATTGGCTGGCGTCGAGTTGACAAGGCGGGCGCGATTGTCTTCGCTCGGCCTTGAAGAAGAGGAGGTCAGGTGATGACCAAAGCCGTCCGTGTCCACAAGGTCGGAGGCCCCGAAGCCCTGGTCTATGAGAGCGTCGAAGTTCCGGCGCCCGGCCCCGGCGAGGTGCGCATCCGCCAGCATGCGGTCGGCCTGAACTTCATCGACGTCTACTATCGCACCGGGCTCTACAAGGCGCCGGGGCTGCCCTTCATCGCCGGCAACGAGGCCTCGGGCGAGGTCGTCGCCGTCGGACCGGGCGTGACGCATTTCCACCCCGGCGACCGCGTCGCCTACTACCACAATCTCGGCGCCTATACCGGCGAGCGCAACATTCCCTGGGAGAAGCTGGTCAAGCTGCCCGACCACATCACGCACGAGCAGGGCGCCGTGCTGATGCTCAAGGGCCTGACCGTCTGGTATCTGCTGCACAAGACCTTCAAGGTCGAGCCGCATCATCGCGTGCTGATCCATGCCGCCGCCGGCGGGATCGGCTTACTCACCTGCCAATGGGCGAGGGCGCTCGGGGCGCACGTCATCGGCACGGTCGGCTCGCGCGAGAAGGCCGAGCTTGCCGAAGCCAATGGCTGTGACCACGTCATCCTCTACAACGAGGAGGACTTCGTCGCGCGCGTGAAGCAGATCAGCCGCAACGAGGGCTGCGACGTGGTCTATGACGGCGTCGGCAAGGCCACTTTCCCTGGCTCGCTGTCGTGCCTGAAGCCGCGCGGCATGTTCGTGTCGTTCGGCAATGCTTCGGGTCCGGTGCCGCCATTCTCGATCGCCGAGCTGAACAATCACGGGTCGCTGTTTGCGACCCGGCCGAAGCTCAACGACTACATCGGCACGCGCAAGGAGCTGCTGGAAGGCGCCGACACGCTGTTCTCGGCCGTCATCAACGGCAAGCTGCACGTGCCGATCAACCATGCCTACGCGCTGAAGGACGCCGCGAAGGCGCATATCGATCTCGAGAGCCGCAAGACGACCGGGGCGTCGATCTTGAAGCCGTAGGTCATCAAAAGATGGTCATGCCCGGGCTTGTCCCGGGCATCCACGTTCTTCGTGCCCGCGCGTCAAGGCGTGGATGGCCGGGACGAGCCCGGCCATGACGGATAGCACGGCTTACGCGACTCTCCGTGCCGCGCCGGCCTTGGTCAAGATCCCGTCGAGGCAGCCGATCATCTCGGCGATCTCTGCCCTGGTGACGTTCAGCGCCGGCATGAAGCGCAGGGCGTCGAGCTGCGGCGCGTTCAGCAGCACGCCGGCCTCGAAGGCCTGCGTGACGATACCTGGCGCGATCGGCAGCTTGAGGTCGAGCGCCAGCAACAGCCCGCGTCCGCGCACGCCGCCGAGCCCGTGCCGCGCCGAGACCTTCTGCAGCTCGCTTTCGAGCAGCAGCCCGGTCTCGGCGACCTGTTTCAGGAACGCAGGTCTGCTGACCTCCTCGAGCACCGCGAGCCCCGCCGCGCACATCACCGGGTTGCCGTTGAACGTGCCGCCCTGGTCGCCGTGCTCGAAGCAGGAGGCGCGTTCGGTTGCAAGCAAGGCCGCGAGCGGCACGCCGCCGCCGATGCCCTTGCCGAGCGTCATGATGTCAGGCGCGATGCCGGCGTGCTCGTAGTGGAAGAGTTTTCCGGTCCGGCCCATGCCGGTCTGGATCTCGTCGAAAATGAGCAGCAGACCGTGCGCCTCCGTGAGCGCGCGCAGCTGCTGCAGGAACGCATCGCTCGCCGGCCACACGCCGGATTCGCCCTGGATCGGCTCGAGCATGACAGCAACGGTGTTGTCGTTGATCAGCTTTTCGACCGAGGTGATGTCGTTGAGCTTGGCCTTCTTGAAGCCGGATACCTTCGGCTCGAACAGCGGCTCGAACGCCTTCTTGCCGGAGGCCGACATCGTTGCCAGCGTCCTGCCGTGGAAGCCGCCTTCGAACGTGATGATCTCGAACGCGCCAGCTTTGTGCAGGCTGCCAAATTTGCGAGCGAGCTTGATCGCGCCCTCATTGGCTTCGGCACCCGAATTGGCAAAGAACACCTGGTCGAAGGCGCTGTTCTCGACCAGCGCCTGCGCGAGCTTCAGGCTCGGCTCGTTGTAGAAGGCGGGGCTCGGCGTCAGCAGCCGCTTGGCCTGCGCGCTGAGTGCGTCCGCCACTGCTGGCGGCGAATGGCCGAGGCAGTTGACGGCCCAGCCCTGCACGAAGTCGAGATAACGCTTGCGGCTGTCGTCCCAGAGGTAGGAGCCGGCGCCGCGGACGAACACGGTCTTCGGCCGTGCAGTGATGTCCATCAGCGCGTCATACGGATGCGTCGTCATGTCGAACTCCTCTGGAGGCGGGTGGAAAAGGGCGCAAAAAGCAGAAAGGCCGCACCTTGCGGGTGCGGCCTTCTCGAAAACTTCAGCTGAATTCAGTGGTTCAGCGGCGTCGTCGGACATGGCGCACCCTCTCATCGTCGCGGCAGCGACGACGGAGCATTGCGGTGCGCAGGTTGGTCCGGGCGTTGATCATGGAGCGCGTCCGTACAGCCGAAGGCCAGGGCTTGTCAAGCGGGTGTTTTGCGTGACACCCGCCGAACGTGCATTTGCTCAGGCGGAATGAGCCGCTTCCTCGGCGTCCTCGTCGCCCCAGTTCGCGTCCGCAATCGACGCGTCGATCAGCTCGCCGCGCAGCAGCTTGAACGGGGAATTCCGGTACAGCGCGATGTTGTGGAAGGGATCGGTCAGCACCTTGAAGCCCCAAACCAGCCCGGTCGTGACGCCGCGCGTCGCGAACAGCTGGAGCATGCGCGCCAGTCCGCCACCGATGCCGATCGCGAGCCAGAGCGCGCCGACATGGCGGATGAAGTCGAAACGGTCGGCAGGGGGAGCAAAGAGACCGAACAGCGTGGGATCAATGTAAAGCGCAACCGGCGCGCTGCCCCAGATCAGCAGCAGGATGATCTTGCGGGTCTGGCTGTAGCCGACCTTGACGGCTTCCTTGTACTCGTTGCTGACATCGTTGAGCGCGTCGTAGCCGTCCGGCTCGAAGAAGAAATGCCCGGTCTGCCGCGTCAGCATCGCGAGCCAGCCGACGAGTCCTGCCAGCGCCGGATCCCTGAACAGCAACGCGTAGCATCCCAGGAAGATCACTGCACTGATCAGGTGCAGCGTCTGATTGACGGTGCTCTGGTGATAGAAGCGGTAGTCGTCGAAACGCTGCGTGCGCAGCATGTCCGGCAGGCGGCTCATCAAAAATCCTCGCTCGCGTTGAAAGCGCGGCGAGAGTTAGGACGAGTCCATGACCCCAGCGTGAATGCACTATAGTGTCACATTGCGGCGTGTCGCAGTTGCGCAGGGCTGGAGACCAGCCGGGGCCGCGCGGGTCGCCCCGTAGTTCTGGTCCATCGCCGATCTTGTGACGGCGGCATGTCATTTGTTCGCCGCGCCAGAAACCAACGAGCCTCTAGCGCGTTTGTGATCGAAGGACGCGAATTGGTTCGAACCGGAGGCTAGCCGGGACAGACCAAAAGGGCGGGACCATCAGGATCGTTTTCAGCCTTGTCCGATACGCCATACCCGATTGACCTCGACAGCATCCGCGGCGCATTTCCGCCGGGCATCGAGGCGCCGCCTTTGCTGCTGGATTTCGCCGGCTGGCTGAACGGACGTCCCTGGGGCAGCGTCGGCTGCTTCTCGCTGCAAGGCCAGTTCTCCGACCAGGCGCCGATTTTCGACGGCAGTCCCTTGCGCGACCGTTTCGCGTTGTTCATGCGCCTGCCTGACGGTTCGGCCGTCGGCGGCTGGTACGGCGCCGGTCTCGACCGCGACGATCCGCCGATCGTGGGGTTGGGCTCGGAAGGCGATTATGAGCTGCTCGCGCCGTCCCTCGACGCGCTGCTGGCGAAACTGACATCACAGCAATTCGATGAGGCCTGGCATGATCTGCGGCCGCACGGCGAGGTCGAGCCTCAGACGGGCGAGCTTGCGCAATGGCTTGCGCGGCGACCGGCCGGCGAGCCTGCTACGTGCGAGGACTGTGCATCCGAGCTGCCTGACTTCCGCGGCTTCGTCGAGAAGTGGAGCCGGGATCGTGAAGAGTACTGGGCCAATCATCGCCTGATGGCCGAGCTCGGCTGGCGGCTCGCCGCGCATCTGCCCAAGGGCAAGAAGCCCTGGGACAAGACGCATTTCGAGGTCGCGATATCAGGCAAGCAATACGAGGCGCGCGTGATGTCGCGCGGGCCGCAGCCGTTCGAGGAAGCCGCCTCGATCGAATCCCTGCTGCGCGACCTGCGCGAGGAGATGCGCCGCGCGCAGCCCGAACTGGGTCTTTGGTACGTCATGAAGTTCGGGCTCTACGCCGACGGCCGCGTCATGCCGAATTTCGAATACGACGTGCGCCCGACGATCGGTGGACAGCCCGCGCTGCTCTCCGAAGCCAAGGCCGATCTCGCCCGCGCCCCGCGTCCGGAGCGCTGGGTGCCGAAATGGCTGGTGTGATGAATTTGCAGCGACAGTAGTCGTCATGCCCGGGCTTGCCCCGGGCGTCCACGTTCTTCGTGCTGTGCTTCAAGCCGTGGATGGCCGGGACAAGCCCGGCCATGACGCTGCTGGAATGTGCGCGCGTACGAGGACGTCAGAACCCCGCGACGCTGCCGTGCAGATCGTATTCGTCCGCGCGCTCGATCTTCGCGGTGACGATCTCGCCGACGCGCAAGGGACGGCGGCTTGTCAGATACACCGCGCCGTCGATCTCTGGTGCGTCCGCCTTGGAGCGGCCCTTGGCCACGGTCGGCCCGACCTCGTCGATGATGATCTGCTGGCGCGTGCCGACCTTGCGCTTGAGCCGGCGCGCGGAGATCTTCTGCTGTCGCGCCATCAGCGCGTTGTAGCGCTCCTGCTTGATCTCTTCCGGCACGGGATTGGCGATTGCATTCGACGTCGCGCCCGCAACCGGCTCGTATTTGAAGCAGCCGAGACGGTCGATCTCGGCTTCATCGAGCCAGTCGAGCAGATAGGCGAAGTCGGAGTCGGTCTCGCCGGGGAAGCCGACGATGAAGGTCGAGCGCAAAGCAAGATCGGGACATTCCTCGCGCCAGCGCTTGATGCGCGCCAGCGTCTTGTCCTGCGCCGCCGGGCGTTTCATGGCCTTCAGCACTTCGGGACTGGCATGCTGGAACGGTATGTCGAGATAGGGCAGCACCTTGCCCTCGTTCATCAGCGCGATGACCTCGTCGACATGCGGGTAGGGGTAGACATATTGCAGACGAACCCAGGCGCCGAGCTCACCGAGCTCGCGCGCGAGGTCGAGGAATTTCGCGCGGACCTGACGATCCTTCCACGGGCTCTCGGCATATTTGAGATCGACGCCGTAGGCCGAGGTGTCCTGCGAGATCACCAGCAGCTCCTTGACGCCGGCGCCGACCAGGCGCTCGGCCTCGCGCAGCACGTCATTGGCCGGACGCGAGACGAGATCGCCGCGCAGTTTCGGGATGATGCAGAAGGTGCAGCGGTTGTTGCAGCCTTCGGAGATCTTCAAATAGGCGTAATGGCGCGGCGTCAGCTTAATGCCCTGCGGCGGCACCAGGTCGAGATGCGGATTGTGGGCCGGCGGCAGCGCGCGATGCACGGCATCGAGTACGCTCTCATATTGCTGCGGGCCCGTAATCGAGAGCACGCCGGGATAGGCCTGCTCGATCGCTTCCGGTTCGGCGCCCATGCAGCCCGTCACGATCACCTTGCCGTTCTCGGCCATGGCTTCGCCGATCGCCGAAAGCGATTCCTGCTTGGCGCTGTCGAGGAAGCCGCAGGTGTTGACGATGACGATGTCGGCCCCGTCATGCTTGCGGGCGAGCTCATAGCCTTCCGCACGCAGGCGCGTAATGATGCGCTCGGAATCCACCAATGCCTTGGGACACCCGAGTGACACGAAGCTGACCTTGGGCGCAGCCGTCTGATTCATATCCAAATCTGCCTGATTGACCGGCCTGAGCTAGTCCCAATTGCCCATAATTACAACCCTTTGCAGGGCGTTCCGGCGTGCTATGGATGAATCACCTGCCGTGAGTGAGCCATGAGCGCCGACCAGTCGCCCAAAATCGTGATCGTCGACGAAAGCCCGGTCCGCGCCGCGATCCTCGAGGAGGGATTGCGGGAGGCCGGATTCACCGAGGTCGTCCATATCCGCGAGATGCAGAGCCTTCTTGCCCGTATTTATGCGGTGGATCCCGACATCATCCTGATCGATCTGGAAAACCCCAGTCGCGACGTGCTGGAAGCGATGTTCCAGGTCAGCCGTGCCGTGAAGCGGCCGATCGCCATGTTCGTCGACCAGAGCGATTCAGCCTCGATCCAGGCGTCGGTCGAGGCGGGGGTGTCCGCCTATATCGTCGACGGGCTGAAGAAGGAGCGCATCAAGCCGATCCTCGACCTCTGCGTGTCGCGGTTCAACGCCTTCGCCAAGCTCCAGGAGGAACTGGAGCGCACCAAGTCGCAGCTCGAGGATCGCAAAATCATCGAGAAGGCCAAGGGCATCCTGATGAAGGTGAAGGGCCTCACCGAGGACGAGGCCTATGTGCTGCTGCGCTCGACCGCCATGCGTGAGAAGAAGAAAATCGGCGAGATCGCCCAATCGATCATCACCGCGTCGGAGATGCTGAAATGACCGGTCCCCTCCGCATCGGGTTCATCCCGCTGGTCGATGCTGCGGCCCTGATCGTCGCCGTCGACAAGGGCTTTGCCGCCGCCGAAGGGCTCGAGGTCGAGCTGGTGCGCGAGGTCTCCTGGTCCAATGTGCGCGACAAGCTCAACATCGGCCTGTTCGACGCTGCGCATCTGCTGGCGCCGGTCGCGATCGCATCCTCGCTCGGGCTCGGCCACGTCAAGGTGCCGATTGCAGCCCCCTTCAATCTCGGCATCAACGGCAATGCGATCACAGTGTCGCCGGCGCTGCATGCCGCGCTGATGGAAGAGATCGAGGGCGACCGTTTCGATCCGCTCGCCACGGCAAAGGCGCTGGCGAAGGTCGTTGCCATCAGGCGCAAGCAAGGCGCCGAGCCGCTGACCTTCGGCATGACGTTCCCGTTCTCGACCCACAATTACCAGCTGCGGTTCTGGATGGCCGCGGCCGGCGTCGATCCCGACGAGGATGTTCGCCTCGTGGTGCTGCCGCCACCCTACATGGTGGACAGCCTCAGGAGCGGACACGTCGATGCCTTCTGCGTCGGCGCGCCCTGGAACTCGATTGCGGTCGACCTCGGCATCGGCCACATCCTGCATTTCGTGTCCGACATCCTGGAGCGCGCGGCCGAGAAGGTGCTGGCGGTGCGTCAGGTCTGGGCCGACAAGAATCCGGACGTGATTGCGGCGTTGGTCCGCGCGGCGGTCAAGGCGGCCGAGTTCATCGAGGGCCCGGAGAACCTGACCGAGGCGGCGCAGATCCTGGCGCAGCCCGAGCGCCTTGGTGTGGATGCCGAGCTGATCCAGCGCTCGCTCACCGGGCGCCTGAAGATTTCTCCCGACGGCACGGTGCGCGAGAGCGGGCGCTATCTCCTGGTCGGTCGCGAAGGGGCGGGGCGCCCGGACCCGGTTCAGGCCGCATGGCTTTACGCGCAGATGGTGCGCTGGGGGCAGACAGCGCTGAGCGCAGAGGCCCTCAAGACCGCCATGGCTGTGTTCCGGTCGGACCTCTACGATGCCGCCCTCGGGCATGGCGGAGAAGGGCAGGCCAGCACCCCGTTCGGCGCCTTTGCCGGACCCGCATTCGATGTCAGGGACATCGCTGGTTATCTGGGCGCGTTTGAAGTCGCCCGCCGGGCTCGGTAGGTCTGCTCAAGTATTAATCACATCGATTCGAAGCTCAATCTTTGGGCCATTGCTGCCCGAAGCAGCATGAACCCCGATCCACTTCATGCATTGCACCAAACTCTAAATCGCTGATTTCAATTGATTTTGCGGCTTTTGCTGCGTTGGCACACTCCTTGAATAGGAGAGCCCAAGCCGCCAGGCGTGGACGCCGGCGACTCCAAGTCCATGGTGGATTTCCGCAGCAACGAGGCTGATCGGATCGCTCCGGGCTCCGGCGAGGTGCTGATGCGCCTGCAACCGGCTCCCCGCGATCACCGTCCGTTTCACCCGTTGACGCCGCCTTTCGCGCGGCAAGCTGGAGCTGCGATATGGATTACGCGAAACCCTCCGATGTTGTGGCCTCGATGGTCGATGCCAGCCTGAAGAAGCTGGCGCTGGCCCCGCGCGATATCATGATCCGCGGCGCGATATCAGGTGCGCTGCTGGGCGCGGCCACGACGCTCGCCCTGACCGGCGCGGTCACGACGGGCCAGCCCATCGTCGGCGCGCTGATCTTTCCGGTCAGCCTTGTGATGATCGTGCTGCTCGGCCTCGAGCTCGTCACCGGAAGCTTTGCCATCGTTCCGCTCGCACGTCTCGAAGGCAAGGCCAGCTGGAATGCGGTCATCGCCAACTGGTCGTGGGTCTTCCTCGCCAATCTGCTCGGCAGCATCGCCGTCGGCGCACTGATCGCGATCTCGCTCACCAACATGGGCAAGCTCGAGGTCACCGGCGTCGCCGCGAAGATCGTTGCGGTCGCCGAGGCCAAGACCATCGCCAATGCCGCAATCGGCACCGCCGGCATGGTCTCGGTGTTCGTCAAGGCGATCCTCTGCAACTGGCTGGTCTGTCTCGGCGTCGTCATGGCGATGACCTCGACCTCCACGGTCGGCAAGATCGCGGCGACCTGGCTGCCGATCTTCCTGTTCTTCGCGCTCGGCTACGAGCATGCCGTCGTCAATATGTTCGTGATCCCGACCGGGATGATGCTCGGCGCCAAGGTCAGCGTCGCCGACTGGTGGCTGTGGAATCAGATCCCCGTCACCTTGGGCAATCTCGTCGGCGGCTTCGTCTTCACAGGCCTCGCGCTCTACACGACGTACAAGCCCGCAAAGCCGGTCGCCGACGTGGCGCAGGTTGCGGTCCAGGCAGCAGAGTAGGTCCATTCAGTCCATGAAACTCGATACAGCACCCACGGCCGATTTCTCCGACGAGCAGAAGCGCTATCTCGAAGGCTTCATGTCCGGCATGCAGGTCGGGCGTGTCGGGCGCGCTTTCGCGGCCGGCGGCGCGGCTGCCGTAGGCGCTCCCGCGGAACCGTCAGGTCCGGATGCGGCGGCGATCAAGGCGCAGGACAAGCTCGTTGCGGCGGGCAAGAAGCTCGCCGACCAGGAGAAGTTCAAGCGCGAGATGCATCCGTTCGATGCCTATGAGCGGCTGAAGGACCAGGCGCGCAACAACGCCAATCCGACGCCGGCGGACAATTTCCGCTGGCGCTATTACGGCATCTTCTGGGTGGCGCCGGCGCAGACCTCCTACATGGCGCGCCTGCGCATTCCCAACGGCATCCTGAAGCACTGGCAGATGTCGGGCCTTGCCGACATCGCCGAAAGCTGTGGCGGCGGCTACACCCATGTCACCACCCGCGCCAACTTCCAGATCCGCGAGATCGAGCCGAAGAACGCGGTCAAGCTGATCGAAGCCGTCCAGGACATCGGCCTCTGCTCGCGCGGCGCCGGTGCCGACAACATCCGAAACGTCACGGGCACGCCGACCGCCGGCGTCGATCCGCAGGAGTTGCTCGACACGCGCCCCTATGCGCGCGAATGGCACTACCACATCCTCAACGACCGCTCGCTGTTCGGCCTGCCGCGCAAGTTCAACGTTGCCTTCGACGGCGCCGGCAAGATCGCAGCGCTTGAGGAGACCAACGATATCGCCTTCACCGCGGTCGAGGTGAAGGACGGTTTCGGCGTCGAGCCGGGTGTCTGGTTCAAGCTCGGTCTCGGCGGCATCACCGGGCACAAGGACTTTGCGAAATATTCGGGCATCGTCGTTCGCCCCGAGGACGCGACCGCTGTCGCCGATGCCATCGTGCGCGTCTTCATCGAGCATGGCGACCGCACCAACCGCAACAAGGCGCGGCTGAAATACGTGCTCGACACCATGGGCCACGACGGCTTCCTCAAGCTGGTCGAGGAGCGCCTCAAGAAGCCGTTCGCGCGTGTACCGGCCGAGGCGCTGGCGCCGCGCCCGCTGTCCGACCGCATGGCCCATATCGGCGTGCACAGGCAGAAGCAGGCCGGCCTCAACTGGGTCGGCGTGGCGCTGCCGGTCGGCAAGCTCACCTGCGAGCAGATGCGTGGGCTGGCCAAGATTGCGCAGGATCTCGGCGACGGCGATATCCGCCTGACGGTCTGGCAGAACCTCTTGATCTCGGGCGTGCGCGACGAGAACGTCGCGCTCGTCACCGCTGCGGTCGAGAAGCTCGGGCTGGCCACCGAAGTTTCGAACGTTCGGGCCGGCCTGATTGCCTGCACCGGCAATGCCGGCTGCAAGTTCGCTGCGTCCGACACCAAGCGTCATGCCGCCGCGATCGGCGACTGGTGCGACGCGCGCGTCAATCTCGACACGCCGCTCAACATCCATCTGACCGGCTGCCACCATTCCTGCGCGCAGCACTACATCTCCGACATCGGCCTGATCGCGGCCAAGGTGCCGGGTGCGAGCGAGGACGACCAGGTCGAGGGCTATCATCTCTTCACCGGCGGCGGCTTCGGCCCCGATGCCGATATCGGGCAGGAAGTGTTCCACGACGTGAGGGCCGAGGATGTGCCGAAGACGGTCGAAGGTCTGCTCAAGGCCTATCTCGCCAACCGCGCCTCGCCTGAAGAAACGTTCCTGACCTTCTCCCGTCGCCATGACGGTGAAGCCTTACGCAAACTCGCCGAAGCGGAAGTCACAGCATGACCCAGATGCCCGTCCCACCGAAGCTCGAGATCATCCCGCCGAACGCTCCCTTCAGCGAGGGACAACGGCTGTGGCTGAACGGGTTTCTCGTCGGCATGCTCGGCCTCGACGGCTCGACGCCACTGTCGCCGGCGGAGAACGGCGCCGTGCTCTCGCCGCAAGGCGACGGCGACGATGGCGAGGCGCCATGGCACGATCCGGCGATGCCGATCGCCGACCGCATGAAGCTCGCCGAGGGGCGGCCGCTCCGCCGCCGCATGATGGCGGCGATGGCGCAGCAGGATTGCGGCCAGTGCGGCTACAATTGCGCCGACTATTCGGATTCGATCGCCAACAAGAGCGAAGCGCGCTTGAACCTCTGCGCCCCCGGCGGCAAGGAGACGGCGCGGATGCTCAAGCAGCTGTTCGAGGAGATCGACAAGGTGCCGGCCGCGAAGCCTGCCGGGGGAGCAGCCGCTCCGGCCGCGAGCGCCCCGGCCGCGCCTGAGGTGAAGGCCGAACTCGGCCGCGCGCGCGAAAATCCGGCAGAGGCGACCTTCCTGTCGCGGCGTCTGCTCAACAAGCCCGGCTCGGAGAAGGAGACCTATCACGTCGAGTTCGATCTCTCCGAGAACAAGCTCGACTACGTTGTCGGCGACAGCTTCGGCGTGTTCGCGCGCAACGACCTTGGCCTCGTCGACCAGATCATCGCGCTGCTCGGCGCTTCCCACACCACCAAAGTCAACAACAAGACGCTGCGCGAGGCGCTGGTCGAGGACGTCTCGCTGTCGCCGGCGCCGGACAAGCTGTTCGAGCTGCTCTCCTTCATCACCGGCGGCGCCCAGCGCGAAAAGGCGAGGGCACTTGCGCAGGGCGAGGATCCCGACGGCGATGCCGCGACGCTGGACGTGATGGCCGCGCTGCAGAAGTTTTCGGGAACGCGGCCGCATCCGGAAGCCTTTGTCGAGGCGCTCGAGCCACTGCAGCCGCGGCTCTACTCGATCTCCTCGTCGCACAATGCGACGCCCGGCAAGCTGTCGCTGACGGTCGATTCCGTCCGCTACGTCATCGGCAAGCGCAAGCGCCTCGGCGTCGCCTCGACCTTCCTCGGCGAGCGCATCAACGAAGGCGACAAGCTCAAGGTCTATGTGCAGAAGGCGCACGGTTTCGGCCTGCCGCGGGATCCGAAGACGCCGATCATCATGATCGGCCCCGGCACCGGCATTGCGCCGTTCCGCGCCTTTCTGCTCGACCGCAAGGCGACCGGGGCGCAAGGCAAGAACTGGCTGTTCTTCGGCCATCAGCGCAGCGATTGCGATTTCTTCTATCGCGACGAGCTCAACGCGATGAAGACGTCGGGGCTTCTGACGCGCCTGTCGCTGGCCTGGTCGCGGGACGGCGAGAAGAAGTTCTACGTGCAGGACCGCATGCGCGAGCTCGGCCGCGAAGTGTGGACGTGGCTTGCGGAAGGCGCGCATCTCTACATCTGCGGCGATGCCAAGCGCATGGCCAAGGACGTCGAGCGGGCGCTGGTCGACATCGTCGCCCAGTTCGGCGCGCGCTCGACCGACGAGGCCGTCAGCTTCGTCGCCGACCTCAAGAAGAAGGGCCGCTTCCAGGCTGACGTCTACTAAGCTTCAGGGCGACCTCCATGAATCGCCGACGCGGCGCACCGTGCCGGCGACGGTCCTCTACTGTGCATGGGTTGTTTTCACGTTTCGGCTGGTGGGAACTCGACCCGGTTCCATTTGCCATGAACTTTAACGAATAGGATTTTTGGAACCGGCCGGTCCGGAGAATTTTCTGCTGCGAAGTAGCGCGCAATCGCGCTTTCGTCGCTATTTGCGCGATGGTCTTACAGCCGTCGCGTCCGATCGTTCATACTCGGCGCATGGTGCCTTGGAAATCGACCATCCGGGAATTGTCGGCGGAAGCCAGACTCCATCTCTATGCGCGATCACTGTCCCGCAGAGCCAAAGCGAGCGCACATCACATCAGGATCTACGGCGCATGTGCGCTGATCGCCGTGCTCGTGTTCGGCACGCTCTCGGCGCACTCGTTCTGATCACGCCCCGCGCTTGAACGGCGCGACCTCGATGCCCGCATCCTTCAGGGCCTGACGCAAGGTCCGCGCGATCTCGACCGCGCCCTGCGTGTCGCCGTGGATGCACACGGTGTCCGTCCGCATCTTGATCACCTTGCCGGTCACCGAGACCACCGCGCCGTCCTGCACCATGCGCACCACGCGCTCGGCGATCGCCTTGGCATCGTGCAGCACCGCGCCCGGTTTCTTGCGCGACACCAGATTGCCGTCGTCCTCATAGGCGCGATCGGCGAACACCTCATGCACCATCGGCAGGTTTGCTTCTTCACCGGCCTTGACCAGTTTCGAATTGGCCAGCACGACGAAGATCAGGCTGGGATCGACCGCTTTGATGCCGGCAGCGATCGCCTTCGCGGTCATGTCGTCCTCGCAGGCGACGTTGGAGAGCGCGCCATGCGCCTTCACATGCGTCACCTTGTGGCCGGCGGCCGTCGCGATCGCCTGCAGCGCGCCGATCTGGTAGGCGACGAGGTTCTCGATCTCGGACGCCTTCAGCCCCGCGATCGGATGCCGGCCGAAGCCGTGCAGGTCGCGATATCCAGGATGCGCGCCGACGGAGACGCCGCGTGCCTTCGCAAGCTCAACCGTCCGCCGCATGATGTCGGGGTCGCCGGCATGGAAGCCGCAGGCGACGTTGACCGAGCTTGCGAGCTCGATCATGGCGGCGTCGTTGCCCATCTCCCAAGCGCCAAAACCTTCGCCGAGGTCGCAATTGAGATCGATCGTCTTCATGGTTGCTCTCCGCCTTTGGCCTCGTCCTTACGGCTCCGCCGTGACCTGCCAGGTCCCGGCATCCATGGCACTCACCGCGTAGCCCGCAACGTTGGCGTCGCTGAGCGCCTCGATGTTGAGCGCGACCGTGTCCGACGAGCGCAGGCGATCGGGCAAGCTTTTGATCAGCTGTGCGAACTTGCGTGCCTCATCCTGCGCCTCGGCCATGGTGACGGCCTTGAAGCGGAACGCCGTGCCCGCCGAGGTCTGGGCGAGGCGGCCGACATCGGCCGTGATCACGGTCGCGATTTTGGGATAACCGCCTGAGGTGCCGCGGTCCATCATCAGCACGATCGGCGCGCCGTTGCCGGGCACCTGGATGCTGCCGTTGACGGTTCCGTCGGAGACGATGTTGTGGCCGTGCAGATGCTGGATCGCGGGACCTTCGAGCCGGTAGCCCATGCGGTCCGATGTCGCCGAGATCTTCCAGTCGCTGCCCAGGAACAGCGCCTTGTTGGCGTCGTCGAATTCGTCGTCCTGTGGCCCCAGCACGACGCGGATCGGGCCGCTCACCGGCTTCGGCAATTCGATGCGCAGTTCCGGCGCGCCGCTCGCGGCATCGACCGTGAACTCGTCGCCGGCCTGCAGCGGGCGCGGGTAGGGGCTGCCAAGACCGGCGCGGGCATTGACCGCGAGGCTGCCGAACACCGGCTCGCCCTTGATCGCGCCTTCGATGGCCAGGTACGTGAACGCACCGCCGCGGGCAAACCCCAGCGTCAGCGTCTCGCCGTTCTTCAGCGTTACGGACGTGTCCAACGCAACCGGTTTTCCGGCCACGTCGACATTGCGCGGCGCGCCTGCAATCGCAACGCGCACGGCGCCATCCCTGGCGGTGAAGGTCGCGCCGAACGGGCCGATCTCGACGGCGGCTGCGGACGGATCATTGCCGACCAGCGTGTTCGCGGCCGCGAGCGCCAGCCGGTCCATGGCGCCACTGACCGTCAGGCCATAGCGTTGCGCGCCGTGGCGTCCACCGTCCTGGACGGAGCTGGCAGGTCCAATGCTGGTGACGACGAGCCGGCTCATGCGTCGACCCGGTCGGCGATGATCTCGCCGGCTTCGGCGGCGCGATCCAGTTCCTCGAACGTCTTGTGGTCGATTGGAAAAAACGTCACGCGATCACCGGGTTCGGTGAGGAAGGTCGGATTACGGTGGAGCTGATAGGTGCGCACCGGCGTGCGGCCGAGCAGGTGCCAGCCGCTCGGCGCGGCGAGGCACTGGATGCCGGCCTGGATGCCGCCGATCGAGATCGTGCCAGCGGGCGTGAACAATCGCGGGCTCTGCCGCCGCGACATGTGCAGCGATTTATCGAGGCCGCTGAGATAGGACCAGCCCGGCGTGAACCCGATCATGGCGACGCGATAGTCGCCGCCGACGTGACGGGCGACGATGTCGTCGGGCGTGGTGTTCAGCGCTTTGGCGACGTCCTCGAGGTCGATGCCGTGCTCGCCGCCATAGGCGACGGGAATCCGCCAGCGCCGCGCTTTCGTGGTTGGCGGCAGCTTCTGACCGGCGATCGCAAGCAGCTTTTCGCCGAGCGCGTCAAAGCCGATCCTGCCGGGATCGTAATGCACCAGCAGCGAGCGATAGGTCGGAATCGTCTCCGAGATGCCCTCGATGGACGCAGCTGCAAGGGCCTTGTCGAGCGCGAGCACGCGCTCGTTGGCGGCGTCGTCGATCGTGCGGCTGAACTCGACCGTGACGGCGCTGTCGCCACTGGGCAGAAGGCGGGGCGGGGGGAGCGTCTCGGCCATGAGTTGTCGTAATCGGGCCTTTGGAAAAGCGCGGGCGCGGCCTTTCAGTTCCGCGTTACCCCTGCTTCGCGTAAATGCGCCCGCAAGTCCAATAAATTAATGCAAGGGCATCCGATAAAGCCTTGTTATCGTGTCGCATAACAGCCCGGCAGGGTCGCGTTCCCGTCAGGGCTTTGGCCCTTGACGCAAGGGCTGCGGCTCGCAAGATGCGCGCGTTCTTTCCTGCACCTCGGAGCTCGTTCTCGTCCATGTCGCTGTCCCCCGAAGCCCGCAAGACCCTCGCCGGCATCACCACCGCCACCATCACCACGGTCCTGCTGAAAAAGGGCCTGCGCAATGTGTGGATGCGCGGCGCACGTCCGTTGCGCCCGGGCCTGCCGCGCCTGGTGGGACCTGCCTTCACGCTGCGCTTCGTGCCGGCGCGCGAGGATCTGGCGACGCCGGAATCCTGGTCGTCACCGATCTCGACCCGCACCGCGATCGAGGCGATGCGGGAGGGCTGCATCGCCGTGGTCGACGCCATGGGCATTACCGACGCAGGTATCTTCGGCGACATCCTCTGCGCCCGCATGGTCAAGCGCGGCGTGACCGCGCTCGTCACCGATGGCGTGGTGCGTGACGTCGAGGGCGTGCTTGGCACCAACCTGCCGGTCTGGTGCGACGGCTACGCCGCGCCGCCGTCGGTTGCAGGCCTCACATTCGTCGGCTGGGGCGAGCCGATCGGTTGCGGCGGCGTTGCGGTGTTTCCGAACGACATCGTGGTCGCCGACCAGGATGGCTGCGTGCTGATTCCGCAGGCCATGCTCGATCACGTCCTCAACGAGGGCGTCGAGCAGGAGCGGATGGAAGCCTGGATCGTCAACGAGGTAAACAACGGCGCTGTGCTGCCGGGCCTCTATCCCATGAACGCCGAAACCAAGGCGCGCTACGCCGCCAGCAAGAAGTAACAGGAAACGAGGATCCCATGGATATCACGCTCGCAGGTGCGCGGCCGACCCGCCGTGCGCCCAAGGAACACTTCACCGGCACCGTGCTGCAGGACCCCATCAACATGGCGCCCGCGCCGGCGCGGCTGAATGTCTCACGGGTGTCGTTCGAGCCCGGCGCCCGTACGAATTGGCACCATCATCCACTCGGACAGACGCTGTACGTGATTTCGGGCGTGGGCCGCGTCCAGACCAAGGGTGGCCCGGTCAAGGAAATCCGCCCCGGCGACACCGTCTGGATCCCGCCGGGGGAAGTGCACTGGCATGGCGCCACGCCTGGTAACAGCATGTGCCACATCGCCATGCAGGAAGCGCTCGACGGCGTGTTCTCGACCTGGCTTGAGCCAGTCACGGACGCGGAGTATTCGGCGCCGCTCGGCTAACGGCGGCCGGTTACATCCGCTCCGCCGTCCACGTGCCCGAGCACATGGCCCCGCGCCATGTGCCGGAGCCTGAGGTGCCGCTCAGCCGGCCGGATCCGACCGCGTGCTTGATGCCCGCGCCCAAGGTGACGTTGATGCTGCCGGCGTCGGCGACCTTACCTGACGCCGTCACGGCTGCGCTGCTCGAGGCGATCTGACCGTTGCTGATGCCGATCGCGACGGTTGCGCCGTTGCCGCAGGTCTCGCTCGACGACGAGATGCGCACATTCCAGGTGCCGTCGAAGGCGGAGCCGGCCGCATCCGCTTGCCCGAGAGGGAAGGCGATGGCGACGATGGTGGCGAAGAGACCTTTGCGAATTCCGTTCATGACACGCCCCTTGGGTTGACCGTGCAGGGATCGTGTCACGGGCGCGGAAGCGGCGATGTGAGCGCTGTCACGCGCGCAAAGCTCCGTGTGAGCTGGCGCACATCGCATCAATATTGCGCGCAAGCAAAGGGCCCGGATCGCGGGCCCTTGGCGTGTCTCGCCACGTCGCGGTTGATCAGTTCACACGGGTCCAGGTCTGGCCGCCGCAGAACATGCCGCCGAAAGCGCAGCCCTGCACGCGCAGTCGGTCCGTGCCCTTCAGCGAGATCGTCGAATCGTAGGTCGAGCCGCTGTTGGGATCGAGGATGCGGCCTGACCATTTCTGATCCCTGCCGGGCTTCATGTTGATCAGGACCTGCTCGCCGTTCTGGTTCGTCTTGCTGTCGACCGAATAGCCGCAGAGGTTGGTGCCGCATTGCTCGATGCGGACCTTGCCTTCCTTCTCCTCGGTGAGCCAGACGCCGAGCGGCGAGTTGAGATCACGCGTAGCCGTAACGGCGGGTGGCGGCGGCGCGACGGCAGCGGCCTGAACGGGAGGGGGCGCGGGCGGAGGTGGTGCTGGCGGTGCGGCAGCCGCAGCTGGCGCCTGTGGTGACGGCGCGGCGGGAGTGGTCTGTTGTTCGACCGGAGCAGGGGGCGGGGGCGGAACGAGTGCTGCGGCGTCGGCAGGCGCAGGATTGACTGCGGTCGCGGGAGGCGGAGCCGGTGGAGCGGGGACCGGCACCGCGGCCACAGGCGCCGGGGCCGGCTCGACTGCGGCGGCCGCTGGCGGTGGAGCGGGCGCGGCCGGCGTCTGTGGATCGACCTTGGCTTGCTGTGGGGGCTGCTGGTCCGGCTTGGTGTCGTTCTTCTTGGCTTTCTTGGTCTTGCCCTGGCCGGTGTTGTCGTAGACGCCGGGAATGGACACGGTGCCACGATCGGGATCGATCCGGATGGTGCGGCCGCCATACTCGAACGTGTACTGCGCTTGCGCGGCGGTGCTCGCCAAAAGGAATGTGGCCGTGGCCAACAGCTTCCTCATTTGCATCTCCCGAACAGGTGGTCCCGCGCCGAGGGTTACGCCCCGGTCCAACCGCGAAAAGTGATCCAGATCACGGTCACGGTATGAGTCGCCCTGCGGCGGTTTCGGGTTCAATAACGCCGAACGCGGTCCGGAGTTGACGGCCCGATGCGACCGGCCGCCGCGACCGGGAGCTATTTCTCCGGACAGCGGGAATCCGCGGCCTGCTCGGCGCGAGCCAGCGCAACGTCGTTGGCCTTGTCGGTGTGGACCTCGACCGCGCCGAACAGGCAGGCCTTCTCGCCATTGATCGCGAACACCGAGAGCTCCTGGACTTCCCGCTCGTCGTCACCGACCCGGCTCCAGGTGCGGATCACGGCGGCCTTGGGCACACCCGCGCGCATGATCCACTGGACCTTGTCGCCGAACACCTTGCCGGCGCCGCGCCATTGCGCGGTCGGCTCCTGCAGCTTGTCGATCGAGCGCCTGGGCGCGATCGTCAGCGAGACGACGTTGCCCTCGTCGAAGAAGTGTACGACGTAGCCGGCCGGGCCGGGGCAGGTCCACGCCCCGACGAACTCCTTGGATTGGTCCTTGCACGCCGGACCTTTCGCCGGTGTGAACGGCGTCTGGCCGGATGCGGTGCCAGGCGCGGCCAGCGCGAGCGCGGCCACGAACGCGATCATCAGCCGCATGCTAGTCGAACCAGGCGGCATAGATCTTCTTGTAGCTGCCGTCCTCCATGGAGATGTGCAGCCACTGGTCGACAAAGGCCTTCAGCGCCATATCGCGCTGGAGCCAATAGGCCTTCTCGGAGAAGTCGAACGGCTTGTCGGGATGGACTGCGCAGAGCACGCCGGCATGCTGCTTCTGCTGGTAACGCGTCTCGGAGGCATCCGTCATCATCAGATCGGCATTGCCCTTGACGATCTGGTCGAATATCTGGGTGTTGTCGGGAAAGACCGTAATGTCGGCGTCCTTGACGTTGGCGCGCGCAAAACGCTCATTGGTCCCGCCGGGATTGACGATGACGCGGGTGCCTTTCTTGTCGATGTCGGCAAGCGTCTGGTATTTGGCCGTGTCGGCGCAGCGCGCGATCGGGGTCTTGCCCTCGCGCATGATCGGCGTCGAGAAGAAGCCCTTCTTCTGCCGATCGAGGGTCACGGAGACGCCGCCCATGGCGATGTCGAACTGATCGGCCTCGAAATCCTTCATCAGCTTCGGCCAGGCGGTCGGAACGAATTCGACCTTGACGCCGAGCGCCTTGCCCAGCGCCTCCGCCATGTCGACATCGAAGCCGGAGAACTGCTGTGTGGTTTTGTCCAGATAGGTGAAGGGCTTGTAGTCGCCGGTCATGCCGACGCGCAACGTGCCGCGCTTGATGATCTCGTCGAGGCGCGAGGGAGCCGGCTGCGCGTAAGCTGAGAGGTTCGCCAGCAACGTCACGGCCAAAGCCGCCAGAATTCGAACAGTCATTCGAACGGTCATCTCTTTTCCACCCATGCCCAAGCTGTCATTGTGCAGCCCGCGAGGTCGATTTAGACCAGATGCCGGTGTCTGGCGAGGCGGAATTGAAAGGAATATTGGCGTGACGATTTCGATGTACGAGGCCTCGGTCGGCCTGTTCGTGCCTTACCTGCGCAACCTGTCCGTCCTCCTCGACAAGGGCGTTGCGTATGCCGAGACGCGCAAGTTCAATCCGGCTGTCTTGCTTGGGATGCGGCTGGCGCCGAACATGTACGATCTGGCGCAGCAGGTCGGCGAGGCCTGCCGCCACGCCACCGTCGCGCCGGCCTTGCTGGCGCAGGGTGAGCCGGTCGCGCTGCCGCCGCTGGAGCACGACATGGCCGGGCTTCAGGCGCGCATTGCGACGTCGATCGAATTCATCGAGAGTCTGCCGCGCGCCGAGATCGATGCGGCCGCGGAGCTGAAGGTCTTCTTCAGGCTGAAGAACGGGACCGAGCTGCCCTTCACCGGACGGACGCTGCTGCTCACCAACAGCGTCCCGCAGTTCTTCTTTCACGTCACGACGGCCTACGACCTGTTGCGGCACGCCGGCGTCGAGCTCGCGAAGAAGGACTTTTTGGGCAGGAAGTAAGGGCTGGGTGTCTTACCTCTCCCCGACGGGGAGAGGTGAACGGAGGCCTCTCGCGTGTGTTACGCTTCGCCTTTGCGCTCGTAGTCGGCGAGCGAGCTGCGGCCGGCGATCTCGCTGCGCAGCAGCTCGAAGCGCCGATGTGCTTCATCCTCGTGTTCGTCGACGAAGCGTACGGCGGCCTCGCTGGTCATCGGGCCGCTGACCACGGGCGCGGACTGCTCGCCGATGGTCTCGTGCACGTAATACTGGCCGTCATCGCCGCGATGGACCGTCCATTTCAGGCGGATCGCCACCATCGGCCCTGGGCCGACCTTGCTGTAGCCATCAGCATCGGTGTGCTCAGGCACCAGCGGCTGCTCCTCGACCACGGGATGCTCGTGGGAGGCATGATGCTCGTCTGCGACCACATGATCATCGGCAGCCGCCGTTTCCGTCTCGCTGTCGCGGACGACGAGAGCGGGCTCGGGGTGCTCCAAAATGCTGGCGATGGTCGCCAGCGCGTGGTCGGTCGGGTCGATCTCTGACAAGGTCCATCCTCCAGCTCGACGCGGCCGGCAAAGTCTGTCCCACTGCCGCCGCGGCCGGGTACATTACGCGGGTTTGATTAAGGCTGAGTTGGGGCCCGATCTGCACCAAAATGGGACGCATTCTGGCCGTCCGAAGGCGGATAGATTAGCCGCCTTCGGATTGTCCTCAGCCCAGAACGTCCTGATTGATGATGTTCTGCCTGATGGGATCGCCGTCCAGCACGCTCAGGATATTGCGCGCGGTCTGCTCGCTCATGCGGCTGACAGCCTCAACGGTCACACCGGCGACGTGCGGGGCCATGATGACGTTGGGCAGCGCGAACAGCGCGTTGCTGACCGGTGGCGGCTCAACCTCGAACACGTCGATGCCCGCGCCGGCGAGCTTGCCTGAGACGAGCGCGTCGTACAGTGCGGCTTCCTTCACGATGCCGCCGCGCGCGGTGTTGATGAGATAGGATTTCGGCTTCATCCGGTCGATCCTGTCAGCGTCGAACAGGCCGATGGTCTCGGGCGTCTTCGGGCAATGGATGGTGACGAAATCGGCGTTGGGGAGCGCGGCGTCGAGGTCAGGGACCGGCTCGCAGCCGGCGGCCTTGATCTCCGCCGCAGGCTTGTAGGGATCGTAGACCTGCACGTTCATTTCCATTGCGAGGCACCGCTTGGCGGTGCGCGTGCCGATGCGGCCGAAACCGATGATCAGCACGGTCTTGCCGTCTGTCTCTTATACACATCTTCGTCGGCAGCGTCAGATGTGTATAAGAGACAGATCAGCGGCACCTTGCGGCGGGACAGGGCGGGCACGTCGACGGCGTCGTAGCCGACGCCGATCCGCGTCACCACCTTCATGTCGCGGGCCGCCTCGAGTTCGGTCTCGCCGAAGGCGGTAGCGCCGAGCGCGACGCCATGAACAGGCGCATGGCTCTTCAGCAGGGCTTCGAAGTCCTTGGCGGAGATCAGGTTCGGAAACTCGACGAGCTCGATATCGTCCCGCTGGGTGAGGAGAGCGCGTGCCCCTTGCGACAAAGTTTGTGTAACGAAAATCTTCTTCTTGTTGGTCGTCATCGCTCCCCGCCTGCTCGCATTCTTCGGCCGGCGTCACAGCACGACGCCGGTCTCCTCGTTTAGCAGGTGCATATTGTTGAGGTCCATCGCCAAACGCATGGGTGCTCCGTCCTTGGCGCCGGCGTTGGGATTGACGCGGCCGCACACCGGCGTGCCGTCGAGCCCGAAATAGACCAGCGTCTCCATCCCCATCGGCTCGGTGACGTCGAGCACGGTATCGAAGGTCTCGACACCGGGATCCAGATGCGCGTGCGACTCGGTGAGATGCTCGGGGCGGATGCCGAGCAGGAGCCTGTCGGTGCGCGGCAGCGCGTTGTAGCGGGCGGCGCGGGCCGGCGGCAGCGCAAAGGCAATGCGGTCGGTCAGGCGGACCTGCAGCGTGCCGGCGGCATCCTCGAGCCGGCACGGAATGAAGTTCATCGCGGGCGAACCGATGAAGCCCGCGACAAAGCGCGTCGCCGGCTTGTGATAGAGCTCGTTCGGCGTGCCGATCTGCTCGATGCGGCCCTTGTTCATGACCACGACGCGATCGGCCAGCGTCATCGCCTCGACCTGGTCGTGGGTGACGTAGACGGTCGTGGTGCGCACCTTCTGGTGCACTTTCTTGATCTCGATCCGCATCTGCACGCGCAGCTTGGCGTCGAGATTGGACAGCGGTTCGTCGAACAGGAAGACCTTCGGGTTGCGCACGATCGCGCGTCCCATCGCCACGCGCTGGCGCTGCCCGCCGGAGAGCTGCTTCGGCTTGCGATCGATCAGATCGGTGATGTCGAGCAGGCGCGCCGCTTCGGTCACCCGCGCCTTGATCTCGGCCTTGGGATAGTGCTTCAGCCGCAGCCCGAACGACATGTTCTCGGCGACCGTCATGTGCGGATACAGCGCGTAGTTCTGGAACACCATCGCGATGTCGCGGTCCTTCGGCGGCACGTCGTTGACGACGTCGCCGCCGATCATGATGTCGCCGTCGCTGATGTCCTCGAGGCCGGCGATCATGCGCAGCGTGGTCGACTTGCCGCAGCCGGAGGGGCCGACCAAGACGATGAATTCATGGTCGGCGATATCAAGGTCGATGCCGCGCACCGCTTCGACATCGTCATACCGCTTGATCACCTTGCGCAGAGAAACGTCCGCCATTGAACTTGAACCTCTCGATTTCAACCCTTCGTCGCGCCGGCGGTCAGGCCGGCAATGTAGTAGTCCATCAGGAAGGCGTAGATGATCAGCGGTGGCGCCGCGCCGAGCAGCGCGCCGGTCATGATCTGGCCCCAGTTGAAGACATCGCCCTTGATCAGCGTCGTGGTGATGCCGACCGGCAGCACGAGCTGGTCGATCGAGGTCGTGAACACCAGGGGATAGAGGAACTGGGCCCACGAGACGGTGAAGGCGAAGATCGTCGCGGCGATCAGCCCGGGCAGCGCGACGGGGATGAAGATCCGCAGCAGGGTCTGCAGCCAGGACGCGCCGTCGATGATCGCGGCCTCGTCGAGCTCCTTCGGGATCGATGCGAAATAGCCGATCATGATCCAGGTGCAGAACGGCACCGTCAGCGTCGGATAGATGAACACCAGCACATACCAGCGGTTCAGCAGCGTGATGCCGGTCAGGTCCTGCATGACCCCGAGCATCTTGAACAGTGGAATGAACAGAAGGCTATCCGGGATCAGATAGGTGAGGAAGACGCCGGTGGCGAGCGTCGCCGAGCCCCAGAACTTCATCCGCGCCAGCGCGAACGCCGCGGGGATGCTGATGATCATCGTGACGATCACCACCGCGATGGAGATGATCGACGAGTTCCAGAAGAAGCGCAGGAACTGGTTCGAGCTCAGGAGCTCGACATAGTTCGACAGGGTGGGATGAAACACCCACCACGGATTGGTCGCCGCCGAAATCTCCGCGCTGCTCTTCAGCGAGGTGATCAGCATGTAGACCGGCGGTGTCAGGAAGAAGATCGCAAACAGCACCAGGAAGAAATAGGACCAGCGCAGCGCCCAGGCGCGGTCGCGGCTCATGCTGCCGAGCTTGCGGGTAGGCCCGGCCTTGTCGATTGCCATCGTGCTCATCAGGCTTCGTTCCCGCGTTTGGAGACATCGCGCAGGATGAAGATCGCTGCGACGGCGAGGATCGGCACCATGAACAGCGAGACGCAGGCGCCGAGGGGGATGTCGCTGCTCTGGATGCCGACCTGGAATGCCCAGGTCGCGAACAGATGGGTCGTATCCAGTGGGCCACCGGAGGTCAGAATGCGCACGATGTCGAAATTGGCGAAGGTCACGATCAGCGAGAACAGCGTCGTGATGGCGATGATGTTGCGCATCATCGGCAGCGTGACGTACCAGATCTTCTGCCACCAATTGGCGCCGTCGATCGCCGCAGCCTCATAGAGCTGGTCGGGCACGGATTTCAGTGCGGCGAGATACATGATCAGGAAGAACGGCGCGCCATACCAGACATTGACCAGGATGACGGAGAAGCGCGCCCAGAAGGTTTCGCCGAGCCAGGGGATCGGACCGACACCGAAGAAGGAGAGGGTGTAGTTGAAGGCGCTGTAGGAGGGGTCGAACAGCCAAAGCCAGGCCAGCGTGCTCATCGCCGGCGGAATCACCCAGGGCACCAGCAGCATGCCGCGCCATTTGCGCTGCTTCTTGCCCGGAATGTTGTGGACGAAATGCGCGACGATGAAGCCGATCAACGCCTTGAAGATCACGGCGGTGATGGCGAAGATGCAGGACTGCTTCACCACCATCCAGAACGTCTCGCGCTTGAACAGGAAGGTGAAGTTGCCGAGGCCCACGAATTTCGTCATGGCCTTGTTCAATGTCGCCAGATAGAGCGAATAAAAGGCGGGATAGAGCACGAGCAACACGATCAGCAGGATCAGCGGCAGCGTCAGGAAAAACGCGACCGTCGATTTGCGCCCGAGCGCATTGCGCAGGCTCGATCCCTTCCGCGCGCCCGTCGCACGGGCGACGCGACCTCGCTCAACGACGACATCGGCCATATCAGCTTCCTTGGATCATTCCTGGTCAACGGTCGAACGGCGGAGCCGGTCCTTCAGAATCGGCTTCGCCGTCATGAGGAGGAGAGTGCAGCGGTTGGGGCGGGCCTGCGCGGGTCGCGCAAGCCACGCTCGTTCGCCGTTCAGCTCCGCATGAAGCCTTCGCACTCGCCCTCGGCCCAGGCGAGCGCCTGTTCCAGGGTTTCACCGCGGGCAAATCGCAATCCCATCTTGGTCAGCGTTGCCTGGAAGTAGATCTGCTGTGCGATCTTCGGCGGCGCCGGTGATGCTGCGATCGACAGCGTCTGCTGGTGGTAGGGGTCCGGATAGTGGAAGAGCGTCCCCTTCGGCGGGCCTTCCTCGGCCCACGTCTTCAGCTTCGTCAGGTTCGCATAGGCCGGCAGGTCATAGCCGCCGCTCACCGAGACGAACTTCTCGATCGCTGCCGGCGAGGACAAATGAACCAGCAGGCTCTTGGCCGCTTCCTTGTTCTTGCCGAAGCTCCAGACGCCCCAGAAGTACGGCAGGAAAGGCGCGAAACGTCCCTTCGGGCCGGCCGGGAAGCCGTGGGTCCAGCACTGCTCCGCCACCTGCGGTGCATCGCGCTTGGCGACAGCCCAGGCGCTCGGCGGGTTCATGATCAGCGCGCCGCGCCCGGAGATCAGCCATTTGTTGTTCGAGGCGTCGTCCCAGGACGGCGCGTCGGCGGGCAGGAACGCGATCAGCTTCTTGTAGTACTCCATGGCCTGGCGGACCTGGTCGGTCTTGACCGTGATGTCGCCCTTGGCATTGACGAGTTCGGCGCCGAACGCCTGGAAGATCGCGCCGGCGGTATCGACGCTGTCGGTGGTTTCGCCGAGGCCGATGCCGAACGGGAAGCCGCCCTTCTGGCAGGCTTCCGCAGCCTTGAGGAAGGTATCCATGGTCCAGTTGTCAGCCTTGGGCGGGCCGCCGGCCGGATACATTTCCTGCACGTCGATATTGGCGTACTTCTTCATCAGGTCGATGCGCGAGCAGGGGCCTTTGATCTGGCTGCCCGGCGTGGCGGGCACCGCGAGCCATTTGCCGCCCGATTGCGCGAGATATTTAACGGTGCCGTTCACCTCGCCATTCTGCTTGATGAGCGGCTCCATCACGTCGTTGAGCGGCTCGAGATTCTCCGAATAGGCATGCGGCCACCAGCTCGGCATCTGAAGAATGTCGTGACCGGACTTGGCCTGCGCTTCGGCCGCCGCCGTCAATTCGATCTTCTTGTTGTTGCTGGTGATGTAGTCGATGGAAACCTCGACCTTCTCCTTCGCCGCCCATTCGTTGACGAGATCGGTCGAAGCCTGGTTGGCGCCTGGCACCCAATGGTCCCAGAAGCCGATCGAGAGTTTGCCGGCGGCGTAAGCTCCCCGGACATAGGGCGCCGTGATCAGCGCCGCGGAGGACATTGCAGTGGCAGCCACAAATTGACGTCGCGTCAGTCTCTTGCGTGACATCTCGTTTCCTCGCCTTGGTGTGTTTTATTGTTCTGTCGTTTCCTCTGACTCTTTCGAGTCTCTCATTTCGTTATTGGAGTTTCTTATTGGCGCCATCCGCAAGTCACGGACAGACGCGGGAAGAATTGGTAGCGCGATCAGATCATGATTGATTGCGTCTGTCGAGAAAGCCGGACGCTCCGCGCTCTAGTACTAACGTTGTGTCCGGCAAGGCCGCGGCACGCGTCGACCGCCCGCCACCGCCGCTTTTTGCGACGCACACATCGGGTGAATCGTGCGCTAGTGGTCGGTGCGCAATTACGCCGCAGTTCCTGATAAGCCTGCATAACAGCGTCGGGGCCAAGACCTTTCAAGGAATGGTCTTCCAGACGGGGACAGAGATTGTCCGCGCCTAGACCTCCGCGTGGCGAAAACGGTAGAGTTGCAACCGGCAGGAGGCCTGCCGTTTCATAAGGAGCAGGCAAATCGACATGGAGACCCAAATGATCAACCCGGCGCCGCCTGCGCGGCTTGGCCTGCGACGATGGCTCGCGCTCGGTTCCGTCCTGACCTTGCTGATCGGTGCGGCTGCCGTTGCCAATGCACAAGGTTTGGTCAAGGGCGTCCAGGACGGGGCCGCAGCCGGCAACAAGGCGGCAGGTCCCGTTGGGGGCGTCCTCGGCGGCGCCATTGGCGGCGTGGTCGGCGTCTTCACCGGCGTGCTGGGCGTCAACAATAACAACGGCAATCAGGCGCCGGCTCCGAAGGATGCGAACAAGGACGCGTCCAAGGACTCCAAGCAGCCCGGCGCCAAGGACAAAGATGCCAAGAGCGCGAAAGGCGGCAAGGCTGGCAAGGCGACCAAGGAAGCCAAGAACGCTCCGCAGGACAACAAGGACAACAAGGACAACAAGGACGTCACGGTCCTGACCCAGACCGGCGCGCCCCAGCTGACCGCCGAGCAGATCGTCGCCAACAGCGATTCCTATATCGAACGCATCAAGACCGAGCTCAACTTGACGCCGGAGCAGGAGAAGCACTGGTTCGGCTTCTCCAGCGCGATGCACTACCTCGGGCATAACGGCGCGGAGCGGCTCAACCTGCGTATTGCGCGCGCCAAGCGCGATCCCCCCGACGACATCATCGAGCAGATGCGCAACGAGGCGCAGTTCCTGATCGATCGCGCCGCAGACCAGCGCAATGTCGCCGATGCCGCCGAACCGTTGTATTCGAGCCTCGACGACAAGCAGAAGGAGGTGTTCATCCAGGAGATGGTTCGCCTCAGCCATGAGCGCGGCCTGGATTGATCAAGTTGGATCGGATTGTGCGCGCTGAAATTAACGGCGCCTGCCACGAATTCGTGAATGCTTTCTGCAATCGGGTATGCTTAGCTTCGCAAGGTGGCTGCGAGGTTGAAATGGCGGACGGACTCTCCGTTTTCCTGGTCGAAGACGAGGCGTTGATCCGGATGATGATCGCCGAGATGGTGGAGGAGCTGGGCCACCATGTCGTTGCAGAAGCGGACAATGTGCGCGATGCGAGTGCCTTCGCGATGACGGCGCAGTACGATTTCGCGATCCTCGACATCAATCTGATGGGTGTTTACGTCGATCCCGTCGCCGATCTGATCGAGCGACGCGGCAAGCCGTTCCTGTTCGCGACCGGCTACGGGCCGGAATTGCTGCCGTCCTTGCTCCGTCGACGGCCGATCCTGCGCAAGCCGATCGCGCTCGACCAGCTCAAGACCATGATCGACTCGCTGTTTCCCGATGCGGCCGCCAAGGTGCCGCACTGACATCAACGAAAATGGCCGCCCGAAAAGGGGCGGCCATTTGGGACGAAAGATCGGTCCGTGTCTTACATCAGGCCGGCGCTGAGATCGATGCCGTGCGCCATCAGGCTGATCGAGGCGAGAAGCCCCATGCTGCAGAAGATGACAATGGCTTTGAAAGAATAGTCGCCCGACTTGGTGCGGACGGCCGCCGGCATTTCGGCGAGCGAAATCGTGCTCATGTTCATTCCCCCCTTTGTGTTGATCCTGAATTGCATCAGGTGAGGGGAACTCTTAGTGCAAAAAGTTTGACACAGGATTGCCAGGGATCCTTAACGGAACCGCAATCGATAGCCGATTGGCGGCGCCGAGCGAGAGATTCTGCAAGTCTTAGTTGCGGCCGGCTCGCAGCACCGTCGCGATGGTGTGGGCGGTCATGGCCGCGCGGTCCGAGGCACGCTGGGCAGCCAGCCGGTCCCGGGCCTTTTCCTCGATCAAGAGCTCGATCAGCGCCATGCGCTTGTCGTCGTCGTCCGCCTCGGTCAATAGCCGGTGATAGCGGTGATAATCGAAGCCCACATCCTGCTTACGCATGTCACGCCCCCGTACTCACGCCACACACGCGCGAATTGTTTCCCATTGCAGGCCGGCGGGCAAGCGCGATTGTTCATGGAACCGCGGATTGGCCGCGATCACGGTGAATTCGCCGGCCGGGTGCTGCGAGGGGCGGAAGGCGCTCAATCCGCAATGTGGTCGGCAAACATCTTCAGGCCGACGAAGCTCGCGTCCGGCTTGGTGACGAGACGCGTCGGAATGTTGCGCAGATAATCCTGGAAGCGTCCCTTGGCCTCGAACCGCGCGCGAAACGCGGAGGCGGCGAGGAATTCCGGAAAGCGCGGCACGATCCCGCCGGCGATGTAGACGCCGCCTCTGGCACCGAAGGTTACTGCGAGATTGCCGGCGACCGAGCCGAGGATGGCGCAAAACATCTCCAGCGTCGCGCGGCTGAGTTCGCAACTCCCGTCCAGCGCCGCCTTGGTGATACCCGCCGCATCGCGTTGCGGCACCTGGGCTTCATCGACTTCGGCCAGCGCTTCGTAGAGCGATTGCAGCCCGGAGCCGGAGAGGGCGCCGCGCTCGATGGAGACGTGGCCGAAGCGCCGGCGCATCGATGCGATCACGCGCTCCTCGCGTTCGTTCTCCGCCGGAAGGGTCGCGTGACCGGCCTCCGTGACGACGGCGAGCCGGGAGCCATGGCGCTCGACCAGGCAGGAGACGCCAAAACCGGTCCCCGGCCCGACGACGAGCAGCGGTTCTCCTTGCATGCCGTCCTGGCCGCCGAGCGGGATCAGGTCGGCCGGCTGCAAGGCGGGCAGAGACCAGGCCACCACCTCGAAATCATTGAGCACGTGGACGCTGTCGAAGCCGAGCGCCGGCTGGAGCTCGTTCCCGTCGATCACCCATGGGCTGTTGGTCATGACGCAGCGGTTGTTAGTGACGGGACCAGCCACAGCCAGCACGGCCCGCACCGGCTTCTCGCTGTCGGCCCGCCGCAGCACGTCGGCGATGGCTTCTCGGACCGTCGGATGATCGGCGACCTTGACATAGTCGATGCGCCCGATCTGCTCGCCATTGCTCAGGGCGAACCGCGCATTGGTGCCGCCGATATCGGCGAGAAGAATGTTTCCTGTCTTGCCGATATTCATGACCAATGGGTCACCGTGGCCACGCAGTCACGGGAACCCTTATCCTCCACTCCTTCGCCCCGATCCGTACGATACGGGCATCGGAGAATCCGTCCTTGGGTGCGGCTAGTCAACACGGACCAGTCCAAAGCGTTGCATAGAGGGATTGGCCGGCCTGGATCGCGGCAGTTGCGAAGCGGCGCCGGAAGATCGACACTGGCAAGAGCGGCCTGCGGCGGGTGCGCCGCGCGGATGACATGGACCTTGCAATGAAGATATCCGACCGCGACGTGCTGCTGGTAATCGACGTGCAGAACGATTTTTGCACAGGTGGGGCGCTTGCCGTTCCCGGCGGCGAGAAGGTCGTCCCCGCGATCAACCGGATCGCCCAAAAATTCGCCAATGTGGTGCTGACGCAGGACTGGCATCCGGGCGACCACGTCTCATTCGCGTCGAACCATGCAGGCAAGCAGCCGTTCCAGACCATCGAGCTCGGTTACGTCACCCAGGTGCTCTGGCCGACCCATTGCGTCCAGGGCACGGCCGGGGCCGAATTCCACGGGGATCTGGACGTCAGGCGGGCGAGCCTTGTGGTGCGCAAAGGGTTTCGTCGCGGTATCGATTCCTACTCGGCGCTTTTCGAGAATGACAAGAGAACGCCGACAGGCCTGCTGGGTTATCTGCGCGAACGCGAATTGAACACCGTTTTCGTCGCCGGCCTCGCGCTCGATTTTTGCGTCCGCTTTTCCGCAGAGGATGCGCGCAAGGCGGGCTTCAAGGTTGCCGTGATCGAGGACGCCTGTCGTGGGATCGACCTCGACGGCTCGGTCGCGGCGACCCATCGCAGCTTCAGGGAGCTCGACATTTCCGCCGTCAGCCTGGAGGCATTCCTATGAGGATGATGCGGTCATGATGGCGGAGAAGACCGGAAAGCCGCCAGGTGAAACGGGGCATGCGGCCGAGGCCCCCTTGTTGTGGCCGTTTGCAGCGGCACGGCTTGCCATGGACGCCTGCTTCTGGTGGCTGGAACGCGGCTCCATAGAGCAGGGCGAGGGCGAACTCCCCTGGACCACGCCCGCCAGCGTGGCCCTCGAACTGGCCACCATGCGTCTGCGCGATTGCTCGCGGACGCGAACCGGTCAGCCGGCGCTAGTCTGCGCGCCCTATGCGCTGCATCGGGCGCAGATCGCCGATTTCGCACCCGGCCACAGCGTGGTGCAGTCGCTGCAACGTGGCGGCATCGATCGGATCTATCTCACGGATTGGCGCTCGGCCTCGCCCGAGATGCGTCATCTCTCGATCGACAGCTATCTCGGCGATCTCAATGTCGCCGTCGACGAGATCGGCGCTCCCGTCGATCTGGTCGGCCTGTGCCAGGGCGGCTGGCTGTCACTGCTCTATGCGGCGCGGTTTCCGGCCAAGGTGCGGCGGCTGGTTCTGGTCGGGGCACCCGTCGATCTCTCGGTCGAGTCGCGGCTGTCGCAACTTGCCCGCAGCGCGCCCGAGATGGTCTACGATCAGCTCGTCGCGCGCGGCGGCGGCAATGTCAGCGGCGACGAGATGCTGCATGTCTGGTCGAAGGCGCCTGACCCCGATGACATCGCCGTGGCGCTGCAGAGAGACCTGTCGGACGAGGAGGGCGCGGCCCTGCTCGCGCGATTCGACCGCTGGAACGCCGAGACGCTCAATCTGCCCGGCACCTACTATCTCCAGATCGTCAACTGGATCTTCCGGGAGAACCGCATCGCCTCCGGCAATTTCACGGCGCTCGGCCGCGTGATCGACCTGAAAGATGTCAAGGCGCCGGTCTTCCTGCTGGCCGGGCTCGACGACGACGTCGTGCCGGCCACGCAGGCGCTTGCGACGGCCAGCCTTCTCGGCACGCCGTCGGCCCTCGTTGCCGCGGCATCCGAACCGAGCAACCATCTCGGCCTGTTCATGGGTGCGAGGACGCACGCCCACGCATGGCCCCGGATCGCCGAATGGCTGCGCGACGACCAGCCCAGCGTGCTGGCGCGCAGCGCCTGAGGTCGAAAGGACCGGCGAAGCTGCAAATCCGTTATGCATGATCGCGGATGGCCTGCACGTGGCCATGGCGATGGGCTAAATAGAGTCCGGGGCCGGCGGCTCCAACAGAATTTAAGGGTCCTCTGCTCGATGAGCTTCCACTCGATCTACGCCCACGGATTTGCGCGCGTCGCGGCCTGCGTCACCACGTCTCATGTGGCCGATCCTACTGCCAATGCGAAGGCCGTTCTGGCGGCGGCGGGCGCCTGCCATGACCAGGCGGTGGCGGTTGCCGTATTTCCGGAGCTGTGCCTGTCCGGCTACGCGATCGAGGATCTGGTGAAGCAGGACCCGCTGCTCGACGCGGTCGAGCGGGCCCTTGTCACGATCACTGAGGCCTCCGCGGCGCTCATGACCGTCCTGATCGTCGGCGCGCCTCTGCGCTTCGGCGTCAGGATCTACAATTGTGCCGTCGTCATCCATCGCGGCAACGTGCTCGGCGTCGTGCCCAAGAGCTATCTGCCGACCTATCGTGAATTCTACGAAGGACGCCATTTCGCCTCAGGCGCCGGCATTGCGGGCGAGGCCATCCGCATCGGCAAGCTCAACGCGCCGTTCGGGACCGACTTGCTGTTCGCAGCCGACGATGTCCCTGGCCTGACCATTGGCGTCGAGATCTGCGAGGACATGTGGATCCCTGTGACGCCGGCCTCAGAGCTCGCGCTCGCCGGCGCCACTGTGCTCATCAACCTGTCGGGCAGTCCGATCACGATCGGCCGGGCGCGCTCGCGTGCGCTGCTGTGCCAGTCGAGCTCGGCGCGCTGCCTCGCGGCCTATGTCTATTCGGCTGCCGGCGCGGGCGAATCCACCACCGATCTCGCCTGGGACGGCCAGACCTCGATCTATGAGAACGGCGTGCTCCTCGCCGAGGGCGAGCGGTTCCGCCAGGGCGGTCAGGTCACCTATGCCGACGTCGATCTCGACCTGCTCCGGCAGGAGCGCACCCTGATGGGCACGTTCGACGACAATCGCCGGCAGCGCGAAGGTAATTTCCGCAAGATCAGCTTCGCGCTGAAGCCGCCGGCCACCGACATCGGTTTCCTGCGCAAGATCGAGCGCTTTCCGTTCGTGCCGAGCGATGAAAGCCTGCTCGAGCAGGATTGCTACGAAGCCTACAACATCCAGGTCGCCGGCCTCGTGCAGCGCATGCGCGCGACCGGCACCAAGCGTGTCGTGATCGGCGTGTCCGGCGGCCTCGATTCCACCCACGCGCTGATCGTCGCCGCCAAGGCCGTCGATCTGCTCGGCCTGCCGCGCGAGAACATCCTTGCCTACACCATGCCGGGCTTTGCCACCGGCAGCGAGAGCAAGACCAACGCGCTCGCGCTGATGAAGGCGCTCAAGACGACCGGTCAGGAGCTCGACATCCGCACCACCGCGACGCAGATGCTGAAGGACATCGGCCATCCCTTCGGCACGGGCGAGAAGGTCTACGACGTCACCTTCGAGAACGTGCAGGCGGGCCTGCGCACGGACTATCTGTTTCGGCTGGCCAATCATCATGGCGGCATCGTCATCGGCACCGGCGATCTCTCCGAGCTCGCGCTCGGCTGGTGCACCTACGGCGTGGGCGACCAGATGGCGCACTACAATGTCAATGCGGGCGTGCCGAAGACGCTGATCCAGCACCTGATCCGCTGGGTGATCGCCTCAAAGCAGTTCAGCGGCGACGTGAACGGGACGCTGGCCTCGATCCTGTCGGCGGAGATCTCGCCGGAGCTGGTTCCGGCCGAGCCGGGCGAGAAGCCGCAGAGCACGGAGGCCTCGGTCGGGCCCTATGAGCTGCAGGACTTCAATCTGTTCTACACGCTGCGCTTCGGCTTAAGGCCGTCCAAGATCGCCTTCATGGCGCTGCATGCCTGGAAGGACATCGCCAGCGGTGAATGGCCGCCGGCGTTCCCGGCGGACAAGCGCAAGGCATATAATCTGGCCGAGATCCGCCGCTGGCTCGAGGTGTTCCTGCGTCGCTTCTTCGCCTTCAGCCAGTTCAAGCGCTCGGCGATGCCGAACGGACCGAAGGTCTCCGCCGGCGGCTCGCTCTCGCCGCGCGGCGACTGGCGTGCGCCGTCGGACTCCAGCGCGGCGGCCTGGCTCGAGGATCTCGAGCGGAACGTGCCGGGCTGATGGGTATGGGCGATCGCGATTGTCGGGAGATGATCTGATGTCCGGCGGGGGCGGGTCGGAAGCTGGCGAAGAGACGGAGGTCGTCAACGGCCTCTACATCTTCGACATCGAGATGCGTGACGGCAAGCGCGGACAGGCGCGCGGCGTGGTCGTGCTCTGCGACGGGCGCATCATGGGCGGCGACAGCTATTTCTACTACACCGGCAGCTACACGTTCCGGAACGGCAAGTGGCGCGGCGACATGATCGTCAATCAGCATACCGAAGCCGTCGGTAAGACGCTGGCCTTTGGCGGCAGGGAGGTCACCTGCGGCTTCTCGGGTGACTACTCGGCGGGGGGCGCCGAGGTCGACGGCATGGCGCTTGTCGGCAAGACCAGCGTGACCTTCACCGCGAAGCTGACGCTGAAGGACGCAATGTAAGCGCAACCTGAACTTCTCATGAACGGATAGCGGCGTTCCTACTCAGGAACATTCGCTGCAACAGAACGTTCGCGTCTGTTGTTGCGAATTGTCGAGGAGAGGGACCATGCGTAAGCACTTGATGTTATCGACCGCGGCCATCGGCCTTATGCTCGCATCCGGCATTGCCTATGCGCAGGCGCCGGAGCGGAAGGACGAGCCGAAACGGACCGAGGAACCGGCAAAAGGCGCGGCGCCGCAGCATGGCGGTGCGGCCCAGGAGCGTGTCCAGGAGCGCGGTCAAGAACGAGCCCAAGAGCGCGTTCAAGAGCACGCGCAGGGTGCCCAGGAGAAACTGCAGGGTGCGGGCCGCGAGGAGAAGGGCGGCGCCAAGCATGAGGCCAGCGAGGACAAGCGTCAGCCGGCCAATGCCGCCGAGCGCAACGCGCCGAATGCGAAGGAGCAGGCACAGGAATCCCGCGAGCCGTCGAAGGATCGCAACCGGGAGGCCGAGAGCGCAAAACCGGGCCATGACGCCGACAAGAACCGCGCCGAGACGAAGCAGGACAAGTCTGCACCGCAGAAATCGACGGCCGAGTCCGAGAAATCCAAGAGCGGTCCCGCCGGCCAGCAGAACGAGCGCACGGGAGCTGCGACCAACCAGAACGAGCGCAACCAGAGCCAGCCGCCGCGGAACGCTGCGGAGCAACAGCCCGCGCAGCAAGGCAACCGGCCGGCCACCGCAACCGACACCAGCCGGACGGCCCCGACCAACAACGCGCAGAGCGCACCGCCCGCGACGGGCACGCAAACCAATCAAGCCAACCAGACCACTCAGACCAACACGCAGGTCAATCAGCAGGCCCGGGTGACTTCGGAGAAGCAGGTGCAAATCTCGGAACGATTGAGCCGCGAGCATCTGGCCGAGCCGGAGCGCAACCTGAACATCTCGATCCGGGTCGGCGAGACGATTCCCCCGCGCGTGCGTCTCTACCGGCTGCCGCCCGAGATCGTCTCGATCGAGCCCGAATATCGCGACTACGAGTATTTCGCCACGGATGATGACGTCGTCATCGTGGAGCCGCGGACGCATCGCATCGTCAGCGAGGTGCCGCGGGATCCGTCTCGGGCCCGTGCGCAGATGAGCAGCGGCGCATCCTCGAGCATGGTTGCGGCCGGCGGCAGCAATGTGAATTGCAGGATCATCCGTCGCGACGCCTCGGGCAACGTGACCGAAGTCGAACCGTCGACGGTGGGCTCGAGCGCACGTACGGATTCGCTGAGCGTGACGGTTCAGATGCCCGGCGGCGGCTCATCCGCTCCGATCCCGCTCGGCGCAGCGGCCGGCGATATCGTGGTCGCGACGCAAGGGCAGGGCGACTGCACCGTGACGCTCGAGCCGCAAACGCGCTAGGCGTGTAAACGAGGTACTGAAACGACTTCGCGCCGCGCGGCTCAAAGCCGGCGGCGCGAAATTGCGTTCAATCATGAAAGTTCCGAGGTCCGGAGTGCCTAGGAGTCCGGACCTCGTCACCTTGCCCCAGCCTTCAATCCCCCGCCCCATGTGGTCCCCCAACCCCATGTTGCGCGATCAGAGGGTGATGCCCGTGGAAGTGGCCGCCGATCGATGTCGTGCGATGTACGCGAAGGATGGTTAGGATTCCATTCCGGATCACTACGGACTGAATCGTGCTTGATCGGCGCGCGAATGCGTGCGTCTGCACGCGCGGAACGATGCATGCGCGCGACACGATGTCCACATCTTGCGTGGTGCGCGGAACCGCCATTTCACCGCCCTGTCATTGAACTGGTCTAGCGCTGCTCCCGTCATCGTCGACGTTGAAGGAGCAAGCCATGTCGAAGCCGGTGTTGGGCGCCGCACTGTCCATCAAATCGATCCCCGCCCACCGTGACTGGCTTCTCGAACGGCAGCGCGATCTCGAAATCCAGGATTTCTTCCGCGCCGATCTGCTCGACGGCGACTGGCGCAGTGCGGCCAGCGACATCAAGCAGATGCTCTCCGGGCATACCGGGCGGCTTGGCATTCACGGCCCGTTCTGGGGCTTCAAGATCGACAGCCATGATCCGATGATCCGCCAGGCGGTGACCAAGCGCCTGCTTCAGGGCCTCGAGGCAGCTGAATTTCTCGGCGCGACGCAGATGGTGGTGCACTCGCCGTTCACGACCTGGGACCACAACAATCTCGATCTCTATCCTGATAACCGCGCCAACATCGTCGAGCGCGTCAAGGCGACACTGGCAGAGGTGATCGCGCGCGCCGAGACCATCGGCTGCGAGATCGTCATCGAGAACATCGAGGACAACGATCCGCGCGACCGCGTGCGCCTCGCCAAGGCGCTCGAAAGCAGCAAAGTCCGCATCTCGCTCGACACCGGTCACGCGAATTATGCCCACGTCTCCACGGGTGCGCCGCCGGTCGACTATTACGTCGAGACCGCCGGCGACATGCTGACGCATGTGCACTTGCAGGACACCGACGGCTTCGCCGACCGGCATTGGGCACCGGGCGAGGGCAATATCCCCTGGGTCGCGGTGTTCCGTGCACTGGGCCGGCTGAATTCCGATCCGCGGCTGATTCTCGAACTGCGCAATCACGACGACGTTCGCAAGGGCGCTTCGCATCTCGCCGCGCTCGGTCTCGCTGAATAACAGATACCGCAGAGGGCTGGGGTCATTCTCATGAGCAAGTTCACCCGTCGCACCATCCTGAAATCCGGCGGCGCTGCCGCCGGCATGCTGCTGCTGCCGCGCTTTGCCATCGCGCAAGGGGACAATCGTCCGTCGGTGACGATCGCGGTGCAGAAGGTCACCAATGCCAACGTGCTCGACGTGTTGCGCGAGCAGTCCAATGTCGGCGAGCGCGTGTTCTTCTCCTCGATCTGGGAAGGGCTGATCTCCAAGAACTGGCGCGGCAACCTCGAAGCCGTGCCGGGTCTCGCCACCGAATGGCGCCGCATCGACGACCAGACCGTGGAAGTGAAGCTGCGCCAGGGTGTCAAATTCCACAATGGCGACGAGCTCACCGCCGAAGACGTCGTCTTCACCTTCAGCCGCGAGCGCATGTTCGGCGAGACCGAGGCCAAGAGCCGCTCGACCATCCAGGCCTTCGAGAAAATCCCGACGCCACGTCCGGGCAAGGAGCTGCCGCCTGATGTGCCGGCCGTTGCCCGCCGCATCTGGCCGGACCTCGTCCGCGTCGACGCCGTCGACAAGTACACGGTGCGCTTCTACAACGCGACGCCCGACGTCACCATTGAGGGCCGGCTGTCGCGCTACGGCTCCGACATCATGAACCGCCGCGCCTGGGATGAATCCGCAAGCTATCTCGACTGGGCCCGCAAGCCTGTGACCACCGGCCCCTACAAGGTCGTCGAGCTCAAGCCCGACGTGTCGCTGACGCTGGAGGCCCACGACGAATATTGGGGCGGCCGTCCGCCGCTCAAGCGCATCCGCTTCCTCGAGGTGCCCGAGGTTGCGAGTCGCATCAACGGACTGCTGTCGGGCGAATACCAGTTCGCCTGCGACATCCCGCCGGATCAGATCGCCGGCATCGAGAAGAACTCCGCGTTCGAAGTGCAGGGCGGCACCATCCTCAATCACCGCCTGACGGTGTTCGACAAGAACCACGCCGTGCTCGCCAACCCGCTGGTGCGCCGTGCCTTCACCCACGCGATCGATCGCCAGGCCATCGTCGACAGCCTGTGGGCCGGCCGCACCCGCGTGCCGAAGGGCCTGCAGTGGGAATTCTACGGCGACATGTTCAACGCCGATTGGGACGTGCCGGCTTACGATCCCAAGCTCGCGCAGGATCTGTTGAAGCAGGCCAATTACAAGGGCGATCCGATCCCGTACCGCCTGCTCAACAACTACTATACCAACCAGGTCGCGACCGCTCAGGTGCTGGTCGAGATGTGGAAATCGGTCGGTCTCAATGTCCAGATCGAGACCAAGGAAAACTGGTCGCAGATCATGGAACGCGCGCCGAGCCGCGCCGTGCGGGACTGGTCAAACTCGGCCGCCTTCAACGATCCGGTGTCGTCGCTGGTCGCCCAGCATGGCCCGAACGGCCA